>JBIKXY010000001.1:0-41846 GCA_044355515.1 Pirellulales bacterium
CCGGAACTCCAGGCCGTGAAGGGGCTGATCCGCCGCACGGAGGCCCGGGCGGCGGCCCGCTCCTCCGGCGTGCACCCCGAGCGGATCCACTTCCTCGACCTGCCCTTCTACGAAACCGGGCGGGTGCGCAAGAACCCGCTCGGCCCCGAGGACATCGCGATCACGGCCCGGCTGCTCGACGAGGTGAAGCCCCATCAGGTCTACGCCGCCGGCGACCTCTCGGACCCCCACGGCACGCACCGCGTCTGCCTGGCGGCGGTGTTCGCGGCGCTCGAGCAGCTCGCCGGCCGCGACTGGGCCAAGGACTGCGAGTGCTGGCTCTACCGGGGCGCCTGGCAGGAGTGGGACCCGCACGAGATCGACATGGCGGTGCCGCTTTCGCCCGACGAGGTGGAGCGAAAGCGGATGGCGATCTTCAAACACGAGAGCCAGAAGGACCGGGCCGTGTTTCCCGGGCCGACCGACCCCCGCGAGTTCTGGCAGCGGGCCGAGGACCGCAACCGCGACACCGCGAGGCTCTACGACAAGCTCGGCCTGCCGGAGTACGAGGCGATCGAGGGCTTCGTGTTGCGGCGCGGCTGAGCCCGGAGTCGTGCCGCCGTGGGGTGGGCCCGGGTCGGCGGTCACGAAGTGTCGGGCGGCAGCGACTGCCGGCCGGCGACCGGCCACCTCTGTCTGGAATCGGAGGGCTTGCCCGTGGAGTTTCGCAATCTTCGGATCCGCGAACTGCCGTAGGCATGGCCGGGGGCATCCGCCCGAGGCTGGACGGCTGGTATAGGCTTGAGGCTTTCGGGCCCAGGATGCTCCATCATGGTCCGATCCGCCTGCCTGACCGCGGTCGCACTGCTGGCCGCGGTGGTGGTTTCGACGCCGGCGCTGGCCGCCCCGGCCGCCGAGCCGCGGTGCCTGACGATCGATGTGTTCGCGGCCTCGGCCGACGAGGCGGCCGGCCCAGTGATGACGCGGCTGGAAGCGTTCGCCGCGGAGCGGGGCGGGATCACCGTCGTGCGGCGGTTCGTCGATACCGTGCCCGAGGATCAGGCGGCGCTGGTGGCGGCCGCGGCGCAGCACGGGTTTGCCGCCGCCGACCTGCCCGTGGTGCTGGCTTGCGGCTCCGCCGTGCCCGCGGCCCGGGATCCCGACGCCGTGCTCCGTCGGGTCGCGGCCGCCTGCAGCATCGAGGTGTACACCCGGCGCGGCTGCGGCCGCTGCGGCAAGGCCAAGGACTGGCTTCCCGAACTGGTCGCCGCTTACCCGGGGCTGCGGCCGGTCGTTCTCGACCTGACGGCCGACGCCGGGGCCCGGACGGCGCTGGCCGATTTGGTCCGCCGCCACAAGACCGCGGCGGCGAGCGTGCCGGTGTTCCACCTCTGCGATCGGCTGGTCGTCGGCTTCGACCGGCCCGAGGCGATGCGGCCCCGCCTGGAGCGGATCCTCGAGCCCTGGACGCGGCCCTGCAGGGCTCCGGTCGGCGAGGATCCGCCTCCCCAGGCGTCCGCGGGCGACGATGACGAGGCGGTGGACGTGCCCTGGCTCGGCCGGCTCGACCCGCGGCAACTCGGAATGCCGCTGTTCACGGTGGCGATCGGCCTGGTGGACGGGTTCAATCCCTGCGCGATGTGGGTGCTGCTCTTGTTGCTCTCGATCCTCGTCAACCTCCGCGACCGGACGAAGATCCTGGCGATCGCGGGCACGTTCGTCCTCGTCAGCGGCGCCGCCTATTTCGCCTTCATGGCGGCCTGGTTGAGCGTGTTCGAGTGGATCGGGATGCTGCGGCCGGTGCAGCTCGCGCTCGGCGGGCTGGCGGTCGTGATCGGGCTGGTTCACGTGAAAGACTTTTTTGCCTTCAAGCAGGGGCCGTCGCTCTCGATCCCCGAGTCGGCGAAGCCCGGCATCTACGCCCGGATCCGAGGGATCGTGAACGCGGAGAACCTGCCGGCGGCGATCGGGGCCGCCTTCGTGCTGGCGGTACTCGTCAACCTCGTGGAGTTGCTCTGCACCGCCGGGCTGCCGGCCCTCTACACGGGCATCCTCACGCAGCGGGGCTACTCGACCGCGGCCCGCTACGGGTATTTGGGGCTTTACATCGCGGCCTACATGTTCGACGACGCGCTGATGGTCGCGGGCGTGGTGCTGTCGCTGGCCCGGTTCAAGCTCCAGGAGACCGGTGGCCGCTGGCTCAAGCTCGTCAGCGGCGGCGTGATCCTGGCCCTCGGCCTGACGATGCTGTTCAAGCCCGAGTGGCTGGAGGGTTGAGGCAGGCCTCAGTTGCCCACGGCGGCGGGGAAGCCGGCCTGGATCAGCTGCGGATAGCCCTGCTTGAGCGGCCGCACGTCGTAGCCGAGGGGCCCCAGGATTGCGGCGGCCTCGAGGCAGCGGCCCCCCATCAGGCAGTGGCAGTAGATGATCTTGTCCTTGGGGAGCAGGGCCGCGAGCCGGGCCGGATCGAGGGCCTGCTCGAGCGTGCTCAGGGGCACGAGCCGGGCGCCGGCGATGTGGCCTTGGGCCCACTCGTCGGGCTCGCGGACGTCGATGATCACCGCCTGCCCGCCCGCGACGGCCTGCTGCACGGCCGGCAGCGGATCCTTGGTGTGGCCGGCCGCGGCTGCGGGGCCGGCGGCGGCCGCGGCCACGATCGCGGCCAGCAGGAGCCGTGAGCAGGTGGCGGCCGGAGCCTGGTTCCAGGGCATCCGCGAGATCAGCATCGCCATCCCGCAGGTGTCGGTGACCCCCGCGAACACCAGGCCGCAGCCGACGAACCCGGCCAGGCCGGCCCCGATGCTCTTCCAAAGCTGATCGGGCCCGAAGGCCGCCAGGGCCGCGCCGATGGCCACGAGGGCCCCGGCCGCGATCCGCACTTGCCGCTCGAGGGAGATCGCCTGCTTGCCGCGGACGACGGGCAGACCCGCGGCGTCGCAGGCGGCGGTGCCCCCCTCGACGCTGACGACATCGGCGATGCCCGCCGCGATCATCTTCTCACAGGCCGTCTTGCTGCGGCCGCCCGAGCGGCAGACGAAGTAGATCGGCCCGCCGTGCTGCGCGTGGTCGGCCGCGACCTGCTTGGGGTCGAGCCGGTCGAGCGGCACGTTGCGGGCGAAGTCGACGTGCACCTCGCCGTATTCGGCCGGCGTGCGGACGTCGATCAGATTGATCGCGTCGCCGCGGCGGCGGAGGTCCAGCAGCTGCTTGGGGGAGATGGTGGCGACCATGGGGCACACTCCTCGGGGTGGGAAAACGGGCCGGCGGTCAGCGGCGTTCCTTGCCGCCGAACCGGTCGGCGATGCAGTTCATGATGTTGGCGAGATGCGGCTCGACGATCGCGTAGTAGACGGTGCGGCCCTCGCGGGCCGAGTCGAGGAAGCCGCACCGCTGCATCAACCGGAGATGCTCGCTGGCCATGTGGCTGGGGATGCCGCAGGCCTCGGCGAGTTCGCCAACCGTGTAGCGGCCGCCGAGCAGCATTTCGACGATCCGGAGGCGGTGGGGGTGGGCAAGCGTCCGCAGGCACTCGGCCGCCTGGCCGAGTGACTCGAGCGGGATCAGGCCGCGTTGCCTGGCGGCGGGGCGGCGGGATGAAGGTGCGGAGGTGGTGGGGGTCACAAAACCGCTCCCTGCGGAACCCGGGCCCAAATCGCTCGGGCGGCGATGATCACTAGCCAAATATATCGACATATGACGATATGTCAATTCAGTTTTTTCGGGATTCCCTGCCGGGCCGCTCAACCGAGCAGCTGCCGGGCCAGCGAGAAGTAGATCACCAGCGTGACCATGTCGGTGGCCGCGAGGGCCACCGGGCCGGCGGCCACCTGCGGCTCGCGGGCGAAGAGCCGCAGCAGGTTGGGCATCGCCACGCCGATCACCGCGGCGCAGATCACGCCCCCCGTGATTCCCCCGAAGAGCGCCAGCGCCACCGTCGGCTGGCCGAGCCAGGCGACCGCCACCAGCGCCACCGCCACGGCGCTCGCCCCCCCGAGCATCACGCCCGTGGCCGACTCGTGCCGGACGGCCCCCGCGATCGCCGCGAGCGACGGCCGGCGGCCGTGCAGCCGCTGCAGCGCGATGCTCACCGACTGGATCGCCACGCTCTCGGCGAGGGCCAAGACGACCGGCACGAACAGGGCCAGCGCCACGGCCTTCTCCAGCTCGGCCTGGAACAGCCCCGAGAGGAAGGCGGCCATGATCCCGCCGCCGATGTTGGCGAGCAACCAGGGAAACCGGCTCTTGAAGGCGGCCACCGGCGAGCGGGCCTGGGAGTCTTCGAAGTGCACGCCGATCAGCTGGAACAAGTCGTCGAGCTCCTCGCGGCGGTCGACGTCGGCGAGCTCCTCGGTGTAGAGGTCCACGTCCACGATCCCGAGCATCCGCCGCTGGTCGTCCACCACCGGAAACGCGAGCAGCTTGTGGAGCAGGAAGAACTCGCAGGCGTCGAGCACGGTGGCCGCGGCGGGAATCGTGACCACCCGCGTGACCATCACGTCGCGGACGGGCGTCGCGTCGGGCGAGAGCAGCAGCCGGCGGACGGGCACCACGCCGGCCAGCCGCCCCTCGGCGTCGAGCACGTAGAAGTAGATAATCCGCCCCTCGGGCGGCGTGGCGCGGGCGGTAGCGATCGCCTCGCCGACGGTCTGGTCGAGCGCGAGCCGGGCGAAGTCGGCCCGCATGTGCCGCGCGACCGGGTCGGCGAGGTGGGAGCTGGCGGTGGAGGGGGAGGGCATGGGGGGCTCGAGCGGCACGTGAACGCAAGAGGTGCGGTCTTGTCAGCGTGTTGGGTGCGTCAACACAAGTGCGCCGGGGTTGCCCATGCCATCTCGCCGGACGCTCGCTGCGGGCATCCTGCCCTCCGCTCGCTCGAAGGAAACCCCGCTTCGCCATCCTGGCTGCGCTCGGTTTCCTACGCCGCTCGATTGGCATGGGCAACCCCTTCAGCCTTTCATTGGGGTTCGCGCATGAGCCAAAAGTCTATTCGCGGTAGACTTCGGCGCCTTCGGCTGCCGTGCCGGGCTGAGTGTCGCCGAGAGTCTCGCACGATGCAGTTGGCAAGGATTCGTCATCTCCTCTCGGCGGCTGCCGGATTCGGCGGGGCGATGCTCGGCAGCCTCCGGGACCTGCTGCCGATCATCGTCGTGATCGCCGCCTTCCAACTGCTCGTCTTCCGACAGCCGCTGGAAAACTTCGCTTCGGTGGCGGCCGGCCTGGGGCTGGTCGTGCTCGGGCTGACGCTGTTCGTGTTCGGCCTGGAGCTGGGGCTGTTTCCGATCGGCGAGCAGTTGGCCCATGCCTTCGCCCGCAAGGGGAGCGTGCCCTGGCTGGTCGCCTTCGCCTTCGCGCTGGGGTTCGGCACGACCGTGGCCGAGCCGGCGCTGGTGGCCGTGGCGGCCGAGGCCGGGAAAGTCACCGGTGGCGGCAACGCCTGGCAGACCGGGCTGCGGCTGACGGTCGCTCTCGCGGTGGGCGTGGCGCTCGTGATCGGGGTGCTGCGGATTCTCCTCGGCTGGCCGCTCCAATGGCTGATCATTGGCGGCTACCTGGCCGTGATGGCGCTGACGCCGCTGGCCCCGGCGGAGATCGTGGGGGTGGCGTACGACTCCGGCGGCGTCACGACCTCCACGATCACCGTCCCGCTGACCGCGGCGCTGGGGGTGGGGCTCGCCGGCAGCATCCGCGGCCGCAACCCGCTGGTGGACGGGTTCGGCCTGATCGCTTTGGCCTCGCTGACGCCGATCGTGTTCGTGCTCCTGTTCGGCACGGCCTGGCCCGTCGCCGGGCCGGGGGAGTGACCGGAGCGGCGCTCATGCCCGACCTGCTTGCCGACATCACGATTCGCCTGCTCGGCTCCCTGGCCTCGACGATCCGGGACGTGGTCCCGATCGTGGCCGTGATCGCCTTCTTCCAGTTCGTCGTCCTGCGACGACCGGTGACCGCCCCGGCCCGGCTGCTGGTCGGCCTGGCGGCGGTGATCGCCGGCTTGGCGGTGTTTCTCGTCGGCCTGGACGTGGGCCTGTTTCCCTTGGGGAAAGCGATGGCCCGCCAACTCTCCGATCCGGTCTTCGTGTCGCAGGGGCGGGCCGCGGCCGAGCTCGACTGGACGTCGTATCGGACGACCTACCTGTTCGCCTTCTGCCTCGGCTTCGCGACCACGATCGCCGAGCCAGCACTGATGTCGGTGGCGGTCAAGGCGGGTCAGGTGTCCGGCGGCAGCATCAATCCGCTCGGGCTCCGGATCGCCGTGGCGCTGGGGGCCGGCACGGGGGTGACGCTCGGCGTGGTGCGGATCTGCGCCGGGATTCCGCTGCCGCTGTTCATGATCGCGGGCTACCTGCTCGTCGTGATCCAGACGTTCCTGGCCCCGCGGGCGATCGTGCCGCTGGCCTATGATTCCGGCGGCGTGACCACCTCCACCGTCACCGTGCCGATGGTGGCGGCGCTCGGCCTGGGGCTGGCGGAGCAGTTGCCGGGGCGGTCGCCGCTCGCCGACGGCTTCGGGCTGATTGCGTCGGCCGCGCTGTTTCCTATGCTCACGGTGATGGGCTACGCCCAACTGGCCGACTGGCGGGCCCGCCGCCGCCGGCGGGCTTCGTCCGCGGAGGGCTGAACGACATGCACTTCAAGCTGATCATCGCCTTCTGCGACGACGACAAGACCTGCGACGTGATGCAGGCGGCCCGGGCCGCCGGCGCCACCGGGGCCACGATCATCCCCAACGCCCGCGGCGAGGGGCTCAGGCCCGCCAAGACCTTCTTCGGCCTCTCGCTCGAGACCCAGCGGGACGTGCTCCTGTTGCTCGTGGAGGAGCATCTGGCCCGGCCGATCCTCGAGACGATCGAGCGGACCGGCCGATTCGACTCGTCGCCCGGCACGGGCATCGCGTTCATGATCGACGTGGAGGATGCGGTGGGCGTGGCCCACCAGGCCGCCTCGATCGCCCCCACACTGGAGCAGCACCTATGAGCGACCGGCAGAGCGACCGGCAGGTCGTGCGCGTCCGCGACGTGATGAAGCGGGAGTTCGACCTCGTGGACGGCAAGCTGACCGTGCGGGAGGCGCTGGCCGGCATGCGGCACGAGCAGACGCGGGCCCTGATCGTGGACAAGCGGCATCCCGACGACGAGTACGGGATCGTGCTGCTCTCCGACATCGCCAAGAAGGTGCTGGCGGCCGACCGCTCGCCCGACCGCGTCAACCTCTACGAGATCATGAGCAAGCCGGTGCTGGGCATCGACCCGGAGATGGACATCCGATACTGCGCCCGGCTGCTCGAGCGGTTCGGGATCATGCGGGCCCCGGTGGTCGAAAACCGCACCGTGATCGGCGTGGTGAGCTTCCACGACCTCGTGCTGCGGGGGATGCGGGCGGGCGGCTAGCGCACGGTCATCGGCTGGGCGGCCAGGGGCAGGGCCGGCTGCTGCCCGCGGACTTCGACGGGAGAGAAGGCGGCCCAGACGGGATTGTGGTCGGAGACCTCGAGCGCGTTGTTGAGCGGCAGCCCGAAGGCAGTTTGCAGATCGAGCACGCCCCAGGCGCCCAGATACTCGGTCGTCTGCGGGCGGGCGAAGACGAGGTTGTCATACGTCTTCGTCCGCCGGGTGTTGGTGGTCGTGCCCCCGACGGCCCAGCCGACGCCGGGAATCCGTTGGAAGGAGCCAAACTCGGGTGGGCCGGCGTTCAAGTCGCCCAGCATGATCACGTCGTCTTCGTCGGGCCGGGCCCGCTGCATCGCCAGGAACACGTCGGTGAGCGCGGCGAGCTCCTCTGGCACCTCGTCCGGGTCGGTGTGGGTGTTGACCAGCCAGAAGGTGAAGGCGGCCTCGGCCGGCGTGACCAGCGTGCGAAACCGGGCCACCATCGGCGGGCGGTGGAGCCGGTCGGAGGGGTCGGGGATCCTCCCCAGCGAGGCGGGATCGACCGCGATCCGGGTCGTGTCGTAGACGAAGACGTATTGCTCCTTGCTCACGGTCCGGCCCTCCCGCGGGCCGATCACGTAGTGGTAGCGGCTGCCGTCGGCGTTCACCGCCTGGATGAAGCGGGGGATGATCTCGTCCGACTTGGCCCGCACCTCCTGGATGGCCACGATGTCGAACTTCCGCACCACGCGGGCCAGCACCTCGACGACGTTTTGCTTGGCCAGCTTCGACTCGCCGAACACCTGAATATTGAAGCTGGCGATCAGGACGGCATCCCACGGCTTGGCCGCGGGCTGGGCCGAGGCCGCGGCGGGCCACACGAGCGCGAGGCACCAGGCGACCGCCACGAGCAGGTGACGGCGGGGTCGCGGGGTCGGGCTGGACGATGACCGGCGCACATCCCCGGTATCGGCCGCACAGCCTGCCGATCATGCCGCTTCCGCGGGGCGGCCGGATGGCTTCGCGGGCTTCACCCGCCCACCGCGGCCAGCGCCTCGGCCGCGAGCCGGGCCAGCCGTGGATCGGTGGAGGCGGCCGCGGTCCGCAGGGCGACCGCAGCGGAGCCGGCAGCTGGCCCGATCTTGCCCAAAGCCCACGCCGCCCGCTGGGCGACTTCCGGCGGGGCCGAGCCTCCGAGCCGTTTGGTCAACGCCGCCACCGCGGCCGCCGCATCCTCCCCAGATCGCCCCAGGAGCGTGACCGCCCAGTAGGCGGTGAGCGGATCGGTCGCGGCGACGAGCGAAACGAGGTCGGGAATCGCGGCCGCCGGCGGGGACCTGAGTTCCTCGAGCGCGGCCACGGCCTGCTCCCGCACCAGGTCGTCGGCATCGCCGCAGGCCTTTACGAGCGGCACCGCGGCGGGGGCGGCCGCCTCGCCCGCCTGCGCGAGCTGCTCGGCGGCGGCGAGCCGCGCGGCGGGATCGGGATCGGTGAGCCGGGCGGCGAGTGAGGCGATGTCGGACATGGCGTTGGGTGGGGGCGGCGGTGCGATGCTGAGTATAGGAAAGGTGCTGGCGTCCGCGTGGCTCGGGGCTGCCCATGCCATCTCGCGGACGCTTCCTTCGCGACCGATCCGCCTACGGCGGATCGGTGCCCGCCTGCCCTCTGGTCGCTCGAAGGAAACCTCGCTTCGCCATCCTGGCTACGCTCGGTTTCCTACCCCGCTCGATTGGCATGGGCAGCCCCTCGCGGCACGTCACCCTCGGAGGAGATGTGTACTCAATCCGATCTGTGATTGAGGGCGACTGCGATCCGGGCGGCCGCTGTGGCGTTGTTGAGGAGCAGGGCCTCGTTGGCTGCGAGGCTCGCGTCGCCGGTGAGCGCCCGCATCCGCTCGAGCAGGAATGGGGTCACGTCGCGGCCGCGGACGCCGGCTGCGGCGGCGTCGGAGAGCGCCGTCGCCAGGGCGGTGTCATGGAGATCGGCGGGCAGCTCGTGTTCGCCCGGGATGGGGTTGGCCACGACCAGCCCGCCCGGGAGGCCGAGGGCGAAGTGGGCCGCGATCGCCGCGGCGGCCTCGGCGGGCGAGTCGCAGCGGGCGTCGATCGGGAGCCCGCTCGACCGCCGATAAAACGCCGGAAACTCGCTCGTGCCGAGGCCGAGCACGGGCACGCCGAGCGTCTCGAGCAGTTCGCGGGTGCGGGGGAGGTCGAGGATCGCCTTGGCCCCGGCGCAGACAACGGCCACGGGCTGGCGGGCGAGCGCCGTCAGGTCGGCCGACACATCGCCGCTCTCGGCCGCATCGCGGTGGACGCCGCCGATGCCGCCGGTAGCGAAGATCCGAATCCCCGCCCGTGCGGCGGCCCAGGCCGTGGCGGCGACGGTGGTCGAGCCGGCCCGGCCGGAAGCGACCACGGCCGCGAGGTTGCCGGGGTTTACCTTGGCGGCGTCGCTGGCGGCGAGGGATGCAAGCTCGCCTGGCGAAAGCCCGACGCGGACGGCGCCGGCGAGGATGCCGATCGTGGCGGGCGTGGCCCCGGCCTCGCGGGCCGCCGCCTCGAGCGCCTCGGCCACCCGCAGGCCGTGGGGCTGCGGCAGCCCGTGGGTGACGAGCGTGGTCTCGAGCGCGACGACCGGCCGGCCGGCGGCGACGGCCGCAGCGACCTCTTCGGCGACCAGAAACGGCGGGCGGCTCATCGGTCCGGGGTCCGCGGCGGGTGCTGGGGCGTGCCGGCAAGCCCGCGGGGCGTAGGGATGCGTTGATTCAAGTCCATGGTCACAGGGTGTACCAGACACCGCGAGCCAGCGGCGAAAGTCCGAGCGGCATTGACATATCGTCGAATCGCGATATATTTGGATGACTTTCCGGCAACAGTCCTTTTCGGAGGAGCCCGCCCATGGCCACGCCCCGCCACGTTCCCGTGTTGATTCTCGGCGGCGGCACGGCGGGCATCACGGTCGCGGCCCGGCTACGGCGGGCCGATGCCCGGCTCGGCATCGGGATCGTGGAGCCCTCGGCCGACCATTACTACCAGCCCCTCTGGACGCTCGTAGGGGCGGGCGTGTTTCCGCTCTCGGCCAGCCGCCGCCCCGAGGCCGACTACATCCCCCGCGGCGTGGAATGGATCCGCGACCGCGTGGCCGCGATCGAGCCCGCGGGCAACGCCGTCACCACCGCCGGCGGCGAGCGGATCACCTACGACTGGCTCGTCGTGGCGCTCGGCATCCAGGTGAACTGGACGGCGATCCCGGGCCTGGCCGAAGGCGTCGGCACCCGCGGCATCTGCAGCAACTACTCCGTCAAGCACGTGGATTACACCTGGGAGTGCATCCGCAACTTCAAGGGTGGCACGGCGCTGTTTACGGTGCCCAACACGGCCGTGAAGTGCGGCGGCGCGCCGCAGAAGATCATGTATCTCGCCGACGACGCCTTCCGGCGGCAGGGCGTCCGCGACCGGTCGCGGGTGGTGTTCGCCTCGCCGGCCAAGGCGATCTTCGCGGTCGAGAAATACCGTCGCACGCTCGAACAGGTGGTGGCTCGGCGGGGCATCGAGACGATGTTTCGGCACACCCTCGTGGAACTCCGGCCCGACGCCCGCGAGGCGGTGTTCGAGAACCTGGACACCCACGACCGCCACTCCGTGGCCTACGACCTGGTGCACGTGACGCCGCCGATGGGGCCGCCCGACGTCGTCCGCTCGAGCCCGTTGGCCGACGAGCACGGCTGGTGCGCCGCCGACAAGCACACGCTGCAAAGCCCGACCTATGCCAACGTATTCGCGCTCGGCGACGCGGCCGGTCTCCCCACCTCGAAGACGGGGGCGGCGGTCCGCAAGCAGGCCCCGGTGCTCGTCGCCAACCTGCGGGCGGCGATGCAGGGCAAGCCGCTCACGGCCTCGTACGACGGCTATTCCTCCTGCCCGGTGGTGACCGGCTACGGGAAGATGATGCTCGCCGAGTTCGACTACGACCAGCAGCCGGCCGAGTCGTTTCCCTTCGACCAGTCGAAGGAGCGCTACAGCATGTGGCTGCTCAAGACGCAGATCCTGCCGCGGCTCTACTGGCACGGCATGCTCCGCGGCCGCGCGTGACCGCGGTCACTGGCTACGCTTGGGGTTGCCCGTGCCATCTCGCCGGACGTCTTGCGGTGTGGGCTCGGGGTTGCCCATGCCATCTCGCCGGACGCTCCCTTTGGGCATCCTGCCCTCCGGTCGCTCGATGCGGGCCTCGCTTCGCCATCCTGGCTGCGCTCGGCCAGCAACGCCGCTCGATTGGCATGGGCAACCCCTCGCAGTCCAACGATTGACGAGTTGGCAAGCGGCATCGGATGAGATTCGTCTGAACCAACGCCGCGTGCCAAAACCGCGCACGAACACGGCCGCCCGGAGGTGCGGCCGCCGGGCGGAGGCCCGGCAAGGCGGAAATGGCCAGGGATGGCATTGCCGCCGTAAAGCCAGTGCGGCCGGCGGGCCGCCAGCCCGCCGGGGCCAGGGATGGCCCGGCGGGCGTGGAGTCAGAACTCGGTGTCGAGCCGCAGCCCGAAGGCGTCGGTCATGCTGTTGCCCACCCGGGTGTCTTCCAAGAAGGCCCGCACGTAGTTGATTTTCACCCGCGAATACGGGTTCAGGTACCAGTTCAGGCCCGCCGTGAAGTCGGTCATGTTGTTGCCCTGGACGTTCTTGTCGTTGAGGGTGATGTTGGAGAAGCGGGCGGCGAGTTCCCAGGCGCCGAGGCCGAACCGCCTGCCGCGGCCGGAACGGACGAGAAAGAACTCGTCGCGGACCGGCATCCGGGTGTGGATGCCGGCCTTGCGGTCGTAGGGGCGGTGCTCGCCGGTGAGGAACCAGCTGAGCTGGGCCATATAGCCGTTGAAGAACAGCTGCGGCCCGTCGATCTGGTCCACGAAGGCGAAGGCGTATTCCGACTGCAGCGACACGGGCCCCAGGATCAGGGCGAACTCGGGGTCGAAGAGCTGGAACGAGTCGGCCGGGATGTTGCCCGTGTCGACGAAGATCGGGGCGAAGGGGGGCGTGGCGGGATTGGCCGAGGGAGAGCCGAGCGGCTGGGCCTTGCGGATTTCGGGCGTGTTGCGGAACCGGACCTGGTTGTTCTGAGTGGCCCGGTAGCTGTAGGCGGCGCCGAGGTGGAGGTAGGAGCGGCCCTCGCTCTCCTCGTCGTAGAACGGCAGCCAGGTGCCCCGCATCGTCAGGGCCTGGCCGCTGTCGAAGGTGTCGTTGCCGATGTTGTCGCTGTTGGTGCGGAAGGTGCCGATCTGCCAGGTGGCAAGCTCGCTGTCGGCCCAGCCGAAGGCCATCACGCCCATGTTGCGGGCCGGGGCGAAGGTGTCGACGAGCGACCGCTCCATGAAGGTGTTGTTGCGGTTCTGGGTGACCCGCTCGAGGCTGAAGGGCTCGAAGTAGTGGCCCACGCGGATGTTCTGAATCCAGGGCAGTTCATTGGCCTCGAGGTAGTTGTCGAGGAAGGCCGGCTGATTGGCCAAGGCGAAGTCCACCCCGAGCGCATACTGCAGCTGCTTCCAGGTCTGGCCGCGGGCCACGAGCCGGAGCCGGCGAAACTGACTGCCGTCCTGGAGGTCGCCCACCGTGGCGATGCTCTCGGCATCCTGGCTGAAGTAGACGGTGTCGGCCTGGAGCTGCCCGCCGAAATCGAGCGTGGGCTTGCCGTGGGGCGAGAGCTTGTTGGGCTTGGACGAGTCACTGCTCTTCTCGGGCTTACGCTTCGCGGCCGCAGCGCGGAGCTCGTCGATCTGGGCCTGCAGGGAGGCGAGTTCGGCCGCGATGCCCTCGGGCACTGCGGGCGGCTCCGGGGCCGGCGGCAGGGCTGGCTCTTGAGCGGATGTGGACGCGCAGAGCATCACCGCAAGCGCCCATGCGGGCGCTGAAAAGCGGCGGGCGACCTGTGGAACCGCGGGCAAGGGGATTTCCAGGCGGGGTGGCGTCGCACCGTGCGAGCGCAGCACCCCACCTCAAAATCGGCATAATCCGCACCGCCACTGAAGTCGCCGCAAGTGCCGCAGCCTGCCTGGACTGCCTCTTTTTTCGTCCGTACGCCTGCGGCTGACGGATATTTCATGCGTCATGAGGGCCGCCATGCCAACACGCGTGGCAGGCGTCATCGCGCAAGGGGGCTTTGATGGCGGTGGCGGTGCCGGGCCCGGCAATCGTGGGGAGGAGCTACGGCCGGGCGTCTGCCTGACGGCCGTTCCGCGGGCGGTCGCGGTCGTCGGCGTGCTGGGGGTCGAGCGGCAGCCGCCCCTGCTCGACCACCGGCAGCGGGCCGGAGCAGGCCTCAATGAACGCGACGAGGTCGTGCTTGTCCTCCGTCGTGAGGATCCCGCCCGGAATCCGCCGGTAGCGATAGTCGAGGTTGCGGTTGCGGCGGCCCTCGTGGGCATACCATTCGATCACATCCAGGAGCGTGGCCACGCTGCCGTCGTGCATGTAGGGCGCGGTGTGGACGGCGCCGCGGATCGTGGGCGTCTTGAAGGCCCCCCAGTCCTCGTCACGGCCGGTGACCTCGTACCGGCCGAGGTCGGGGTCGAGCGAATCGAGCCCCACGCCCGTGTTGTGGTAACTCTCGTCGGTGAAGTTGACGCCGTTGTGGCAGGCGCTGCACCAGGCCCGGTTGCCGAAGAAGAGCGATTCGCCCCGGCGGGCGGCTTCCGACAGCGGGTGGCGCTCGGCCGCCACCCGGGCCGCCGCGTGGCGGGCGGCGAGCACCGCATCAGCCGCGAGCACCTCCGGCGGCAGCGTCTCGTAGGTGCGCCAGCGAACGGCATGGTCGAAGGGGGCGTCGCCGGTCACCAGACAGTGCACGAACTGGCCGAGCGCGTCGCCGAGGGCCGACCAGGAAACGCCGCCATACGACGCCTCGAACTGGATCCGGTAGCACTCGATGTCGCGGAGCTTGGCGAGCGTCTCCTCGGGGTCGGCCGCCATGTCGCGGGCGTCGGCGAGGGCGTGGAGCAGGGCATCCTCGACCGACACGGCGCGGCCGTCCCAAAACTGCCGGTCGTCGCCCACGGCCAGCATGATCCGGTTGAGCAACGCAGGCGGATTGCGGCGGCCCTCGCGGCCGTCTACGCCGCGGGCCACGGCGGTGGCGATCGTGAACCCATGCTCGGGCTCGTGGCAGGTGCCGCAACTCACGGTGCCGTCGAGCGAGAGCCGCGGATCGAAGAACAGTTGGCGGCCGAGTTCGATCTTGGCCCGCGTGGGGGGATTGTCGGCGAGATCCTTGACCTGCCCGGCGCCGGGCTGGAGCCAGGCGGGCAGCTCGTATTCCAGCGGCACGTGGCTGGCCGGGTCGGCAAGCCACGTGGTGAGCGTCGAGAGCACAAGCGGCCCCTCGCCGGGGATGCCCGCGAGGAGCGCGGGGTCGCCGAGCTTCACCTTCTCGCGGGGCCCGTTGGCTCGAGGCCGGGCGATGCCGGTCGGGGGCATGAAGCTCGCCGGGTCGCGGGGTGGCGGCCCGGCGGCAGGGGCGGCAAGGGGGCGGCAGCCCGAAGCGGCGGCAAGGAGCAGCAGCAGGGCGATCCAGCAGGGGGGCGTGGCTCGAGTCACGGAGGGTTCTCCCATGATGGAGACGGCCCTGTCACTCGCGCGGCTGGTTTCTCGCCGGGGAACTATTCGCGGGCCGCGTGGCCGGAATCAAGCGAGCGCAATCGCCTTTGGTGGCGCAGGCTCGGGGTTGCCCGTGCCATCTCGCCGGACGCTCGCTACGCGACCGATCCGCCTGCCCTTCGCTCGCCCGATGGGCCTACTCCCCGATCACCTTGACCAGCACCCGCTTCGCGCGGCGGCCGTCGAACTCGCCGTAGAAGATCTGCTCCCAGGGGCCGAAGTCGAGTTTGCCGGCCGTGATCGCCACCACCACCTCGCGGCCCATCACCTGCCGCTTGAGATGGGCGTCGGCGTTGTCCTCGCCGGTGCGGTTGTGGCGATACACCTTCGGGTCGGCGTCGAAGGGTGCGAGTTTCTCCAGCCAGCGGGCGTAGTCCTCGTGGAGGCCGGATTCATCGTCGTTGATGAACACGCTGGCCGTGATGTGCATCGCGTTGACCAGGCACAGGCCCTCCTGGATGCCGGACCGGGCCACGACCGCCTCGACCTGGGGAGTGATGTTGAGGAAGGCCATCCGGGCTGGGAGGTTGATCGTCAGGTGCTCGGTGAGGGACTTCATGGGCGGGCGGCCAAAGGGGAACGTCACTTGTGGAGGATCAGTTTGCCCGCGCGGGTGAGCGTGAGCCGGTAGATCTCGCCGCGGTGGCGAATGCGAATCTCCGTCCGGCCGGCGAGCAGGATCTCGGAACTGATCTCGAGCGGTGGGGCGGGCGGTGAGGCATCCGACTCCGCCCGGTTCTCAATGCCTGCCGACCCCTCAGGACCGACGTTTTCTCGCCCCTTCGCCATTTCCAAACCAGTTCCTGAAAAAAAGCTTGACAGGCTGAAACAGAAACATATCTTGCTTGCAGTGAGATTGAATCTCACTATCCGGAATCGGCAGCAGCCCGTCAAGCGACGTTTCTCTGCGGAGTTCGGATCAAGCCAGCCAGCCTCGGGTTCGACCCGTCCGCCAGCCAGCCAATCTGCATGGCACGTTGCCATGCAACCGCGGTGATCCGTCGGGATCGCCGCCGGCGCTGGCCCTCTCTCTGGCCCGGCTCCGGCGACGCCCGCCGCCTTGCTCGTGGCAGGTCTGTCAGGAGCCGCTCGGCATGAATCTCCGGTTGATTCGTCGCCGCGGCACCGTTTCGCCGCGGACGGTCTCCACTCCCCCCTCGAGGATTGTCATCCATGCATTCCCCAACCGTTCACACCAATTCCCCAATCCTTCAGTTGGTGGTCTCCCTCCGTCGGTCGCTCCTGCTGGCCCTGGTTGCTGTCGGCACGATGATCGGGGCCGTGCTCTGCTCTCCCGCCGAATCTCGGGGCGAGCTTCTGGTGCCCAACTGGCGCGGGGATTCCGGCGCCACCTGGTATCAGTGGGCCAATCCACCGGGTTTCTCCAGCCCGGTCGCGGTGCCGGACAGCAATCCGGAGGAATACTCGTACGCACCAAGCGATTCGCTCGTACCTGCGGTGGCGCCGTCCGGCACGGCGAGCATGGTGACCACGACACTGCCCATCGGATCGGGCAACCTCTATTCATTCACGGCCGATCGGTTCACGTTCTCGATCCCTTCGTTCCTGACGGCCGGCGCCCCGGGCACGATCCTGCTGCAGGCCCGGGCCACGACCGGCGACCAGGGATCGCTCCTGACGACGCCGCAGTTGGTCGTTGGTGCATCGACGGTCGCAGCCGACCTCCTGCGGCAGGTCACCGTCGGGACAGCCAGCGGCGATGGCAACAACACCACGGTCGAGGAGCTGCTCTACGCGTGGGGCGACGTCGCGACGGATGGTGGCCCGCTCACGATCACTTTGGACAAGGGGGCCCACGTCTCGGTCTGGGCATTCTCCGTGGACACATCGGCGATCATCGCGCCGGTGCCGGAGCCGGCCACGACGGCCGCAGCCGCGGCTGCGGCTGCAATGGTGGCCGCGGGGTATGGCCGCCGCAGGCTCCTGCGCCGCTGTCGCAAGCAGGTGACGGGAACGGTGGAATCGGCGGCGGAGCAACCCGACGAGGGTTTACCCTCGTCGAACTCCTCGTCGTCATCGCCATCATTGCCGTGCTCGTCGGAATCCTGCTCCCCGCGGTCCAGTCGGCCCGCGAAAGTGCCCGCCGCGCGCAGTGCATGAACAACCTGCGGCAGATCGGACTTGGGTTTACCATCTCTTCCGACACGAAGCAGCGTTTTCCTGCGGCCACCGCCTTCGGCAGCACGTTCGCCAGCGCCTTCACGCAGATTCTTCCGCAGATGGAGGAGACCGCCGCCTTCGAGCAGTACGACCGGACCAAGCCGGCCATGGAGAACGCCGCCGTGATCGCCCAGCGGATCCCGCTCTTTTTGTGCCCGAGCATGACCTTGCGTCGCGACGCTCCCGACCCGACGTGCGACGAGGTGGGGGCGCCGGCCAGCTATGCCGTTTGCACGGGCTCAGGCGACGCCTGGCTGATCCCGCACGACGGGTTGTTTGTGGACGAAAAGGAACCGCCGGTTCGTCTGCGGAATGTCTCCGACGGCCTGTCGAAGACCGTTCTCGCCGGGGAACTTGACTACGGGCTGTCCAACTACATGCGGAGCCTCTGCAGGACCAACCGCCTCGCGGTGCGTTGGGGCAACACGTCGTGGGGCATGGGCTACGCCGGCTACTCGATGGCGTCGCTCTTCGGCGCGTACAACTCGGGCAGGCTGATCACCGGTAATCGGGAATACCAGACATTCCGCAGCGACCATCCCAATGGCTGCGTTTTTGTGATGGGCGACACGGCCACCCGGTTCGTGGAGGATTCCGTCGATCCGACCGTGCTCCGGGCTGCAGCCACGCGGGCCGGCGGCGAGGCGGCCTCGCTTCCCTGACCTATTCTCGAGGACATTTCAATGAATCGTTTGGTCAAGGAGCTTCTCGTGACTGTCAACCGCCGAAACGCCTGTCTCACCGCCTGGAGTGCGATGGCTCTGGCAGCCGGCGTCGCCCGCGCCCACTTCGTGTTCGTCCTGCCAGACGCGGAGGCCGCCAAGGCGCGCGTGATCCTCAGCGAGACGCTCGAACTCGACGACAACGTCGATCCCGCGCTCGTAGACGGCGTGAAGCTCGTGACCCGCGACGGCGCCGGCGCCGAGGGGGCTCTCAGGCTGGCCCGCGACGGCGAGACCCGGTTCGTCAAGTTTCCCGAACAGACGCGGGGCGCGATCCACGGCACGCTCACCCACGGGGTCATGAAGCACGGCCCCAAGCCGTTCCTCGTCGTCTACCATCCCAAGGCCTGCCTCGGGTATCCCTTCGGCTCGGCGGGCCGGATCGGCGCCGAGTCGCCGGCGGAGATCGTGCCGGCCGGCCATCCCGGCGCCGTGCGCTTTCAACTGCTCGCGCGGGGCGAGCCGGTGGCCGATGCGAAAATGGTCGTGCTCCTGCCCGACGGCAAGCAGCAGGAGGTGGTCACCGACGCCAAGGGCCAGACCCCCGTGTTCGACGCCGCCGGCCGCTACGGCGCCTGGGCCCGGCACGTGGTCTCCAAGCCGGGCGAGCACGGGGGCGAGGCGTACGTGGAAGAGCGGCACTACCCCACGATCGTGATGGACGTTCCCGCCGGCCACCGCGGCGCGGCCAAGGACACGCATGCCAGCTTGACGAAGACCGAGAAGCTGCCGGCCCTGCCCGTGGCGGCCTCGAGCCTGGGGGTCGTGGCCTGCGGTGGCCACCTGTACGCGTACGGCGGCCATGTCGCGCCGGTGCATACCTACTCGACCGAGGCTGTTTCCGGCCGGTTCTTTCGCCGGCCGCTCTCCGGCGGCGGCGACTGGGAGGAACTCGCCGGCGGGCCGGCCCTCCAAGGGATGAACCTCGCCACGCACGGCGGCAGGATCTACCGCGTCGGCGGGATGGACCCGCGGAACAAGCCGGGCGACCCGGCCGAGAACTACTCGGTCGCGTCGGCGGCCTGCTACGACCCGGCCTCGAAGGCCTGGACCGACTTGCCGGCGATCCCGGAGCCGCGGTCGAGCCACGACGTGGCGGTGGTCGGCGACACGCTCTACGTGGTCGGCGGCTGGAACATGCTCGGCCACGACGGCGAAGACTGGTGCGACACGATGCTGGCCCTCGATCTGGCGGATCCCAAGGCGGGCTGGAAGGCGCTGCCGCAGCCCTTCTCACGGCGGGCCCTGATCGCGGCGGTGGACGAGGGCAAGCTGTACGTGATCGGCGGCTTCACCGAGGAGGAGGAGGCCAGTCGTCGAGTGGACATCTTCGATCCCGCCGCGGGCACCTGGGCCCAGGGCCCCGACCTGCCGGGCGAGGCCCTCAACGGCTTCGCGCCGGCGGCCTGCACGGTCGGCGGCGTCGTGCACGTGAGCGTGGCCGACGGCAGCGTGCACCGGCTCGCCGAGGCGGGCTGCCACTGGGAGCCGGTCGCGAGCGTGGTGCCGCGGATCGTGCACCGGGCCGTGAGCGACGGCGACGACCACCTGGTGCTCGTGGGGGGCGCGGCCAACGCCGAGAACCTCGACTTGGTCGAGCGGGTGCCCGTGGGCAAGTGATGCCCCCCGGGGCATCCCGCCGGACGGCCGCTCGCGGGTCGCTTGCCAGGAGCGTGGTCGAACCGCCGGTCAGGGGTTCACGACGGAGAGGTCGTAGACGAACCGGCCCTGCGGATTGCGAGAGCGCTCGAGGAGGAAGCCGCATCCGAATACCGTCGAGAGACAGGCGCCGCCCGGGCCGGGGGCGGTCGCCCAGCCCGCGGGCTCCCAGCGGTGGATCGTGAGCCGCACGTCGGCGCCGCGGGCATCAACGAGCCAGAACTCGCGGACGCCCGCCGCATGGTAGGCGGCCGGCAGCCGCTCCGTGTCTTACCGGACGGAGGAGTCGCTCACGATCTCGACGACCAGGTCGGAATCGCTCGCAAGGGGACAGGCGGCAGACTGTGCGTCTGTATAGAGAGAGTGCGGGGACGGTCCTGGTCAAGCGGCGCTCAATACCGCACCGCGAAGCCGAAGTCGGAGTAGAAGTTGGCGGCGTCTTCGGTGAGCCCCCAGCCCACCCGCAGGCCGAGCTCGAACCCCGGAACCAGGACGTAGTGCCAGCCGGGCCCGATGAACGGCCGCACCTTCTCGTCCTCGAGGCCGTCGGTCCAGGTGCCGAACCACTCGGCATGCACCTCGAACCGCTCGGTGAGCGGCATCCGGAGCACGACCGAGGGCATCCACTTGTCGAAGGTGCCCTCCTCGCTGGCGGCGTAGACATAGCGGATGCCGGCGTCGAGCCGCTGGCCTTGGTCGAGTTCCCAGCCGAAGGCGTAGGTGGCGGACGGCTCGGTAGCCCAGACATCGCCGGCCGTGGGCGTGTAGGCCTCGACGATCGCCACGCTCCGCGGGATCCAGCCATCCTGCTCGCTCACGGCCGCCTTGAGGCCGTACAGCAGCGTCGCCTCCGTGGCGAACTCGCCCCCCTCCTCCCCCTCGCCCGACTCCACGGCCGTGACCACGCTGCCCCCCGATCCTGCCTCGTAGTTGACCCCGAACCGCAGCTCCACCCGCTCGAGGATCCCGGCCCGCACGAGCAGCTCCGGCAGGCTGTGGGTGGCCGGGCCGGTACGGTTCTCGATATAGGTGTACGCGGTCTCGGCCAGGGCATGGCCCTGCTCGACCGTGTGGGTCACGGGAGTGAACGCGTCGCGGTCGGCGTCGAGCTCGCGGTAGTCCTGGCCGCAGGCCATCGAAGCGACCGTGCCCGCGACGATGGCGGCGACCGCGATCGACGGTGAACGAAGGCGGCGGCGACGGCCCATGCAAACGATTCCCACGCGGCGGTCAGTAGACGCCCAAGGTCGCCCAGCCGTCCTGCTGCCGATTCATGTTGAAGACCATCGCCGAGTGGGCGACCCTGATGCCCGGCAGGATGTCGGAGAGCGCGTGGCCGCCGCGGATCACCGACTGGCCGCAGACCCAGATCTCCACGCCGTTCGTTAAGAGTTTCTCGACCAGTTCGCGGTTCGGATTGGAGCCGCCGCCGGCCCGGTCATGGGCCGCGTCGGCCAGGGCGGCCGACGTCGCGTTGAAGTGGAGAATCACGGCAATCTGGGGATGAGAGGCGGCCATGCCCTCCTTGGCGTAGAGGTTGACGAGCCGGGCGGCGCTCTCGAGGCCCCGGTTGGGCTTGCCGGCGGGCGCCGCCGCGGTCGTGTCGAACACCACGCGGCCGCCGATCCGCGGCCGCTCGCCGGCGTCGGGCAGGGCCACGACCGACCCGTAGCCCTCGATCTGCGGGAACTCCGGCGGCAGTGAGAGCCGAGGGGGAGCGGCAGCGGCGGGCGGGGCCTGATCGGCCGCGGATGCCGCCGAGCGGGCGAAGATCAGGAGGGCGACCAGCGCGGCTGACGTGAGGGCGGCTGACGTGGGCAGGCGAACCATGGCGGGACCTCCGAGGCAGGGGGCAAGCGGACGCGGGCAGGATATCAGTTCCCAAGCAGCTCGCGGGCGATCACGAACACGGCGACCGCCACGATGGCGACGGCGAACAGGCGGGCGAGCAGGGGGCCCGTGAGCCGCCGCCCGATCGCGGAGCCGGCGAACAATCCGGGGATGCTGCCGGCGACGAAGCCGCCGGTGACGCCGAGCGGAAGCTCCCGCCCCGCCGCGAGCTGCGAGGCGACCGCCGCGAGGCCGACGAGCGTCATCACGAACAGCGACGTGCCCACGGCCCGCGGCACGCCCATCGCCGCGAAGGTGACGAGCGCCGGCACGATCAGGAAGCCGCCGCCGACGCCGAACAGCCCCGAGAGCAGGCCGACGGCCAGGCCCACCAGGGCGAGCACCGTGGCGCAGCGGCTCGTGATCCGCAGCCTGCCCTCGGGATCGCGGCGGCAGGCCGGGCCGCTGCCGGCCGCGACGGCCGCCGGGGGCAGCCGCTCCTCGACATTCCTTGCCTTTTGCCACATCCGAGCCGCGACCACGAGCATCAATCCGGCGAAGGCCACGAGCAGCGGCTGCTCCGGAATCCGGCTGCCGAGCCAGCTGCCGAGCGGTGCCGTGAGCATGCCGGCCGCCGCGAACAAGAGGCCCGTGGGAATCTCCACCTGGCCGTACCGCCACCGCTCGACCGCGCCGACCGCGGCCGTGATGGCCACGGTGACGAGCGAGATCGCCACCGCCGTCGGCGGATCGACGCCGATCCAATACACGAGCAGCGGCACCGCGAAGATCGCCCCACCGCCGCCGGTGAGGCCGAGCGAGAGCCCCACCGCGACGCCGGCCGCCACCGCCGCGAGCGGCGGCCACGGTGGGGCGACGGCGAGGTCGGTCGCCGCGAGGAGGAGGGGGGGCGAGAGGATCATGGTGCGCGCTGTGGCTCGCCTCGCTCGGTGGGACGAATCCCCTGCGCCCGACTGCCGCTTTTCCAACCGTTGGACTGCTCAGGGTTGCCCATGCCAATCGAGCGGCGTTGGAAACCGAGCGTAGCCAGGATGGCGAAGCGAGGTTTCCATCGAGCGACCGGAGGGCAGGATGCCCGTAGGAAGCGTCCGGCGAGATGGCATGGGCAACCCTGAGCTTGCGTCACTGAAGCAAAACCAACAGTTCAACTCGCGGCCGCGGCGGGCTGCGTCGCCACCCACGCCTTGAACCCGCCGACGAGGTCGTGGGCGTCCTTGCGGCCAAGCTTCTGGAGCAGGCTGACGCCGATCGCCGACCGGTAGCCTCCCTCGCAGTGCACGACCACCGGCCGATCTGCCGGCAGCTCGCCGATCCGCTCCTCGAGGTGGGGCAGGGGGATGTTGAGGCTGCCGGCCACGTGGCCGCCGGCGTGCTCGGGCTCGGAGCGAATGTCGAGCACCACGGGCTTGCTCGCGACGCCGGGCCGGGTGCCTGCGAGCCACTCGGCGAGGGCCGGGGCCGTGATTCGTTCCGTGCGCTCGACGAGGTCGCCGCGATGCTCGAGGGCCCGCATGCCGTCCTTCAGGAAGCCGGCCACGTTGTCGAAGCCGATCCGGCCCAATCGCATCACGGCCTCCTCCTCGCCCCCCTCCTCGGCGATCACCACGATCGGCTTGTCGTGCGAGAGCATGGAGCCGGCCCAGGTGGCGTATTTGCCGGAGAGGGCGATGTTGAGCGATCCGCGGAGGTGGCCCCCCTCGAAGTCGATCCCGTCGCGGACGTCGAGCAGCTGCCCGCCCGACTTCTCCAGGGCCAGCACCTCGTCCACGGAGAGCGGCTTGAGCTGCCGCTCCATGGCGTCGTGCAGGGCCGTCCGCTCCTTGCGGTTCAGGATCGCGTCGTGCACGAAGTAGTCCGGGGCCTCGGGCTGGTCGGCCGTCACGATCGCCTTGAAGGCCTCGCGGCTCATCGGCTGGAGGGCGTAGTTGAACTTCTTCTGCTCGCCGATCGTGGAGACGGTCTCCTTCGAGAGCGTCTTGCCGCACAGGCTGCCGGCGCCGTGGGCGGGATAGACGAGCGTGGCGTCAGGCAGTTTCATGAGCTTGTTGATGCTCTCGTAGAGCATGTCGGCCAGCTCGTCGGCCGTCACACCGATGCTCGCCAGCAGGTCGGGCCGGCCCACGTCGCCGATGAAGAGGGTGTCGCCGGTGAGGGCGGCCAAGGGCTCCGTTGTGCTCTTGGCCAGGTCGTAGACGAGGATCGTGATGCCCTCGGGGGTGTGGCCCGGGGTCTCCAACACTTCCAGCTTCACGTCGCCGAACTCGATCGCATCCCCGTCCTGCATCTGGACGCATTCGAACTCGGCCTGGGCCCGGCTGCCGAGGTGGATCGTCGCTCCGGCCTTGTCGCGGAGCTCGATGTGGCCGGCGACGAAGTCGGCGTGGAAGTGGGTCAGGAACACGTGCTTGATCGTGCAGCCCCCGGCCGCGGCGTCCTCGAGATACTGGTCGATGTCCCGCTGCGGATCGACCACGGCCGCCGTCTTGGTCTTCTCGTCGGTGATCATGTAGGAGGCGTGGGAGAGGCAGGCGAGGTAATACTGCTCGATCTTCATGGCGGGGTTCCTTCGGAGGCTGGCGGTCGGCCGAGCGGTCTCGGGCAACAGGTCAATATATCGGAACACGACGATATGTCAATCCAGTTTTTCTCCGCCGGGGCTGTCCGGGAGTGGCGGGCGGCATCCCCTTGCTCGCGCACGGGGGCTTGGATGTGATTCCGCGGGTCGGGCTGGACTAGCTGCCTAGAATCCCCTCGCAGGGATTTCGCCCGGGATTTCGCCGGGCGAGGCGGAAGACAGCGGCAGCAGACGCCGAGGCACGTCGGTCCATCCGCCGCTCACGGCCCGCAGGCACGGGGGTCGCGGGCTCACGTCAGCCGGAGCCCATCCCATGCCCCCCGTGCCCCTTCACCGGATCGCCTTCGTCGGCACCTATCCCCCCCGCCGCTGCGGGATCGCCACCTACACCCGCGACCTCCGCGACGCGGTCGCCGCCACGCTCGGCGACGCGGAGTGTCTCGTCGTGCCGCTCGTGGATTCGACCGCCGGCGACCACCCGCCCGAGGTCCGGTTCACCATCCGCGACGACAGCCTCCCGGCCTACCGGCGGGCCGCCGAGTATCTCAATCTCTGCAACGTCGACGTCGTGTCGCTGCAGCATGAATACGGCATCTTCGGCGGCCCTGCCGGCGGGCACTTGCTCACGCTTGTCCGCGGGCTGCGGATGCCGATCCACACGACGCTCCATACCGTGCTGGCCGACCCAACCAGGGAGCAGCAGGAGGTGATGGAGGAATTGCTGGCGCGGTCCTCGCGCGTGGCGGTGATGACCGAGCGGGGCCGGCAGTTGTTGCGCGGACGGTATCGGCTGGACGACGCCAGGATCGACGTCATCCCGCACGGCATTCCGGACATGCCGCTCGAGCCGCCGGCCGTCGCCCGCGAGCGACTGGGGATCGCGGCCCGGTCGATGCTTCTGACCTTCGGCCTGCTGGCCCCGAACAAGGGCATCGAGCACGTGATTGCGGCCCTGCCGGCGATCCTCGCCGAGCATCCCGATGCGCTCTACGTCGTGCTCGGCGCGACCCATCCGCAGCTCGTCCGGAGCGAGGGGGAAGCCTACCGGAAGCGGCTGGCCGGTCTCGCCGCCGAACTCGACGTCTCCGACCGGGTCTTGTTGCTCGATCGCTACGTGGATCTGCCCGAATTGCTGGCCTTCATCGCCGCGGCCGACCTCTACATCACGCCCTACCTCAATCAGGACCAGATCACCTCCGGCACGCTGGCCTACGCCTTCGGCTGCGGAAAGCCGGTCATCTCGACCCCCTACTGGCACGCCGCCGAGCTGCTCGCCGACGGCCGGGGGGTGATCGTGCCGTTCGCGGATCCCGGCGCGATCGCCCGCGAGGCGATCGGACTGCTCGCCGACGACGCCCGCCGCGGCGAACTGGCCCGGCAGGCCTGGCAGGCGGGCCGCGGCATGACCTGGGGCCGTGTGGCCGAGCGGTATGTGTGCGCCCTGCGACTGACACGGCAGGCGGCGATGCGGCCGCGGCGGCGGGCCGAAGCCGCGGCGTGCGAGGGAACGCACGATGACGGTCGGTTGCTGCCCCCGCTCAACCTCGACCACCTCCGGCGGCTGACCGACTCCACCGGCATCATCCAGCACGCCACCTACGATGTGCCAAACCTCGACGAGGGCTACTGCACCGACGACAACGCCCGGGCGCTCACGCTGGCGGTCGTGCTCGAGGATCTGGGCGTGATCAACCCCTGGCTCGACCGGGCGGTCGCCACCTATGCCGCCTTCCTTGGCCATGCCTTCGACCGACGCAGCGGACGGTTTCGCAACTTCCTCGGATTCGACCACCGCTGGCGGGACGAACGGGGCAGCGACGACTGCCTCGGCCGGGCGATCGTGGCGCTGGGCACGTGCGTGGGCCGCTCGCGGCGGGCCGGCCTGCGGCGATTCGCGGCGGAGTGCCTGCCGGCCGCGATCCGGGCGGTGGCGGAGACGACCAGCCCCCGGGCCTGGGCCCTGGCCGTGATCGGGATCGACCGTTACCTCGAGCGGTTCGGTGGCGACCGGTTCGCGACGGCGATCCGCGACGGCCTGGCCACCCGGCTCTTGACGCTGCAGCAGACCGTGGCCGGCGACGGCTGGCCGTGGCTCGAGGACATCGTGACGTATGAGAACGCCCGGCCCTGCGAGGCGCTGATCGTCTTCGGCAAGGCGGGCGGCGACGCGGAGGCCGGTCGCACCGGCCTGGCGATGCTCCGCTGGCTCGACGGCGTGCAGCGGTCGCCCTGCGGCTACTTCCGGCCGATCGGCTGCCGCGGCTTCTATCCCCGCAGGGAGGAACCGGCGGCGTTCGACCAGCAGCCGATCGAGGCCCAGGCGATGGTCTCGGCGGCGCTCGTCGCCTGGCGAGTCTCCGGAGAAGCAAGCTGGCTCGACGTCGCCTGGCGGGCATATGGCTGGTTTCACGGAGGTAACGAACTCGGGCTGCGGGTCTACGACGCCACCCGCGGCGGCTGCCGCGACGGGCTGCTCGAAGACCGCGTCAATGAAAACCAAGGGGCCGAATCGACGCTGGTGCACCTCCAGGCGCTCGTCGAGATGACGCTGGCCGTGGGCCGGCCCACGGCCGGGCCTGCGGCCTCGCCGACCGGAGCAGCCCGCGCGACCAGGCTGGCCCGCGCCGGGTTCTCGGCCCCGTGACCGCCGCCGGCCCGGTGAGGGTGGAGCGGACAGGCATCCTCCTGCGGCCCAACAACGCCCGCGTGCTCTATCGCCCCTTCGAGCCGCCCAGCCGCGAGCGGGCCATGAAGATCGTGTCCCGGGTGATGGAACTCTGCGAGCCGGAGGTCGAGCGGCAGCTCGCCACCGTGCTCTCGGAGTTTCATGGCCGCCACCAGCGGCTGCAGCAGTTCTTCCTCGACCGGTTCGAGGCCGTCCGCCACCATCTGCTCACCGACCGCCCCCTCGCCGAGAGCCGCCGACAGCTGATCGGGGCCTACTTCACGCAGGAGTACGCGCTCGAAAGCGCGGCGCTCTTCAATCCCTCGATCGTCTGGCATCCCGACCAGACCGGCGTGCCGGAGGGCTCGCGCCGCTTCATCCTCAGCCTCCGGGCGGTGGGGGAGGGGCATGTGTCGAGCGTCGGCTTCCGCTCGGGGCTCGTGAATGCCGACGGCCGGATCGGTATCGATCCGCCCACGGGCTTCGTCACGGCCCCGGCCGTGGTCGCCAACGCCCAGTACGACAAGGAGCTATTCCTGCGGAAGCTCGCCGAACTGGGCGTGGTGGACAACGTCGTGGCGGTGGTCTTCGGCGAGCTCGACGACCGGTTCACGCTCGGCGACCTCTCGGCGGCCGTAGGTCGGGCCGCGCGCCGCCACCGCGGCCGCCGCGGCGATTGGGAGCCCTACGAGCGGGCGATCATGGCATTGGCCCGGGCAAACTACGAGATCGAGTGCGACCCCGCTTCCGACATCTCCGAGCGGGTGATTTTTCCCTACTCGCCCGCCGAGACCAACGGCATCGAGGACGCCCGCTTCGTGCGGTTCACCGACGACGACGGAGCCGTGACCTACTGCGCCACCTTCACCGCCTTCGACGGCTCGGTGGTGCTCCCGCAGTTCGTCGAGACCGCCGACTTCGTGCGGTTTCGCGTCAGCACGCTCAACGGGTCCGAGATCGCCGGCAAGGGGATGGCGCTCTTTCCCCGGCGGATCAACGGCTCCTACGCGATGCTCTCCCGCCAGGATGGCGAGAACATCCATTACATGGAGTCGGACATGCTCCACTTCTGGCACGCCAAGCGGCTGCTCATGAAGCCGACCGAGCCCTGGGAATACGTCCAGATCGGCAACTGCGGCTCGCCGCTCGAAACCGAGGCCGGATGGCTCGTGCTGACGCACGGCGTGGGGCCGATGCGGAAATACTCGATCGGCGCGGTGCTCCTGGATCTCGCCGACCCCACCCGCGTGATCGGCCGGCTTCAAGAGCCGCTCCTCTCGCCCACGGAAAACGAGCGGGCCGGTTACGTGCCCAACGTCGTCTACTCCTGCGGGGCGGCGATCCACGCCGGCCGGCTCGTGATCCCCTACTCGATGAGCGACTACGTGACGGCCTTCGCGACGGTGCGGCTCGAGGAGCTGCTGGGGGCGCTTGGGGCGGGGGCGTGATTGGTTGCGGCACGTCGTGGGTGCTGCGGCTCGGGGTTGCCCATGCCATCTCGCCGGACGCTCGCTTCAGGCATCCTGCCTTTCGCTCGCTCGGAGGAAACCTCGCTCCGCCATCCTGGCTGCGCTCGGTTTCCTACGCCGTCTCGATTGGCATGGGCAATCCCTCGCAGTCTTTCAATGCGCCGGGTTCGCGTGGCCGTGAACTGATAGACTGTCAGATCCCAGAGACTTTTATGACCATCCGTCAGATCTCCCATGGTTCCTGGTGGTGGCTTGACTCGGCCGGGCTCGACCGGCTGATCGCGGCGCTGGCCGCCGCGGGCTACCGGGTGGTTGGCCCGCAGGTCGCCGACGGGGCGGTCGTGGTCCGCGACCTGGCTTCGGCCCGTGACCTGCCCGCCGGCTGGCTCGACGAGCAGGACGGCGGCTCCTACCGGCTGCGGTTCGACCCCGCGGCCGGCACGTTCGACCACGTGGTCGGCCCGCACTCGCTCAAAAACTTTCTCTTTCCCGCCCGGGAGACGATCGCGAAGTTCACGCGGGCCGACGGCTCGTGGTCGCAGGAGGAGCTGGCCCGCGACGAGCCGCCGCTGGCGGTGATCGGCGTTCGGGCCTGCGACCTCGAGGCGCTGCGGATCCAGGACCGCGTGTTCCTCGGGGGCGAGCACGTCGATCCGGGCTACGCGGCCCGCCGCGGGAAGCTGTTCGTCGTGGCGGTCAACTGCCGCCGCGCCGTGGCCACCTGCTTCTGCCACTCGATGGGCTGTGGCCCGGCCGCCACCCACTCCTTCGATCTGGCGCTCACTGAGAAGGGCGGCGGCACGGGGGCCGGTGATGGCGCCGGCCCGAGCCGGTTCGCCTGCGAGGTGGGTTCGGCCCGCGGGGCCGAGATCCTGGCGGCACTGGACGACGGTCTCGATGCGTGCACGCCCGCCGAGGTGGCGGCAGCGAAGGCGGTGCCGGAGGATCTGGCCGCGCGGATGCACGCCCGCGCGGCCGAGCCGGGGCAGCCGCGGCCCCGCAGCCTCGACACCGAGGGGATCCGCGACCTGCTGCTCGGCAACCTCGAGCACGCCCGCTGGGACGAGGTGGCGGCCCGCTGCCTCTCCTGCACCAACTGCACGCTCGTCTGCCCGACCTGCTTCTGCGCGAGCGTGGCGGAGGTGGCCGACCTCTCCGGCGACCACGTGGAGCGGGAGCGGCACTGGGCGAGCTGTTTCACGCTCGACCACGCGAAGATCCACGGCCACAGCGTCCGGAGTTCGACCGCCTCGCGCTACCGCCAGTGGCTGACCCACAAGCTCGCGGGCTGGATCGACCAGTTCGGCACCTCCGGCTGCACCGGCTGCGGGCGGTGCATCACCTGGTGCCCCGTGGGGATCGACATCACCGAGGAGGTGGCGGCCATCCGGGCAACGCCTGGGGCGAAAGCGGCGCCGGGAGGCGGGCCATGAACCCGGCCGCCGTCACGGCACCACCGCAGGCGGCCCCCGATCCCTGGCGGTCGCATGCGGCCCGGATCATCCGGATCACGCCCGAGGTGCCGGGGGTGCAGACCTACGACCTCGAGTTTCGCGATGAGCGGGTTCGCGACGCCTACCGATTTCAGGCCGGCCAGTTCAACATGCTCTACCTCCCGGGCATCGGCGAGGCGGCGATCTCGATCTCGTCGGATGCCGCGGCGCCGCGGGTGCTCGCCCACACGGTGCGGGCGGTGGGCAACGTCACCGAGGCGCTCGCCCGGCTCGACGTGGGCGACGAAGTGCTGCTCCGCGGGCCCTACGGCCGGCCCTGGCCGGTCGACTCGCTCCGGGGCCGCCACGTGATCGTGGTCGGCGGCGGCCTGGGGCTGGCCTCGCAGCGGACGGCGATCCTCGAATGTGCCCGGCACCGCGACCACTACGCGAGCGTCACGATCCTCCACGGGGCCAAGACGCCGGCCGGCCTCTTCTACACCGCGGAGTACGCCGCCTGGCGGGCGGCGGGGATCGACGTGCGGCCCGCCGTGGACTCGCCCGATGCCGCCTGGCACGGCCACGTCGGCCTCGTCACCGAGCTGTTCGCGGATCTCGCGATCGATCCCGCGCGGGCCGCCGTGCTCTGCTGCGGTCCCGATCCGATGATGACGGCCGTGGCCCGGGCGGCGGCGGGGATCGGGATCGCCCCCCGCGACGTGTTCGTGTCGCTCGAGCGAAACATGGCCTGTGCCGTGCGGCACTGCGGGCTCTGCCAGTTCGGGCCGCACTTCGTCTGCCAGGACGGCCCGGTGTTCGCGTATGATTCCATCGCGGGGCTCCTCGCGGTGCCGCACCTCTAGCGAGCCGGCCATGGCCACTCCCACGAAGCCGAGCCTCGCGGTCTTCAAGTTCGCCTCGTGCGACGGCTGCCAGCTGCAGCTGCTCGACGCCCAGGGCAAGCTGCTCGAGATCGCCGACCGGGTCCGGATCGACCACTTCCTCGAAGCCAGTTCGGCCGTGGTGCCCGGGCCCTACGACGTGGGGCTCGTGGAGGGCTCGATCTCGACGGCCCACGACGTCGAGCGGATTCGGGAGATCCGCCGGCAGTGCCGGTTTCTCGTCACGATCGGCGCCTGCGCCACCTCGGGCGGCATCCAGGCCCTGCGGAACTGGGGGCAGATCGACGACTTCCTGGGGGCCGTCTACGCCTCGCCCGAAACCATCAGCACGCTTGCGACGAGCACGGCCATCGCCGACCACGTGCCGGTCGATTTCGAGCTGCGCGGCTGCCCGATCGACACCGGGCAGCTGGTGGAACTCATCACGGCGGTCGTGCTCGGCCGCAAACCGCGGGTGCCGGGCTCTTCGGTCTGCGTGGAGTGCAAGGCCCGGGGCACGGTCTGCGTGGCCGTCGCCAAGGGGATCCCCTGCCTGGGGCCGGTCACGCAGGCCGGCTGCGGGGCGATCTGCCCGGCCCACGACCGCGAGTGCTTCGGCTGCTACGGCCCGGCCGAGGCGGCGAATCTCGTCAGCCTGTCCGGCTTCTACGAGGCCCGGGGCACGCCCCGTGCGGAACTCACGCGGCTGGTGCGGTCGTTCAACGGCTACGCCCCCGCGTTTCGCGCCGAGAGCGACCGGCTGGATGGGGAACACAATCGATGACGATGTTGAATTCTCCGCAACCTGCGCAACCTTGGACAGCGAGGGGTTGCCCGTGCCAATCGAGCGTCCGGCGAGATGGCACGGGCAATCCCTCGCGTGGCGTGCCGCACGATTCTCCGAACGGCCGACACGAAAGCCGGTCACCCTTTGCCAGCCTTGTGACGTTCCATGAGTGATCCCGTCGTGCGCACGATCACCGTCAACGCCCTGGCCCGGGTCGAGGGGGAGGGGTCGCTGCGGGTGCGGGTGGCCGACGGCCGGGTCGAGATCGCGGAGTTTTCGATCTACGAGCCGCCGAGGTTCTTCGAAAAGCTCGTCCAGGGGCGGGCGATCCGCGAACTGCCCGACCTGGTGGCCCGGATCTGCGGCATCTGCCCGGTGGCCTACCAGATGAGCGCCTGCCAGGCGGCCGAGCAGGCGCTCGGGATCAGCGTGACGCCGCCGATCGAGGCCCTGCGGCGGCTGCTCTACTGCGGCGAGTGGATCCAGAGCCACTCGCTGCATATCCACCTGCTCCACGCGCCCGACTTCCTCGGGCACGAGAGCGGCCTCGCGCTCGCCAAGGTGGCGCCCGAGCTGGTCGAGCGGGGCCTCAGGCTCAAGGCGCTCGGCAACCGGATCATGGAGGTGGTGGGGGGCCGGGCGGTGCACCCGATCAACGTGGCGGTGGGGGGCTTTCACAAGGCCCCCCACCCGGCGGCGATCCGCGGCCTCGTGCCCGACCTCGAATGGGGGCTGGCGGCCGCCGAGGAGGTCGTTCGCGAAACGAGCCGGTTCGAGTTTCCCGAGTTCACGCGGGCCTACGAGTGCGTCTGCCTGCGGGCCGCCGCTGAATATCCGATGAACCAGGGCCGCGTGGTGTCTTCGAGCGGGCTCGACATCGACGTGGCCGACTACGAGCGACACTTCCAGGAGCGGCAGGTGCCCTGGAGCACGGCGCTCCAGAGCGTGATGCTGCCAGCAGAAAAACCCTACCTCTGCGGGCCCGTGAGCAGGCTCAACCTCTGCTTCGACCAGCTGCCGCCCCGGGCCCGGGCGGCCGCCGAGGCGAGCGGCATCCCGCTGCCGATCACCAACTCGTTCCAGAGCATCGTGGCCCGCGGGATCGAGATCGTGGCGGCCTGCGAGGAGGCGATCCGGCTCGCGACGGCGCATGCCGACCGGCCGATCGCCCCCTGCCGGATCGAGTGGCAGCCCCGCGACGGCGTCGGCTGCCATGCCACGGAGGCGCCCCGGGGGATCCTCTACCATCGCTACGAGATGGAGGGCGACGGACTCGTGAAGGCGGCCGTGATCGTGCCGCCGACGTCGCAGAACCAGGGGCAGATCGAGGCCGACCTCGCCGACATGCTGCCGGGCCTGCTCGACCGGGCCGACGACGAGGTCCGCCACCGCTGCGAGCACCTGATCAGGAACTACGACCCCTGCATCAGTTGTGCCACGCATTTTCTCAAGCTCGAGATCGAGCGGGAGCCGGCGAAAGGAGAGCCCGGCTGATGGCACATTCGCAACGGTCTCCGGGCTGACGAGCGGCTCGTGAATCGGGTGTTGCCCGTGTTTCCCCGTTTGTGAGCCCGAAGCAGCGTCAGCCGGAACGCCTGCCTTCCCCCCTGGAGTGGCGTTTTGCTGGCGTCGGTGCGGAGTCTCTCTGAGGCCGGCCGCCTGGCGGCTTCGTTGATGCCTCGCGTCCGGCAGGACTCAGAGGCTGTCAATGTCGGTCGCTGGCAACTCGTCGGGCGACGCTTGATAGACGTCGCGGTCGTCATGGGCCTGGACAAGCTCGGCCCATTCGGCGGGCGGGCCCCGAGCTGGTGAGACGGGTGGCGGCTCGAGCGGTTCCCTCGAGTGCGTAAGGATCTTCCGGATCGGCCCCGGCTCCGTGATGAAGGCAACCAGCCGGATGTCGCCGCCGCATCCCGGACACCAAAGGGGAAACTCCTCCCCCACCCGCGCCATGAGCTTGGCCCGCGCTTTTTCGCGACGTGTCGTGCGAGCGGGGCTTTTGATGCGGGTCGCAGCAGCCTCCGGTGCCGTGACCGTCGTCCAGATCCACATGCCCGTCGGTCGTGGCCTCGCATTGCTTGCCGATATTCCCGATTGCCAGCGCCGTAACCGCACGCCAGCGTGCCATTGGGGATGTGGATCGCAGCGGCCGGGATGTCGATGTGGTCGAACAGATGCTCCCGCATGAAGCGGTGGTAGCTTTGCAGCGCGTCGGGCTACATCGGCCAGTATTCGTCGAGGTTGAACGTGTCGACCGTCTTGAACGAGACACCCTCCTCGCGGTGGAGGCGAATCAGCTCGTCGTAGACGCCCACCGGCGTGCTCCCCGTCGCGAGTCCGAGCACCGTCTTCAAGCCGGACCGGGCCCGCTCCGTGACGAGGTCGGCAATTTCCCTCGCGACCGCGCGGCTCGCATCGCGGGGCTGGTCGTAGACGGTGACGGGAATCCGCTCGACGGTGGTCGCGTGCGGGATCGGGCCGCGATAGATCGGCGCGGAAGGTGACATGGCGGAATGGATGGCGGCGGACATGACGGGATAACCTCCTGCGGTGGCGGCGGCTCGGCCGCCAATGTTCAGACGAGCTTCGTTTTACCTGGTATGGCGAACTGCGGCTTGGGCAGGGCCGACTCCCATGTGAGATCCTTCGGAAAGAGATCGAGCGTGGACTCCTCAGTCGCGAACTTCCAGGTCACCCTCTGGCCCGTGTAGGCGGCCATGCGGCCCATCACGGCCACCATCGAACTGTCGGCGAGTTGCCTGATCTCGACAATCGGCTTCCCGGTGCGGACGGAATCGACGAGATCCTTGTGCTCTTGCTTATAGGCAGCGGCGATGCTGCCCTCCATCTCCCAGATCTTCTCGCCGGTGCGGTCGAAGATCCGTGAGCCGGCGTCGGCAGCTCCGATGTGGCATTGCCCCTTGGTGCCGTAGACGACGTTGCCCACGTCGCCCGCCACCCCCGCGACCTGCCGGCCCATGAACGACACGATCCGATTGCCCGGATACTCGTAATCGATGCACATGCTGTCCCACATCTCGCTGTCGGCGGGCCGCGAGAACCGGCCCCCGGAGCCAAACGCGGACACGGGGTTGGCATCCATCACCCAGTTCATGAGGTCCAGATTGTGGACGGCCTGCTCGACGATCTGGTCGCCGCTCAGCCAGATGAAGTGCATCCAGTTATTGAGCTGGTATTGGGCGTCGCTCATCCCTTCCTTCCGCGGTCGATGCCAGATCCCGGAAGAGCAGTAGCGGGCGGTCGCGCCGATCACGTCGCCGATCATGCCCTGGCGGATCTGCTCGATCGCCCCGACGTAGTTCACCTGTCGGCGATACTGCGTGCCGGCCACCACCGAGAGCCCCTTGGCCACGGCGTCATCCTGCGTTTCGAGGCAGATCCGATAGCCGGCCGGATCGACGCAGCCCGGCTTCTCGGTGAAGACATGCTTGCCGGCCGCCACGGCCTCGCGCGCATAGCTCGGCCGGAAGCCCGGCGACGTGGCGATGAGCACGATGTCGACCGTCGCGTCATCGAGCACCCGCTTGTAGCCATCGAGCCCGCCGTAGACCTTCGCGTCGTCGATGGCGATCTTGTCGCCGTGGGCCTCGAGATTCTTTCGCAGGGCTGCGCACTTTTCGGCGTAGAGATCGGCGGCGGCCACCACCTTCACGCCTTGGTTGATGGAGAGCGAGTCGTTGACGGCGCCGCTGCCGCGGCCCCCGCAGCCGATGATGCCCAGCCGCAGTTCACGCGGCTCGTCGGCCGCGGCGATCGACGAATGCACGAAGAGCCCCGAGGCGAGCGATGTTGCGGCACCTGCTTGCAAAAATCCGCGGCGGCTCGATGTCTGGCGCACGAGATTGTTCTCCCGAAAGAAAGGAAAGTGTGTCAGTCGAGGAGGGCCGTCTTCATCTGCTCGAGCACATTCTTCAGACGAGCTACGTCGCCCCCGCCCACCTCGGCGGAGACCCAGCCCGTGAACCTGATTTCGGCAAGCGCCTTCCGCACGGCCACCCAGTCGATGTCGCCGGCGGTGATGTCGACGAAGCCCTTCCATTTGCCTTCGGCGTCGGCCTTGGCGTTGGCATAGCCCTTGATGTCGAGTTTGATGATCCGCGGGCCGAGTTCCCGCACCCAGGCGGCGACGTCGCCATAGCGGGCATGGTTGCCGAGATCGAAAAACGCGCCGACCCACGGGCTTTCGAAGCTGTCGATGTAGTCGGCAAACGGCTTGGCCGACTGCGTGCGCGGCCCGTCATCCTGATAGAAGAGTCCATTCCACACGTTCTCGAAGAGGATCCGCTGGCCGAGCGTGGCCGCCAGCGGGATCGCCTTTTTGATCTCCTCGCGGGCCCGGTCCGGCCCCTCCGGCCCATCGTCCTTCTTGCCCACGACGATGAGCACGCCACTGCCCCCCGCGGCGTGCGACACGCGAAGGCAGTGCATGAGGTTCGCCAGCCCGTCGGCCCGCACGGCGGCGTCGGCGCTCGTGAGCGTCTTTTTCCAATGCGTGTGGTTGATCGCGTTGTGGATGAACACGCCGGTGCGGGCCGCCGCCTCGCGCAGTTGCTCGGGTGTCACCGACGCCGCGGCGTCGAAATCGACGCCATCCATCCCGGCCTCGCGGGCGGCGGCGAGCCGGTCGTCCAGGCTCGCGCCGGCGGTCATCGAGTATTTGCAGGAGAACAAAAGCCCGCCCGTGGGCTGCGGCTCGGGCACGACGCAGGAGGGGGCTGGCCTGGTCACGGCGTCATCCGCGCGGGCTGCGGTGGAGCCGACGACAGTGGCGGCCGATGCGAGCAGGGTGCGGCGATTGAGTCGCATGAGAACTCCCAGGCAATACCTCCACTATCTTCGTCGGCCCGGCTCCTGCTCGAAATGCCCAAACGTCCAAAACCATGTCTATCTGTACTTTCTCCATCCTCGATGCCATTGCCAGGGTATGGCGAGAGCCTGTGTCTTTCCGTATTGTGATAGAGGTTTTCGCGTTGTCTGGACCCGTTTCCCGCGCAGCCATTCGATGCGTAAAAGGTCCAAAGAATACTACCGCTATCTCGCTGTGAACCCGCGGGACCACGCCTGGGGGATCTGCGTGACGGGTGCGGGGTATCAGCCGGCAGCTCCGGGTTCTGAAGGCGTGCCGCGGCGGCGGCATCCTCCTGGGCACTTTTATGTCTGGGATGCGGGCCGCGTGCTCAATGAATTTGCGGTCGTCTATCTGACGCACGGCCGCGGCGAATTCGATTCGCAAGCCACGGGACAGACGTCGATCGAGGCCGGCGACGCCCTGATCCTGTTTCCCGGCGTGTGGCACCGCTATCGTCCGCTCAAAGACACGGGCTGGGGCAGCTACTGGATCCACTTCGAGGGGGAGACGGCCGACCGGCTGCGCGTCTCCATCGCGATCCAGCCCCATCGGGCCGTCCTCCGGGTGGGGCTCGATGAAGCGATCGTGCAGGCCTTCAAAACCGTCCTCGATGCCCTGCAGGCCGAGTCGGCGGGCTTCACCCAGATCGCCGCGGCCCGCACGATGGAAATCCTGGCGCGGATCATCGGCACCGCGGGCGCCGAGCGGCATGTGCCGCGACTCCAAGCCATCGTAAGGCGGGCCCGCCTGATGCTCGAGGAGGGTCCGAGCCGCCTGCCGAATGTCGATGAGATGATCCGCTCGTTCGACGTCAGCCGCACCCACTTCTTTCGCGTGTTCAAGGAGCAGACGGGCCAGAGCCCCTATAAGTATCACCTCCAACTCACCATCCGCCGGGCCGCCGAGATGCTCCGCGATTCGCCGATGTCTGTGAAGCACGTCGCGCTGGCGCTCGGCTTCCGAAATCCATATCACTTCTCGAAGTTATTCAAGAGCAAGATGGGCTCGTCGCCCAGCGACTACCGCCGGCACTGGCGGTCGCTGTCGGCCGGCGAGACCGTTGCGGCTGCTGCACGCGTGTCGGTGAGAGGTCGGGAGGCCCCGCAAGGGTAGGGGCATCATTGGGCGATATACTTATCGTCGTCACGCTCGAGGACTTCCTCACAATGCCAATCCTCAGCCTTCGGAACATGGTTGCGGTTGTTCTGCTGATCTGGGCCTCCGGTCTGGCCCTGGCCGCCGACTCGGCGCCATCCTTCACCCGTGACGTCAAAGGCATCCTGTCCAATCGCTGCGTGCGGTGCCACGGACCCGACCCCGAGGGAAGGGCGGGGGGAGGCGACGAAGGGCTGCGGCTCGACACGTTCGGCGGGGCCACGGCCGATCTCGGCGGCCATGCGGCGATCGTGCCCGGCAAGCCCGACGACAGCGAGATCATCGCGCGGATCACATCCACCGATCCAGATCTCGTCATGCCGCCGCCCGAGGCGGGCCAGCCGCTCTCGGAAAAGCAGGTCGATCTCTTGAAGCGGTGGATCGCGTCCGGGGCCACCTATGAGCCGCACTGGGCGTATGTGCCCCCCAAGCGGCCAAGCCTGCCGGCAGTGAAAAAAACTTCTTGGCCCAAAAACGATATCGATCGTTTCATCCTCGCCCGGCTCGAGGCCGAAGGGCTCGCGCCGCAGCCGGAGGCCGACCGGGCCACGCTCGCCCGCCGGCTCGCGCTTGACCTCACTGGCCTGCCGCCCTCGCCCGATGAGATCGATGCGTTCGCGGCCGATGCGTTGCCTGACGCCGTGGAGAAGTTTGTCGATCGCCTGCTCACTCATGATGGCTATGGCGAACACCAGGCGAGGCAATGGCTCGACCTCGCCCGCTACGCCGACAGCGCCGGCTATGCCGACGATCCGCACCGCACGATCTGGGGCTGGCGCGACTGGGTGGTGAACGCGTTCGACGCCAACATGCCGTTCGACGAATTCACGCTCAAGCAACTCGCTGGCGACCTGCTGCCTGGCGCCACGCTCGACGACAAGATCGCCACCGCCTTCCATCGCAACACGCTCACCAACAGCGAAGGCGGCACGATCGACGAGGAGTTTCGCACGGTCGCCGTGATCGACCGGGTGAACACGACCTTGAGCACGTGGATGGGCACGACGATGGCTTGTGCCCAGTGCCACGATCATAAATACGACCCGCTCTCGCAGAAGGAATATTTCCAGCTCTACGCGATCCTCAACAACACGGCCGACGCCGACAAGACCGACGAAACGCCGGTGGTGCGGATTCCGTGGGAGCCCGTGGACGCAGCGCGGGCGGCCATTGAAAAAGAGATTGCGGAGGTGCTCGCCGGCATCCCCGAACTGGCCAAGCCCGCTCCGAAAGAGCGCTCCGAGCCGCCGGAGTTTCAGCCAGCCCGCAAGATTCTCGAGGATCTGCGCGGCAAACTGGCTGCCAAGCCTGCCGTCACGGTGCCCGTGCTGTTGGAGTTGCAGGGCGACAAGCGCCGGATCACGAAGATCCAGCTGCGCGGCAACTGGCAAAACCTCGGCGACGAAGTGAGCGAGGGCGTGCCGGCCGTCTTCAATCGCCGGCCCGTGGCCGAAGGGCAGCGGATGGATCGGATAGCGCTTGCCAAGTGGCTCGTCGACCCGGCCAACCCGCTCACCGCCCGCGTGATCGTGAACCGGATCTGGGAGCGGCTCTTCGGAATTGGCATCGTCTCCACGAGCGAGGAGTTTGGCAGCCAGGGCGAACTGCCGAGCCATCCGGAATTGCTCGACTGGCTCGCAACGGAACTCGTGGCCAGAAAGTGGGACATGAAAGCCATCCAGCGGCTGATCGTGACGAGCGCCGCCTACCGGCAGACGTCGAAATGCCCGCCGGAACTCGTGGCTCGTGATCCCGGGAATCGGCTCATCGCCTGCGGGCCGCGGGTTCGGCTGTCGGCCGAGGTGATCCGCGACCAGGCGCTGGCCGCCGCGGGGCTGCTTTCGCGAAAGAAGGGCGGCCCGAGTGTGAAGCCGCCGCAGCCGAAACTCGGCTTGAGCGCGGCCTTCGGCAGGGGCATCGACTGGCAGACGAGCACGGGCGAAGACCGCTACCGCCGCGCGATCTACACCACCTGGCGCCGCAGCAATCCCTATCCTTCGATGGCCACGTTCGACGCCCCCTCGCGGGAAGTCTGCACGATCCGCCGGCCGCGGACCAACACGCCGCTCCAGGCGCTCGTGACGATGAACGACCCGGCCTATGTCGAGGCCGCCCAGGCACTCGCCCGCCGGATGGTGCGTGAGGGTGGGGCGACCACGGCCGACCGCGCCGTGCGGGGCTTCCGCCTCGTGCTCGCCCGGCAGCCGGTGGCCGCCGAGGTCGACCGGCTCGTGAAGCTGCACGATGACGCCCGCGCCGAATACGCCGCCGCTCCAGGCGACGCCAAGAATATGGCCACCGATCCGCTCGGCCCGCCCTCCGCCGACTTGCCGGCCGACCTGGCCGACCTCGCCGCGTGGACCGTGGTGGCCAACGTGATCCTGAATCTCGACGAAGCCTTCATGTGTCCGTAAGGAGGTCCGCGATGGATCCGATTCTCGCAGCCAAGGTCCTCGCGACGCGTCGGCATCTGCTCGGCTCGATGGCCGGCGGCATTGGCGCCATTGCGATGCACGATCTGCTCGCGGCGACGGCCTCCGCGCCGCAGCCAGCCGTCACCGGCGATCCGATGGCCCCCAAGCTGCCGCCGCTCCTGGCCAAGGCGAAGCGGATGATCGTGATCCATCTCACGGGCTCGCCGCCGCATCTCGATCTCTACGACCACAAGCCCGAACTGGTGAAGCACGACGGCCAGGATTGCCCGGCCGAGACGATCGCAGGCAAGAAGTTCGCGTTCACCAGCGGCACCCCCAAGCTCCTCGGCACGCCGCGGAAGTGGATGAAGTGCGGCGAAAGCGGCATGGAGCTTTCCGACGCAATTCCGAACCTGCATCGCGTGGCCGACAAGCTCTGTCTCGTGCGGAGCATGTTCACCGATCAGTTCAACCACGCGCCCGCCGAACTCATGGTCTACACGGGCTCCCCCCGCGCCGGCCGGCCGAGCCTCGGCAGTTGGGTGACCTACGGACTCGGTACGGAGAACGCCAACCTGCCCGGTTTCGTCACGCTCATCTCGTCGGGCGTGCAGCCCAACGGCGGCACGAGCAGCTTCGGGTCGGGCTTCCTGCCAAGCGTGTATCAGGGCGTGCAGTGCCGCTCGAAGGGCGATCCCGTGCTCTATGTTTCGGATCCGCCGGGCATGAACCGGGCGATGCGCCGCAAGACGCTCGACGCCCTCAAGGATCTCAACGAGTTGCAGGCCCGTCAACTCGGCAATCCCGAGACGGTCACGCGGATCGCCCAATACGAACTCGCCTTCCGCATGCAGGCAAGCGTGCCAGACGTGATGGATATCTCGAAGGAGCCGCAGGCCGTGCTCGATGCCTACGGCGCGAAACCGGGGCAGTCGAGCCTGGCCAATAACTGCCTTTTGGCCCGGCGGCTCGTCGAGCAGGGCGTGCGGTTCGTGCACCTCTTCGATTGGGGGTGGGATTTCCACGGCACCAATCCGAATGAGGACATCCGCGATGGCCTCACCAAGAAGGCGGCCACGTTCGACAAGCCGGCGGCGGCGTTGATCGAGGATCTGGAAACGCGCGGCCTCCTGAAAGACACGCTCGTGCTCTGCACCGGCGAATTCGGCCGCACGCCCTTCCGCGAGGGCCGCACGGCCGCGAGCAGCATCCTCGGCCGCGACCACTATCCCGACTGCTATTCGATCTGGATGGCGGGCGGCGGTGTGAAGCCGGGCTACGTGCACGGGGCGAGCGACGACCTCGGCTTCAAGGTCGCCAGCGACATGGTGCACATCCACGACCTGCAGGCGACGATCCTGCACCTGCTGGGCTTCGACCACACGAAGCTCACCTACCGCTTCCAAGGCCGCGACTTCCGCCTCACCGACGTGCACGGCCACGTGGTGAATCAGATCCTGGCGTGACGGCCATCTGAAGACTGCCAGCCTGACTCGGCAGGTCTGCACACGGTCGTTGGGCGTGGGACTCCCGCGCGGCGTATTCGTCGAGCAGCGACTCGATCCGGCCGAAGACGTCGGTCATCTGCTCGGCGTCGGGCAGGAGCGTGACGCGAAAGTGATCGCGGTAGGGCACGTTGAAACTCGAGCCCGGCGCCACGAGCACGTGCTTCCGCTCCAGGAGATCGAGCGCGAATGCCTGGTCGTCGAAACGGTCCACGCCGCCGGGCAGCCGGTCGGCATGCACCTTCACGAAGGAGGGATAGTCTGGCCAATGGCACTTCCGCAACCATTTTCGGGTTGATGAGCGGCTCGTAGAGCGGCTCGGGAGCTGCGTGCCCCGTCTTCTGGTCCGCAACAGGCGTCAGCCGGAACGCCCGGGCCGACCCAGGTGGCGGCTTTGTGTCTGGGCAGCACGTAGCGGACGCGGGTGATGCGGCCGTCTGGGCCGCGGATCACGGACAGCCGTTCGAGGGCAAAGGGGGGCCGAGCAAAGGATCGGAGAAGATGCTCGAGACGCTGACAAGAGACACGCAGGTGGAGCCGAAAGAGCGTGATCCGGACACTGGCGTCGATTGAAACCCTGCTGTTCTCCCAGGCGAGCATGTCGGCGGCGGCCGCGGCGTCGAGCAGGCGAGAAAGTCTGAACCAGCGGATCACGCGGCGGCGGACCCGCTCGGCGAGCGCGGCCGGATCAGCCTG
>JBIKXY010000380.1:0-12839 GCA_044355515.1 Pirellulales bacterium
AGGGATTGGACTTGCAAGCGCCGCACGCGAAATCCTGAGTGTGGCAGACGTGAAGGTGCAACTCGATACGCCGCTCGCCGTCTTTCTGGGAATGAGATCACACAAGGGGTTCTCGCATGACATCGTCGAGCGCATACGGAAGAAGGGGCCGCACGTTCGCGGTCGGCGTCAAGATTGACGACGCCGCGCTTCGTGCGATAAATGCACGGCTCCTCACGCTCAACGAGCGCGACGCGCGGAACGCCATGCGCCGTGGGTTCTCGAAGTGGACGGGCGCGGTCCGCCGGCTGCTCGCGTCGTCTGCGCCGTTTGGCAAGACGACCGCCACCGAGCGCGTGCGCGGTGCCGTTCGCCCGAACGTGCACCTCAAGTGGTCCATCGCCACCAAGGTGAAGGGCTACAGCAAGGGCCTCGTGACCTGGGCGGCGGTCGGCGTGAAACGCATCGACGGGTCGTACCTGACGCCGCACTGGTACCACGGGTGGCTTGAGAACGGCCACGCCATCAAGCGCGCCACGACGACCGCCGAGAAGATCCTGTTGAAGTCGCGCGGCGAGCGCGGCAAGGCGCTCAACACGCGCACCGTGGGCTTCAGTCGCCCACGCCAGTGGGTCAAGCGGTACCAGACGGTCTACCCGGCGCTGGCGCTCCAGTACGTCGCCCCCGAGATCGACAAGGCCGTCGAGAAGGCAAGCCGTGGCTAAGGTCTCACGCATCAACATCGCCATCACCGGCGATTCGAAGGGCCTTCAGGCCGCGACGGATTCGGCACGCCGCGAGCTCAACCGGCTGAACGCCGCGGCCGAAGCGACGTCGAAGAAGCTCAAGGGCTTCGGCGAGTCCGCCATGCGCGTGCAGGGCGTGGCGGGTCAGTTCGGCGTGAAGGGCACGGGGCTCGGCGCCATCGGCGGCGTGGGGATGCTCGCCTCGATGGGCGGGCTCGGGCTCGGCCTCGGTGCCGCAGGGCTTGGCATCGCCGGAATCAGCGCCGGCGTCGGGGCCGTGCAAGCGCTGCCGGACGTTCGGAAGCGTGCCATGCAGGCGCTCCAGGAAACGCAGATGGATCAGCGTCGCCGCATCGAGGAGTTTGGCTTTTCGCAGCAAATGGCCCAGATGATCGCAGCGAATGCACCCAAAAACGTAGGCGTCGCCACTGGTTTGTCCACGTCAGAAGCATTCGCGCAGGGCATGGCTGCGCAGGGTGGCGGTTCGCTCGCCGAATACATCATCAACGAGTTTCCGAAGGTGCTCGCCGCACAAGTGGGAGCGGCGCTCGCAGGCGGCGGCGTCGAGGGCGTCAACAAGGTGAGCGCGGCGATTGCTACGCCGGGGACCGACGCTCAGTACGAACAGTCCGTGCGGCTCATGTCTCCGCTCGTTGGTATTGGATTGGACCTCTACAGGATGATGAGCAAGTAATGCCAGCACCCACCGCCATCACCCGATCCGCCATCGTCGCGCAGAGCTTCGCCGACGGAGGTCCGCAGCAGGCCGGCACGTACACCGTGACGCGCCGCGTGACGCTCGACGGCAACGTCGACGTCGAGAACGCAACGCACATGGCGCTCGTTTTGGGCGCGTTCGGGAAGCCGTTGAGCACCCTGCGCGGCACGCCCGTGACCACCGAGCGGATGGGCATGATGCGCTTGCGCGCGGTCAATGCCACGCCTGTGGTACTTTCGTCGAACACGGTCTTCGACGTCACCGCGCGCTATGACCAGCTCTACACATGGAACGAAGGCACCGGGCTCTCGAAGCTCGCGCTGCCCGTCGAGGTCGACTTCGACGCCACGCCGCGCAGCGTGCTTATGTACCGCTCGCCGTCTTTTACCACGCAGCCGGCGGCGGATCTCAACACGACGAGCGATCTCGGCGGCACGTCGGTCGACTACGCGGGCAAGCCGATCCAGGCGCTGATCCCGCAGATGACGGTGCGCGTGTCGGTCGTCTTCGACTGCTCTGGCGTCAACTCGTCTCAGACGCTCGTTTCGGTGTACGACAAGATCAACACCATTGCCGGAAAGTGGAACAACGCCACCTTCATGCATTGGAACACGAATCAGGTGTACTGTGAATCCGGCAGCGTGTCGCACATCCGCGACGAGTACTACCGCGCGACGTTCAACCTACGGTGGGACCTGTGGTACGGCTGCGAACAGCAGCCCAAGACCGACGTCTGGGGCAAGGCGTCGGTGAACGCGAGCGGCCAGGCGTCCGAAGTCACGTGGAAATCTCTCGTGCGCGGGACCGCAAATCTCTCGACGATATTCGGCCTTTCCAACGACTCGACGCTGGCGGCGCAGACGGCTAAGGAAGGGTCGTTTATCACCTACCCATGATCCAGACGCACTCACAGCGCGTGCAGGCGACCAACGCGGCCCAGATGGCCGCGGCGCTGCCGTCCGAGTCGCGCGCGCGCGTCCAGATGGACACCGTGCCCTTCATCCTCGGCAAAATCACCGGCTACACCGCGCTCCCTGCGCCCGAGGTCAACCGCTGGCTCTACACGTGGACGCAGGCGAACGTCGGGACCACCACGCGCTACATATTCTCCGTTCCGGCGACGGAACCGTGGTACTACGGCGAGGCGCTGAACGTCACCGAAGCCGCGAACACGACGACGTTCATCGGTCCGAACGTGAACCCGGCGAACGTGCCGGCGGGCTTGAATCTCATGCCCGTCGCGGTTGGAATGTACGTGCTGCTCTTTCCGGGCCGACGGGAGAACGGTTCTCCCATCTGGCTCTTCGCGGTCGAGAACGCTTTTGACGGGACCTGCTAAATGCCCATCTTCCACACCCCACAGCTCATCAACGACGGAGGAGCGTCCAACGCGTGGCTCGCGCTTCCGGCGCTCCCCGCAGGCGTCGACCCCATGCGGCGCGTCATCCTCAAGGCGACCGACACCACGACAGGGCGCAGCGTCGTCGCGTTTCGCGTCGGCACCGCTCCGGCCGCAAGCACGTCCGACGTGAACAACATCTACGTCGACTCCGCTGGCTCCATGGATCTCGGCGTCGTGAACTACAACTCGATCACGGTGCGCCGGAACGGTGGAAGCACCGACAACAACGGGTACATCTACGTCATTTCCTACTCGATCAGCGAGCAGGGCCCGCGGGGGGTTTCCTAATGGGTGTGTATTTCGCCGACACGCAGACGATGAACTCGCGCTCCGGCAACTGGACCGCGCTCCCGACGCTTCCCGCAGGATTCGAGCCGATGCGCGAGGTGATCATCACCTGCGCGTCGGCGTTTCGCGTCGGCACGTGCACCGCTGGCCAGTCGACCGAGGATGCGGGGTGGTTCGTCCTAGACGCCGGCCGTCACTCGCTCGGCGTCGTGAACTACAACACGATCACCGTGCGCGCACAGGGCACTTCAAGCGCGTCGTATTTCCTCTACCACCTGTCGCCGATGGACGACGGTCCTGAGGGAAACTAAATGACTTTCGCCGAACTCGCGCAGCTTCTCGCGCCGTTCGTCGCCGTGCTCGGCGCGAGCGCCTGGCTTCATTCCACCATCGGCGATCTCAAAACGACCATTGCAACACTTACGGAGCGGGTTCGGCACCTTGAGGCCGAACTTGAACGGCTCAGAAGTAGGAGGAACTCACCATGACATCATGGAAGACAACCGCCGCAGGCATTGCTGCCATCATCGCCGCCCTCGCCACCGCGGTCGGCGCGCTGTTCGACGCCGACCCGGTGACCATGCCTGACTGGGGCGCGGTCGGTGCGGCCGTCATGGCGGGAATCGGGCTCATCGCCGCGCGTGACAACGGCGTCACGAGCGAACACGCGGGCGCGAAGTGATCTATGCGTTCATTCGCGCGATCATCGACTCTCTGCTTGAATGGTCTGCGCGCTCTCGCGTGGTTCGCGTCGTTGGCGGGGGCTCTCGTCTGGCTGACCGCGTGCGGGCCCAGATACGTCGCCGCGCCGGACTCGCCGCTTCTGATCGTCAAGGCGAAGGGCAGCGTCCTCGTGGCAATGCGTGACGGCGACGACATGGTCGAGGTCGGCTGGATCGACGCGCAGGCGCTCGAGGGCCAGACGGCCGTGCCGTTCGACTGGAGCGCCGAGGAATGAGCCAGAACCTGCGGTGGTGTTGCTGCGAAGGCACGCTCAACGATTGCTGCGAGATGCAATCGTGCTCGGGATTCGTCGCGCCGACGCAAATCACGATTAGCTATAGCGGAACGGTGACGCGAACGTGGTCGACTGGTCAAAGCGCCGTCATAGCGACGTACACCTACACGATTCAAAGCGACAGCGCCTTTACCCAGCGTGGCAACAACTGCGCCGGCAGGACATACGACCCGCCGCGAGAGTTCGGATGCCCTACGGCGACGCTGACGTACAACTACAACGGCTACGAATACCAGCCCCAAGACGCGGTGAATGAAAGCTATTTGAGCGGTCACGTGCCGTGCGGTGGATGCGATGCGAACTTTCTTTGCGATCTTGACATCGTGTACTGCCTGTATTCGTCGTCAAACTGGTATGGCACGTCACGTGTGGTAAATGGCTCGGGCTCACCGTTGTTTGAATCCGAGTGCTGCCAGCACCGACCCACAAACGATTCGGTGCTTCGGTTTCTGTGCTGCGAGTCGTGCAAGTGCGTGCGTCCTGCAATCATGTACACGCCGGCTGTGACGGTGTGGACCACCGCGAATGACTTCTTCACCATGACGCCGGGTTGCTGCAATAACGACGTCGGCGGAAGCGGGCCTGGGACATGGGTCATGCCAAGATTTCAGATTCACGGCAAGTGTGGTTGCCCAGACGCGACGACGTGGGCCCAAGCGAACCTGGTTACCGACTGCGCGCCACCGGATCTTATTTGTCCACCACTAGACTGTAATGGTCTTCTAAGTGGCGTTACAAACACTGGGGCAGACTTGTGGAGCTGGACGTGTGAGTCGGATAGCGGCGACCCGTTCAATCCCATCATCAACTTCTGTGAGGTCACGGTCGGGTATACGGACGTATGCACTCAGACGCTTACGGTGACCATCACATGAACTGCCGATACCGCGAAGGGACCAAGTGCACGCAGCCGAGGGCCGACGCGTACGGGCGGCACGTACCGCCCCGCGTCTGCGCCGTCTGCGACCATTACGACGGGCCTGCGCGAGGCGCCGGCGACCGCGTCGAGGCCGTGACCAGGGCGACGGGCCTCAAGGCCCTGTGGGAGCGCCTGCGCCGGTTCTGGAAGCCGCCCACGCCAGAGAAGCGGGCGACGTCCTGCGGCGGATGTGCGGCGCGCCGGCGGGCGCTAAACGAAAGATTCCCGAGCAAGGGCTAATGTCCCCTTGCGCGTCCTGCCGATGATGGCTAAGGTGTTCCATCATCCGGCTAAGCCGGGAAAGGTTAGAAGATGCAAGACGAGAACGAAACGCCGTCCGAGACGGCGCCGCGCCGGCTCAAGGGTCAGGCCGTGTGGATCTCCATCGACCAGTACAACCGGCTCGGCGTGCAGGCCGAGAAGGCGGGCAAGTCCCGCTCCGCGCTCGTCCGCCGCGCCGTGGAGTCGATGCTGCGCCGGTTGGAAAAGCCGACAGCCGAACTGGAGGTGCGCTGATGGGCGTGGTCCTCATTTTCATCATCGGCGCGTGGCTGCTCGGCGGGTTCGACTGGCAAGGGGGTGGGGAATGACTGAGCAGGAACGTCAGGAACGCTACAAGGCGCTCGGCGACGTCCAGCGCCACACCTACGACGTCGAGGTCGGGACGCGGGTGCCGTGGCCGTTTCCGCGCTCGAGCGAGTCGCACGACCTCGCCGACCAACTGGAGATCCTCGCGCTGATCAACGAGGCCAGCGACCGCAGGCTCGCGCAGTCGCTCCGCGAGGCCGCGGCGAGGATTCGAGCGTTGGAGGAGATCCTGAGGACCACGCTGCGCTCGAAGTGCGGCAGGGAAGGGGGCTGTGAATGAGCACCGAACTAGCAACCGTCGAGGCTGCGACGCCGCTGACCCGGGCCCGATTCGAGGCGTCCGTCGCGAGGGAAATGGGCCCGTACGTCGTCCGTACGTTTTCCATCGAGCTGCAAGGCAAGCGCTACGTGCAGGTCGCCGGGGCGACTGCCCTGGCGTCTGGATGCGGCTACGCGGTGCGCGAGGTCGACGTGCGCAGGTTCGACGTCGACGGCATCAAGGGGTGGGAAGCCACCGCCGAGATCGTCGACCGCAGTACCGGGCACGTAGTCGGCCGCGGGTCCGGCATCGTGACCGACGATGAGAAGCCGTGGGGATCGCGCCCACAGTTCGCGCGACGCGCAATGGCGTCGACCAGAGCAGCCGGCCGAGCGCTTCGGCTGTCCCTCGGACACCTGTTTGCGCTCATGGGTGATCGGGTGGCGACCGTAACCGCCGAGGAGATGCCGAATGACACCGAGTGAAGCCATCGCTCAAATCCGGGCCATTTTGAGCCGCCTAGAACCCCCGCAGAGCCCTGCGGCGGATCCGGGCGGGCAGTCGGCCCCCGTGAAGCCAGAAGCCGCCACGGGCGATTCCCGGCTCTCGTTTCGTGACGCCAGCGTGATCTTCTACGAGGTCGGCAAGACCAAGTCGGGCCGAGACAAGGCGCGTATCGGCATCGAGTGGAAGAGCACCAGCGGGCGGGTACGCGAGTACTACGACTGCTACGACATGAAGGTCGTCGAGGCGTTCGACCCGCTCAACAAGGGCGACCGTGTCCAGTTGACGCTGAAGCCGTGGAACGATACCCATATCGTCTCGGCGGTCACGGTCGTGGAGCGATCCGAACTCAAGCGGATTTCGCTGCCGGCAGCCGACCTCGACGAGATTCCATTCTGACCATTCCCTCGCGCGGCTGCCTCCCGCGCGGGCTCCCTGAGCAAGCCCCCCGTGCACCCGCGGGGGGCTTGTGCTTTTTACGGAGGCACTACGCATGGACGCTAAATGTTGGATGGAGCAGCCGCCGAAGGAACCGACGGCTCGTGATGTTCAGTGTGCTGACAAGATGCGCGAGCAGCTGAAGTCGTGGCTGCTTATCGGTGGAACGCGTCAGACATTTCCGTTTGAGCGTAAGGCGCACAAAATCTCGACCATTTACGGATACCCCGGCGCGCGGTGGGTTTCAGCCGCGTGCCGCAGGGTGAAGAACTGGGTCGAGTTCCAGCGCCGCAGGGAAGCTTGCAGGATGAGCGAGGACGAGCTGCGCGCGTTCCGGCAGCACCTCACGTGGACTCCGCGCACGGCCGTCTGGAAGGCATTCTCGGCGTTCATGGCCGACCGAAATGGCGAATGGAAGATGCGCCTGGCGACGCACCTCGGGGCCTACGACGCCGCGCAGGCGGCCATGCAAGGGCAGAGCACCGCCGAGTTCCTCGAGGCCGCCGACGAGGCGCGCCGGCTGTGCGCTGAACTGCCGGACGAATGGGATCCCCGCCCGGTCGAGCGGTTCCCGCGCGGCATCCCGCCGGAACGCCAGGCGCTCTGGAAGGCGACGCCGTTTCGGAGGTACGTCGGATGAACGAACCGCAACCATTTGAGATCGCCTCGCCGGGCATTTCCTCAACCGTGCCGCCGATGCGCCCGTTCGTCGTCGATGGGCTGCTTCGACGCGGCGAAATCTGCAACTTCATCGGCGCCAGCAAGACGGGCAAGACGTGGATGCTGTACCACCTCATCGCGGCGCTCGCGTCGGGGGGGGAATGGCTCGGCCGCAAGTGCGCCCGGTCGCGCGTCCTGCTCGTCGACAACGAACTCCACCCCGAGACGGCTAAGAACCGCATGGCGGACGTCGTCGAGGCGCTCGGCATCTCGAGGGACGAGTTCGATGCGCGCGTTTCGGTGGCCTTCGTGCGCGGCCGGATGGCCACGCTCGAGGACGTCGAGGCGACCATGCGCCGCGCCGGCCGCGAGGCGTTCGACGTCATCGCCCTGGACGCCTTCTACAGGTTCCTCAAGGGCGTCGACGAGAACGCCAACGGGGAAATGACGGGGGTCTACAACCACCTGGACCGCATCGCCGAGTTCAGCGGCGCGGCCATCATTAACGTGCACCACAGCTCGAAGGGCGACCAATCGAACAAGGCCACCACCGACGTCGGCTCGGGCGCCGGCGCCATCGCCAGGGCGACCGATACGCACCTCGCGTTCCTGCGGCACATGGACGACGGCTGCGTCGTCCTGCGTGGCGAGTGCCGCTCAAGCCGGCGGCCTCTGGCGGTCGGCCTGAGGCTGAACCCGCCGTTCGTCACAGTGGACACGTCACTCGACCTCGACGACCTGTGGACGGCCAAGAAGGCTGCCAAGGGCAACAAAGCCGAGCCGACGCTGGACGAGTTCGTCCGGCAGTTCGTGGACGGGAAGTCCGTGCGAGGCGAGATCGTCGCGAAGGCACGGGGCCACGGCATGGCCAAGATCAGCGCCGAGCGCTCGCTGGCCGAGGCCATCAAGGCCGGAATGCTCACTGAACGGCTGGTTCAAGGCAAGATGGGAGCGCCGCGTCGGGAGCTCGTTTCCTTAGCCGCGACTAATACGACATGACTTCCTCACGCCTATATAGAGTTAGGAACAGGAAAGGGCACTCTCTGAGGTCGAGTGCCCGTCCTGCCTCTGCTAGGAATCGAAACGCCACGAGTTGACAGCGCACCTAAATGTGCATAACTTGTGCATATGTCGATCTCTAGCCGCGAGAAAGGGAAGCGTGGTGAACTGGAAGCCTGCGAAGCGCTCGGACGGGTCGGCATCGACTGCCGGCGCATGGTGCAGTACGCGAACAGGAACGGCGGACACCGTGACCCGGACATCGTCTGCGACGGCATGAACGTCTGGTTCGAGGTCAAGCGGGTCGAGCGGCTCAACCCGTACGCGTTCCTTGACCAGGCCATGAGCGACAGCCGTGGCAAGCAGCCCTGCGCGATTCTGATGCGGCCGAGCCATCGGCCGTGGACGATCATGATGCGCCTGGACGACCTGCCCAGGTTTGTGGAGGAGTACCAGCGTGCCCGCGTTCAACCCCAGGTGGACAGCCCCGAGGCACTTTGATGCCGACCGATCCGCAGGCTACTCAGGTGGCAAGTGGCAGCGCATCCGCCGGCTGTGGCTCATGGCGCACCCGGCGTGCAACCGATGCGGGCTCGCCGGCGAGGAGGTGCACCACATCGTCGAGCGGCAACACGCGCCGCACCGGTGGGACGACCTCAGCAACCTCGAAACCGTCTGCCATCGGTGCCACATGGCCCACCACCACGGTGGATAACTCGCCCGACTTATCCACAAGTTATCCACAATCGGCACTTTTGACGCTCGGACGGGGGGGGTCGATTTTTTGAGCGGGTCGCCGACCGGGAATCACGCCGCATCCGACATATGTACTGCGGTACTCGCCTACAACGCCGACGTGCTCGCCGGACGCGTGCCCGCCGGCCGGTGGATCTACGCCGCCGCGCGGCGATTCGACGCCGACCTAAAGCGCGCCGACCTTTACCTCGACTGGGCTGCGGTCAATGCACTCGACGCCCACTTCCGCCGGCTCACGCTCGTCGGCGAGTCAAGCGGCACCGCGTTCGCCTTGCACCCCTGGCAGCTCTGGGTGCTCGCCCAGATCGTCGGATGGCGCGTCCTCGCCGACGGCCGCCGGCGCTGCCGGCTCGCGCTCGTGCAAGTCGCCCGCGGCAACGGCAAGACGACGCTCATGGCGGGCCTGGCCCTGTGGGATCTCCTCGCCGGCGACGGTCGCCGGGTGCACGTGATCGCCAACAACGAGGAGCAAGCCGGCATCTGCCTCGACACGGCCAGGACGATGGCTATTCGCCTCGCCGATCCGACGCTGCTCGCCAGGGCGCAGCGCGTCGTGCGCCCGTCCCATGACTGCGAAATGACCGCGCTGCCGGCGCTCGAACGCAGCCTTGACGGCCTCAACCCGTCGCTGTGGATCGCCGACGAGGCCGCCGAGTTCAAGGGTCGGTTCCTGACCAAGCTTCTCACGACGGGGGCCAAGCGGAGGGAGTCGACCGGCATCATCATCACGACGCCCGGGAGCAACCCGGAGAACCACTACGCCGAACTTGTGAAACAGGGCGAAGCAATCTTGTCCGGCGAGCTCGAGGACGACACGGTCCTACCGATCCTGTACGGGCTCGACCCGGCGGACGCGCTGGACGATGAGTCGAACTGGGGCAAGGCAAACCCGGGCCTTGAGCACGGGCAGCCGGACCTTGCATCGCTGAAACGTTCATGGAACACGATGAAACGGTCGCCGATGGGGCGCGGCGAGTTCGCGCGCTACCACGCGGCGCGCTGCGACGAGAACACAGGCGGGTGGCTCGACATGAGCCTGTGGCCGGGTGGCAGCGCGGTCGACTGGGAAAGCCTGCGCGGGCGTCCCGCGTGGTGCGGGCTCGACCTGTCCAAGACGCTCGACATGACGGCGCTGGTCGTGGCCGTGCCGCTCGACGACGGGCGCGTCGCCATTCGTGGTCACTACTGGTGGCCGCGCGCCGAGGTTGCGCAGCGCGAGCTCGACTACCGCTACCCGATCAGGACCTGGGCCGCGGAAGGCAAGATCACGCTGACGCCAGGGCGCGAGATCGACTACGAAGCCGTGCGCGCGCGCATCCTTGAGCTGCGCGACGAGTTCGACATCCGGGCCGTCGGCTATGACTCCTGGGGCTCGAAGTACCTCGCCGAGCAACTCCAGACGGACGGCGTGCCGATCATAGCCTACCGCATGGGCATTTCCACGTTCGGTCCGGGCTGCGCGCTGTTCCAGAACCTGTGGGCCGGCTCGCGTCTGGTCATCGGCGACGATCCGATCCTGCGGCGCTCGTGCGCCGACGCGCACGCGAAGCGCGACCAGAACGGGAACATTCGGCCCGTGAAGTCGCGGGAGTTCTGCGCCATCGACCCGCTGGTCGCCTCGATCATCGCGTGCCACGTGTGGGGCGGCACGAAGCGCTCCGGCTACGACGAAGAGGCCGAGGAATATTTCAAACGGAATACTGTTTAGATGCAATCCGCGCGGCAGACGCAGCACCTAATACATAGATGCTGCGCGAACTGTTCCGACGGCTGCTCGGCCACTATCCGACACACGGCGTGCTGGTGCCAAGCTTCGACTCGGCCGGCATTCCGTCGGTGACGCCGTCGACCGCGCTCGCGTTCACCCCGGTCTACCGCGCGGCGTCTCTGATTGCCAACGACATCGCGCGCACGCCGCTTAAGATTGACGACGATATTGCGGCGCGCCTGATCGCGCAGCCGAACCGATGGCAGAACGGGTTTGAGTTCCGCCGCGCGCTCACGCTTCAGGCGCTTCTGTACGGCAACGCCTTCGCGGTAATCAATCGCACCGTCGGCGGCGATCTCCTCGAACTGCTGCCCGTCGACATTGAGAGCGTGTCGCTCGACCTGACCAAGGCCGAGCCGTGCTACAAGACTCGCCAGTACGGCGAGGTGCCCATGGCCTCGATGCTGCACATCCGTGCCGTCGGGCTCGACGGGCTCTGGGGCGAGAGTCCGGTCCGCCTCTGCCGGACCTCGCTCCAGATTCTCGCCGCGCAGGAATCCTCGCAGCTTGAGGTCATGCGGAACGCCGGGAATCCGAAGTTGGCGATTGTGCATCCGGGCCCGATGGGCGCGCCGGCCAAGCAGATGGTCGCCGAGGATTTCGTCAAGCACCACGCGGGCGCGGCGAACGCAGGCCGACCGCTCGTGCTTTCCGAGGGCATGAAGGTCGAGCGGATCAGTTCGACGCTCGACGACGCGGGCATCGCCGCGGCGCGCCGCTACAGCGTGGAGGACGTGTCGCGCATCTACGGCGTGCCGACGTCGTACCTGAGCGAGCACAGCACGAACGCGTACGGCTCGATGGAGTGGCTAAGCCGAATGTACGTCGACGCGTGCCTCTCGCACTGGTTCGCCGCGTGGCAAGCCGAGATCACCGCGAAGCTCGCGCCGTTCGGTGAGATGCACTTCGACGCCGACACGATCAGCCGGCCGTCGCTCGCCGAGCAAATGGCCGCGCTACGGACCGGCGTCGAGTCGGGCGTCATCACGCGCAACGAAGCGCGCGAGTGGCTCGACCTCGATCCGCTGCCGGGCCTCGATGAGCCCATTGTCGCAAAGAACATGGGCACGGGCGGCGGCACCACCAACATCGGCGCGAACACGTCGGAGCAGATCACATGATTGAGCGCCGCAGCATCGCCATTGAGAAGCCGACTGGCCGCACCCTCAGCGGGCTCGCCGTGCCCTACGGCAAGTGGTCGCGCGAGATCTCCGAGCCGTTCGCGCCTCAGTTCCGCGAGAAGATCGCGCGCGGCGCGTTCGGCGACGTCGGCGCGCTCGACATCAAGCTGCTCTTCAATCACGACGGCGGCGCGCTCCTCGCGCGCACGCGCAGCGGCACGCTGCGGCTCACCGACACGGCCTCTGGCCTTCGGTTCGACGCCGATCTTGCGGACACCACCGTCGGGAACGACGTGCGCGAACTCATCGCGCGCGGCGACCTGAGCGGAGAAATGTCGTTTGGGTTCTACGTCGAGAAGGACGAATGGAACCCGCGACGCACCGAACGCACCGTCACCGCCGCGCGGCTCGTCGAGCTGAGCGTGGTCGTCGACGCCGCGTACGGCGACAAGACTTTTTCGAGCCTGCGGAGCGTTTCCGCGGCTGCACTCGAAGCCGCTGCGCTGCGGCTCGAAATCCACTTGCACAGGATGAGCAATGTCTGACGACCTGAACAACCTTGAGAACACCGTCCACGAGTACCGGAAGACCCTCGATGCCTTTTCGGCGCGAACGGGTGCGAAGACGCACCACGTCGAGATCCGGGGCAGCGGCGAGGAGCGCGAGAAGATCGCGC
>JBIKXY010000254.1:0-4196 GCA_044355515.1 Pirellulales bacterium
CGGCCGCCGGGCGGAGGCCCGGCAAGGCTGCAGGGAGCATGGATGCCCCTGCCGCCGTAAAGCCAGCCGCCCCTGCAGCCGTGAAAACAGCTCAATAGCGGTAATAGCTGGGCTTGTACGGCCCCTCAACGGGCACGTGGATGTACTCGGCCTGCTCAGGCGTCAGCTTTGTCAGCTTCACGCCCAGCTTATCGAGGTGCAGCCGGGCCACCTCCTCGTCGAGCTTCTTGGGCAGCAGGTGCACGCCCACGTCGTACTTGTCGGTCTCCGTCCAGAGGGCCAGCTGGGCCAGCACCTGGTTGGTGAAGCTCGTGCTCATCACGAACGACGGGTGGCCGGTGGCGCAGCCGAGGTTCACGAGCCGGCCCTCGGCCAAGACGATCACCGACCTGCCGGAGGGGAGCGTGTAGCGGTCCACCTGGGGCTTGATCTCCACCTTCTTGATCCCCTTGGTGTTTTCCAGCCAGGCGACGTCGATCTCGAGGTCGAAGTGGCCGATGTTGCAGACGATCGCGTCGTTGGGCATCACGGCCAGGTGCTCGCCGCGGATCACGTCCCGGCAGCCGGTGGCCGTGATGAAGATCTGGCCCCGCGGGGCGGCCTCCTCCATCGTCGTGACCTCGAAGCCCTCCATCACCGCCTGGAGGGCGTTGATTGGGTCGATCTCGGTCACGATCACCCGGGCGCCGAGCGACTTCATCGAGTGGGCACTGCCCTTGCCCACGTCGCCGTAGCCGGCCACCACGACCACCTTGCCGGCCACCATCACGTCGGTGGCCCGCTTGATGCCGTCGGCCAGGCTCTCCCGGCAGCCGTAGAGGTTGTCGAACTTGCTCTTGGTGCAGGAGTCGTTGACGTTGATTGCCGGGAGCTTGAGCTCGCCGTTCTCGTGCATCTGGTAGAGCCGGTGGACGCCCGTGGTGGTCTCCTCGGAGAGGCCGCGGATCCCGCCCAGCAGTTCCGGATACTTCTGGTGCACCATCGCGGTCAGGTCGCCGCCGTCGTCGAGGATCATGTTGAGCGGCTCGCCGTCGGTGAAGAACAGCGTCTGCTCGATGCACCAGTCGAACTCCTCGTTGGTCATGCCCTTCCAGGCGTAGACCGGGATCCCCGCCTTGGCGATCGCCGCGGCGGCATGATCCTGGGTCGAGAAGATGTTGCAGCTGCTCCAGGTGACCTCGGCCCCGAGCTCCTTCAAGGTCTCGATCAGCACGGCGGTCTGGATCGTCATGTGGAGGCAGCCGGCGATCCGGGCGCCGGCGAGCGGCTTCGACCGGCCGTACTTCTCCCGCAGGGCCATCAGGCCGGGCATTTCGTTCTCGGCGAGCTGGATTTCCTTGCGGCCCCAGTCGGCGAGGGCGAGGTTGGCGACCTTGTAGGGCAGGCGGGTTTCGACGTGCGACACGGAGAAGCTCCTTGAGAAGACGGGAGGAAAGCCGGAATCCTTGCGGGGAATGCGGTGGGCGAACCCGAAGACGACGCTATCTTAGCCGCCCAGGCGGGATCGCACAGGGTGAGCCAGGGAGGCCGAGGGCCGTGCGTGCCGCGGCCACGAAAGCCCTCGTCAAGGCCGCATCTTTGCGGCCGGGCGCGGTCTCGACCCCGCTGGCTGTGTCAACGGCCTCGGCCCCCGCCAGCCGCACGGCCGCGGCCACGGTGGCGGGCGTGAGCCCGCCCGCCAGGGCCACGGGCAGGCCGAGGGGCTCCTCGCGGGCGAGCGCCTCCCAGTCCACCGTGTGGCCGGTGCCCCCGAGCCGCCCGGCCGCCGTCCCCGCCGGCACGCCCGCATCCACGATCAGCATGTCGGGCAGCCGGCCGGCCGACTCGGCCTCTGCCAGCCAGCGGCGGGCGGCGGCCAGACTGCCATCCTCCATCCGCACTGCGCGGATCACGGCCAGCCCGGCCAGTTCGCGGCACCGGTCGGGCGGATCGGCCGCGGCGGCGGCGGGGTCGAGGTGGCCGTGGAGCTGGATCGCCCCGAGCCCCGTCGTCTCGGCGATGGCCAGGATCTCGGCCGCCGGCAGCCCGGCGAACACGCCCACCGCGAGCACACCCGGAGGCAGCGCGGCGACGGCCTCGCGGGCCGCCCCGGCGGGGATGGCGCGAGGCGAGCCGGCCACGAAGTTGAAGCCGACCGCATCGGCACCTGCCTCGGCGGCCAACCGGGCGTCGGCCGCCGACGTGACGCCGCAGATCTTCACGTGAAACAGCGGCCGTTCGGGCGATCGTCTCATCGGCTCCCGCTCCTCCACGCAGCCGGCGCAACCGGCGCGACCGTCCGCGAGCGTGCCTCTTTCCAGACCGCCACAGTCTACGGCAGCCCGGGCCGGTGCAGGAAGCGGCGGCGGATGGTCGAAACCATTCTTCGTTCGGCCCCGTTGGCGCGGCCGCCCCTCCTCCCGGCAATCACCGCGATGCACGTTCCCAGCAGGCACCCGTCGAGCCGCCCCTTCATGGCCTCCCCGCGGACGCAGTTCTATCACGCGGCCCAGGAGATCGACGGAGCGCTCCGGGGGCTCGAGCGGTGCGTGCGCCGGGCCGAGGGCATCGGGCTCGTGGTCGGGTCGCCCGGCACCGGCAAGTCGCTGTTGCTCCTCAAGCTGGCCGAGCAGCTGCGGGACGATTTCGACGTGGCCCTGCTGACGGGAACGAGCATCTGCACGCGGCGGGCGCTCTGGCAGTCGATCCTGGCGGCGATCGGCGAGCCCTACCGGGGCATCGACGAGCCCGACCTGCGGATCGCGATCGTGGAGCGGATCCGGGGCCTTGCCGCGGCCGGCTCAGGGCTCGCGATCCTGGTGGACGAGGCCAACACCCTCCCCACCCGGCTGATCGAGGAGCTCCGGCTCTTGACCAACATCCCCACCCCGCTGCCGGCCGTGCACCTCGTGCTGGCCGGCACCCCCCGACTCGACGAGCTGCTCGGGTCGCCGCGGATGGAGAGCCTGGCCCAGCGGGTCGCCGTCCGCGGCTACCTGGAGCCGCTCGACCACGCCGAGACGCTCGCCTACCTTCGCACGCAGACGGCGGCCGCGGGCCTCGACTGGTGCCGGCTGTTCGCCGACGGCTGCGACGACGCCGTCTATCGCGTGACCGAGGGAGTGCCGCGGCTGATCAATCAGGTCTGCGACCAGGCGCTCGTGGTGGTGGCGGAGTGCAATCGGCGGGTGACGCCCGGCGACATCGCCGCGGCCTGGCGGGAAATCCAGCGGCTGCCGGCGCCCGGCGGTCTCGATCCGCGCGCCGAACCGCGGGCGGTTGCGGGGCCGGGCCCCGCCCTCGACGACCTCGGCGGCGACGGGCTGGGCGTGATCGAGTTTGGCGCGGATGACGGCGTCGTGGAACTGGGCGGATGCGACGGCCGCGGGCCCGCCGACAGGGCCGCCATTGCTCCGGCGGCAGATTCGGATCCTTGGGGCGGCCCCGACGTGGAGCTCATGGGGGGCGACGCTGCCGATCCGTTCGAGGCCTTCTTCGATCGAGACGCCAACGCCCCCGGTCTGGAGGCGGATCCGGGCCGCGACGACTTCAGCGACCGCCGGCACGTGACCAGCCGCGAGGGTCAGGCGATCGGGAAGATCTTGGCGAGCATCGCCCGCGACGCCTCGGCTTCGCGGAATGACGACGCCGTCCCGCGAGCCCAGCCCGGCCCGACCGGTTCGGCCCCTCGGCCACGGGCGAGTGTGCCGCAGCCGGATCCGCCGACCGGCGGGGAGGTCGAGGTGATCGACGACTCCGACATGGTGGTGATCGAGGAGGATCTCGGCGGGGCCGATGCGGGCGGGCAGCCGACCGTGTTCGCCGTCCGGCCGAGCGACTACCGCAGCCTCTTCACCCGGCTCCGCCACCGCCGCGGCTGACGCACGGTCGAGGCGGGCGGACTTGGCGTGCGCTCCGCCTCGCCAAGCTCGCCGGGGCTCGGGATGGCCCGGCGAGCGCTGAAACTAAAAGCCTTCGTAGATGACCAGGATGTCGCCGCTCTTCTGGAAGCGGACGATCACCGAGCAGCCGCAGGCGTAGTCGTACCGCACCTGGCCGCATCCGAGGAGCGTGCACCGCGAGGTCTCGCAGGGGCAGCCCTGGCAGCAGGCCGGCAGGCAGACCGGCACCGCCACGGTGGCGCAGGTCTCGGGGCTCGTCGGCGTGAGCACCGTCTCGTAGGTCGGCTCGACGCAGCAGCCGCAGGCGTGCTTGTG
>JBIKXY010000255.1:0-4183 GCA_044355515.1 Pirellulales bacterium
CTGCCGCCCGGCGAGGCGGCGTCGCTCGGCATCCACGAGTCGCAGTCGCGGCTCTGGGAAAACCTCGTCGGCCGGTCGCGGTCGTTTTGGGAGTGGTGCTTCCCGCTGGCACGCCAGGCCTTCCCCGCGGCGCTCGCCGCTGCCGACGCCGACCGCCTCCACGAGGCGCTGCTCGTGGTGCGGCCCTCGTTCATCCGGGTCGAGGCCGACGAGGTCACCTACAACCTTCACATCATGCTCCGCTTCGACCTCGAGCGGGCGGTGCTCCAGGGCGACCTGCCGGTGGCCGACCTGCCGGCGGCCTGGGACGAGCGGTTCGAGCGGGACTTCGGCCTCCGGCCCCCCGATGCGGCCGCCGGGGTCTTGCAGGACATCCACTGGAGCGCCGGCCTGGTCGGCTACTTCCCGACCTACACCCTCGGCAACCTCTACGCCGCGCAGCTGATGGAGGCGGCCGGGCGGCGGCTCGGCGATCTCGACGGGCAGTTCGCGGCAGGCGAGCTCGCCCCGCTGTTGGGCTGGCTGCGGTCCGAGATCCATGCCGCAGGGCGGATGCTGGAGAGCGATCCGCTGGTCGAGCGGGCGACGGGGATGCCGGTCTCGGCCGACTGGCTCGCCGCCAGCCTCCAGCACCGCTACGGGCCGGCCCACGGGCTGTGAGCGGGCGAGAGCCCGAGCCGCGAGCGGTTCCGCGGCCCGGAGACCCCGGATGCGCTCTTGAAATCACGGTGGTACACTCCCCGGAGCAGGCGCTGCCTGGGGTGGATCCCGGTCGCCTTGGCGGCGGCCCGACTGGTCGGGGGGCGCCCGCGAGAAAGTGAACCGTGCATGCGGAGAACGCCAGATGGCTCACGATGACGACAAGCCCGAGACCGGAGACGATCCCTGGGCCGGCCTCGAGTCCGAAGGGCTACCCGAGCTCGATGCGGGGTTCTCGTTCGATGAACAGGACGTGGAGATGAACGCCGGTGAAGCCGCTGGCCTCGCCGCGGACGCTGCGGCCGCAGCCGCATCGGAAGCCGATGCCGAAGCCGCCGCCGCTGGTGCGATTGACGCGGCTGCCGAAGCCGACGCCGAGATCGGCGACTGGCTCGGTGAGGCTGCCGAGGGAGACGCCGAGGCCAGCTCAGTGCTCGAGGGCGGTGCGTTCGCAGAAGCGGAGGCCGACGGGGGCGAACTGCCCGACTTCGCGGCGGGCGAGTCGAGCGTGAACATCGGCACCGGTTTGTCGGGCGTCTTTTCGCCGAGCGGTGTGGAGGCACTGAGCGCGGACGAACCGGTCGAGAAACTGGCCGAGAGTCGGGGAGACGATTCCGCAGCCGCGGCGGTGACCGCCTTCAGGGGCGGCGATGACCGCCCCGGGCGGCCGGCCGGGAAAGTCCGTCGCTCGGCGCCGCCCCGGAGGCGAAAACCCAGTCTGGTCGGTCAGCTGATCGGTGTGGTGCTCGGCGGCGGGTTGGCCATTCCCGTCACGCTGGCGATCTTGGTCTGGGGCTTCGGGAAGGACCCGTTCAAGGTGACGCCGCTGCTGCCGGAATCGCTCTCCTTCTTGCTGCCGGCGAAGTTTCGGCCGGCGGCGCGGGACGCGGGCCCGCCGAACATTCCCAGCCTCGATGAAGTCGTGGGATTGCTGGCGGCCGGCGGTGACGACGGTGCGGGCGACGGCGAAGCGGCCCTGCCGAGCGGCGACGATCCGGTGGCGATCGATCCGGAGCCCGAGTCGCCCGACGCGGTGGTTGTGGCCCAGGCTCCGCCGGCCGATTCCGATGATGCCGCGGCTGAACCGCTTCCGGACCTGACTGCCGAGCAGATCCTGGCCGCGGCGACCCCGGGCATCGTCGAACCGGCCGCCGCCCCGGTGCCCGAGTCCCCGGTGCCCGAGTCCCCGGTGCCCGAGCCCCCGGTGGCCGAGCCTTTGAATCTGGAGAAACTCGGGGCTGCGATCACCGAGGCGCGGGCGGCGCTCGAGGCAGTGGCGGCCGTCGATGACCCGACTGACCCGGTCCGCCGGCGGCTGCTGGTGAAGTGGTATCGGTCGCTCGCCGGCTATGCGGAAGAACTCGCGGCGGTCGAGCGGTTGGCGGCCGAGACGGGGCGCCCGTTCCAACCGGCCGCAGAGCGGGGGGAGGCGATTCGCGAAGGTCTGGCGAACCATCCCGACCTGGTGGCCGAGCTGCCGCTGCTGACCCGGGATTGGATCGCCTACGCAAAGCGGTCGAGCGAAGGGGTGGTCACGCCGGCCACCTTCGTGCTGGCTCGCCGCGTCGGACCCTACTGGAAGTCGCAGGTAAGCCTCGCGGCCAGCGACAAGCATCCGGCCCGCGAGCTGGCCGTGCTCAGCAGAACGGAGCCCGCCGTGGTGCCCGGCGACCAGGTCGTGATCGTGGGGCTGGCGGTAAGCGAAGGCGTGCTCTGGGCCAGCGAGCTATGGCCGCCGGCCACCGGCCGTTTCAGCCCGTGACCGCGGGCTGCCCGGTTGGAGCCGAACTGGAAGCCGACACGATCGCCGCCTCGGTGGCGGCCGGGCGGCTGAGCGCCGTCGAGGTCCACGCGGCCGCGCGGCGCCGCCACGAGGCGATCCATGCCCGGCTCAACGCGCTGGTGCAGCCGCGGTTCGCCGAGTCGGCCGCGGAGGCCGCCGCCGTCGACGCGCGGCCCGGCGGTCCGCTGGCCGGCGTGCCCGTGAGCGTCAAGGAATGCTTCCCCGTGCGCGGGCTGCGGACGCCGCTGGGCATCCGCCGGCGATTCGCGGCGGTCGATGCTGCCGATGCGGAGATCGTGACGCGGCTGCGGGACGCCGGTGCGGTGATCGTCGGCAAGGCCAACGTGCCGCAGGCCATGTATCTTCATGAGACGGCCAACCCGGTCTTTGGCCGCACGAGCCATCCCCTGGCGTCCGATCGTGGGCCCGGGGGTTCGAGCGGAGGCGATGCGGCGGTCGTGGCGGCGGGCGTGGTGCCGCTGGGCGTCGGCAACGACCTGGCGGGCAGCCTCCGCCAGCCCGCCCATGTCTGCGGGATCGCCGCGATCATGCCGCGGTCGACGGTGCTCGGCGAAGGGGGCGCCTGCGACACGCTGCCGGGCCTGCGGGCGGTGCGGCCACGGGCCGGGTTCCTGGCCCGCTCGGTCGCGGATCTCGCGCGCGCGTGCCAGGCCGTCGGCGCGGTCGCTCAGTCGCCCCGGCCGCTGCGGCGGGTCGGCTGGTGGGACTCAGCCGGCCCGATTTCACCGTCGGCCGCGATCCGGCGGGGCGTGGCCGAGGCGGTCGGCCGGCTCGCCGCCGCGGGCGTGGAAGCAGTGTCCCTCGACGGCGGCGTGGCCGAGGCGGCCGCCTGGCTGCACCTCGGCATCCTCTCGGCCGACGGGGGCAGTGACATCCGGCGGTTGTTCGCCGGCGAGCGGCCGATGCGGAACGTGGGCCGGCTGCTGCGGCTGGCGGGCATGCCGCGGTGGGCGCGGCCCGCTGTGGCGCGGGCGGCGCGGTTGCTGGGCCGGCGGCTCGAAGCGAAAGGTCTGCTCGCCACCGGGCCCCGCGACGAGGCCGGCCTCGCCCTGCTTCTGGAAGCACGGGCGACGCTCGCGGCCCGGCTGGCCGAGGCCATGACCGGCTGCGACGCGGTCGTCTGCCCCGTCTCGGCGCTGCCGGCCTTGCGGCACGGTACCGCCGCCCGGCTCGTGTTGGCCGCCGCCCCCTGCTTTCTGGCGAACCTCTGCGACCTCGCCGCCGGCGTGGTGCCGGTGACGACCGTTCGGCCCGACGAGGAGGCGGGCCGGGCCGCCTCATGGGATCCCGTGCTTCGCGCCGCGGCGGCGACCGACCGCGGCAGCCGGGGGTTGCCGGTGGGCGTGCAGGTGATCGCCCCGCCGGGAGGCGACGAGGCGACCGTGCTCGAGGTCATGCGGCTGATCGAACAGCCGCTGCGTCGGGGGTGACCCAGGCTCGGGGTTGCCCATGCCCTCTCGCTACACGTTCACTCCGGCCCTCCAGGCCTCCGTTCACTGCGTGTCCGCTCGCTTCGGCATCCTGCCTGCGCTCGGCCAGCAACGCCGGCTCCATGGCACGGGTAACCCCTCGCAGCCCAACGGTTGACGAGAAAGCAGGCAACCGGATTCGACTTGGCAATCTACAGCCGCGGCGTGATCGCGGCCGGCATGCTCGCCACCGGCAGCACCTCGCAGGCGG
>JBIKXY010000256.1:0-4171 GCA_044355515.1 Pirellulales bacterium
ACCGGCCGAGGCCGCGGCCGGCGAGCGTCCCCGCCGCCTGCTGGAGGAGCGAATCTCGGGCCGCGATGATCCGCCGAACCTCCGCGCCGGCCGGGCGGTCACCGGCGGCCGAGTGATCCTGCCGACAGCATCGCAGCCGCAGGTGGGCCGCGAAGATGATCCGCACGGGATCCGCCTCGCCGGGCTCGAGCCCCAGCACCGCGGCCTCCTCGACTCCGCTGCTCTCCATCCGTTCGGCTCCGAAGACGTGCCGGCCGGTATGGGCAAGCCGGCCCTCAATCAGATAGGCGAGAGCCGGGCCTTCGAGGGGCAAAAATTTCCGCTACGATCTCGGCCGGCCCGCGGACGCTCGGTGCCTGAGCTAACCCCCATGCCATTCCCACCCGACGAGACGACCGCGACGGAGATCGCCGACTGCCTCGAGCGGCTCGGGGCGGGCGATCTCGCGGCCCGCGACCGGATCATCGAAATCTGCAGCGGGCGGCTGCGGCTTCTGGCCAGGCGGATGCTGGCCCGGTTTCCCCAGGTCCGCCGCTGGAACGACACCGACGACGTCTTTCAGAACGCCGCGCTGCGGCTGCACAGGGCCTTGGGCGAGGTTCGGCCGGAGTCGCCCCGGGCGATCATGGCCCTCGCGGCGACCCAGCTCCAGCGCGAACTCATCGACCTGGCCCGCCGCTACGACGGCCCGATGTCGTTCGCGGCGAACCACGCCACAACCGCGCCGGCGGTGCCGGCCGATGCAAACGTGGCCCGCCCCGCTCCGGCAGGCGTGGAGGCGGCCACCGCCCCGGCGGAGTCGCTCGACCGCTGGACGCTGTTTCACGAGGCGATCGCGGCCCTGCCGGGCGAGCTCCGCGAGGTGTTTCAGCTGGTCTGGTATCTCGGGGCCGATCAGCGGTCGATCGCCCGTCTGCTCGAGTGCTCGGAGCGGACGGTCAAGAGCCGCTGGCGGGAGGCGCGGGAAGCAGTCCGCGCCGCGCTCGACGGCACGCCGCCGGCCTGACGGGCGTGGCGGCTCGGTCCGGAGCCGAGGATGCTGCGGGCGGGATCTCGGCCGGGAGGAAGACCGGCCGGGCTTCGGGGCCGTGGCCTGGGCGGTTTGCTCGGCGTCGCGCACAATGTCGGCCGCGGCCGCTCCGCCGGTCGGGAGCGGTGCTGTCCCCCAGGAACTCAGTTCGCCGTGACGCCGCAGCACCGCCTCGATGCCCTCGGAGTCGTCCTGCCCCCGGCCCCGAAGCCCGTCGGCGTGTACAAGCCCGCGCTGATCGTGGGGCAGCACCTCTATCTTTCCGGCCACGGGCCGCTCCTCCCCGATGGCACGCTGATGCGGGGCCGCATCGGCCGCGACTTCGATCTCGAGGGAGGCAAGCGGGCGGCCCGCCAGGTGGGGCTCACCATGCTGGCCACGATCCTGACGACGCTCGGCAGCCTCGACCGCGTCCGGCGGGTGATCAAGGTTCTCGGGATGGTCAACTGCACGGCCGACTTCGAGAAGCACCCCGCCGTGATCAATGGTGCCAGCGAGCTGTTCGCCGAGATCTGGGGACCAGACCAGGGGATCGGCGTCCGCAGCGCCGTCGGCGCCGGCTCACTGCCTGACGGCATGGCAGTCGAGATCGAGGCCCTGTTCGAGCTCGCCTAGACCGCCGGGCGGCGGGCCTGCTTTCCGCAGCCGGCAGACCGTCGTGGCGGCCGCTGGTGGTGGTGCCGGCCCCGGTCGGATACGCTCTGGCGGTCTCGGGGCGGCCGTCATCCGGTGGCGGTGGCGCGTTCCCGGCAGTCCCGATCCACCGGCGGTCCTCGAGGGCCGCGGCCTGCCGAGCAAGATCAGCGATGCGTGCGGACTCCGAAAGGCAAGCCATGACGCTCGGGCGGGCGATCGTGGCCGCCGGGCTGTCGTGGGCCCTGCTCGGCCCTGAAGCCCGCGGGCAGACGCCGCCGTATGACGTGCGGCCGGCCGTCGCGCCGCCCGTGTGGCGGGTGCGCTACGAGCCGGCCGGCGAGTCGGGCGGCCTGATCTTTGCCGTCACGTTCACCGCCTGGATTCCCCCCGGCGTGAAGACGCTCCGGGGCGTCATCGTGCACCAGCACGGCTGCGGCGAGGGGTCGTGCACCTCCGGGCTTTCCGGCGCCTGGGATCTGCACTGGCAGGCGCTGGCCCGCAAGCACGATTGCGGGCTCGTCGCCCCGGCCTACGAGCAGCCCGAGGGGGCCGATTGCCAGCGGTGGTGCGATCCGCGGAACGGCTCGGCCGCGGCCTTCAACAAAGCGCTCGCGGAGCTGGGCCAGAGAAGCGGTCATCCGGAGCTCGCCACCGTCCCGTGGGCCCTCTGGGGCCACAGCGGCGGGGGCCACTGGGCCGGCGGGATGACGATGCTCGAGCCGCAGCGGGTGGTGGCCGCCTGGCTCCGCTCCGGGGTGCCGCTCTTCGAAGCCGATCCGCATCGGGCCGCCATCAAGCCGCATGCCCTGCCCGCGGCCGCCGTCCTCGTGCCGATCATGTGCAACCCCGGTACCAAGGAGGGCGTGACGGCCACCGACAACGAGTTCAAAGGCGTGTGGCCGGCCAACCGGGCGTTCTTCGCGGCCGTGCGCTCGCGAGGCGGGCTCGTGGGGGTGGCGATCGACCCGCTCACGGGCCACGAGTGCGGCAACTCACGCTATCTTGCGATCCCCTGGCTCGACGCCTGCCTGACAACGCGGCTGCCGGCCCGGCCCGGTGAGCCGCTCGCGGCGATGCCCGCCGAGGAGGCCTGGCTCGGCCCGATCACCGGCGGCGAAGCGGTGGCCGCGAGTGCCTTCGAGGGTGATCCGCTCACGCAGGGGTGGTTGCCCAACCGGCGGATCGCCGCTGCCTGGATGCAGTACGGGAAGGACACGGCCGTCGCCGACACGACGCCGCCCCCGGCCCCCACCGCCCTCCGGCTGGCAGGCACCACGCTCAGCTGGGAGGCCGAGGCCGACCTCGAAAGCGGGCTGGCCGGATTCGTGATCGAGCGCGACGGGGAGCGGATCGCAACGCTCCCCGAACAGCAACGAAACCCCTTCGGTCGGCCGCTCTTCCAGGGGCTGCTCTACAGCGACACGCCGCCGCAGCCGCTCGCCGAGATGCGGCATCAGCTCTCCGCCGCGCACGTCGCCAGACCCGCCGACTACCGCGTGCTGGCCGTGAACACGGCCGGCCTCGAGACGCCTTCAGCCCGCCCCGCACAGGCGGCCGACGGCACGGTCACGCTGCACGGCCGCGAGGCGTTGGTGCGCGGCAGCGTGCTGCGGTACGAGACGGCTGCGGCCAAGCAGACGCTCGGCTTCTGGACCGCGCCCGGCGACGCGGCCGTCTGGTCGTTCACGCTGAACCAGGCGGGGGAATTTGAAGTCGAGGTGCTGCAGGGCTGCGGCCCGGGCCAAGGCGGCAGCGTGATGAGCGTCGTTTTCGACGCCGGGGCCGCCGAATCAAGGCTCTCCTTCGTCGTCGAGGACACCGGGGGCTTCCAGCGGTTTCGTCCCCGGGTGATCGGCCGCGTGCAGCTCGCCGGCGGCGGCCATGCGCTGCGAATCCAGCCCCAGAGCATCGCCAAGGCGGCCGCCTGCGACATCCGCCAGGTCCGCCTCGTGCCCGTGGCTCCCTGACGGCCGGTTCCAAGGCCGGCCGATTCGTCCCCAGGCTCCGGAATGGCTCAGCGACCGGGGAATGCTCGCGGAACCGTCGTTGACCGAGCGATTTCGGATTGTTAGGGTTTTCTTATACGGTTTGGTTCGGTTGCCCGGAATTACCGAGTTCCACCCGCCTTCCTCGAGCGGCCGGCCAGCGGTCGCAGGCCGCCGGTGTCGCCCCCGCGCACCCCCCGCTGCTCGATCTGCCCCCGCTGTTCCACCGCCCCCCGCTGCTCCAGGAAAATCCGTGGACATGGGCAAGCCATCCACAGAGACGATCTGGTGCGGCGCTGCCGTCGTCAGCGGCGCGGCATCGCTGTGGCTCGCCTCCTGTGGCATGCCCTGCCTGGCCTCCGAGGAGCCGGCTTCTCGGGGCGATGTCGCCGCGGCCTTCATTGGCCGCCACTGCGGAGACTGCCACGGGGCTGAATCGCCGGAAGCGGATCTCGCGCTGATCTTTTCCGACGACGATGCCACGCTCCGCCGCGACCGCAGGACCTGGGAAGCGGCCGTG
>JBIKXY010000002.1:0-40808 GCA_044355515.1 Pirellulales bacterium
GCTCGGCCCCCACCACGAGCCAGCCGTCGCGGACATCGACGTAGCCGGCCTTCATGTGCTCGGCCAGCCCCGACGGGCGATACCGCGGCAGCGGCCGGATCGACTGGCCGAGGAACAATCCCAGCGCCTGCTGCCACGCCGGCGCCCGGTCGGCCGGCGGCGGCGGGGTGAACTCCGCCTCGCCCCGCGTGAATCGCCAGCCCGCGGCATCGCGATCGAGCCGGTAGCCGAGGCGGATCTCCCGCGGCTCCTCCTCGACGACCTGGCCGGCGAGCTCGCAGCCCGTCGTTCGCAGCACGAGATCGATGCCGCCGGGCACGACCCGCACCGCGGCGGGCCGCTCGGCCGCCAGCGTGATCACCGCCGGGATCCGGGCCGCGGGAAGCCGCCGCCACTCGTCGCTCGAAAGCTTGCACTGCACCTCCCACAGCCCGCGGACGGTCGCCTCGTCGAGCCGCAGCCCGGACAGCGCCTCCAGGCTGTTGTTGACCGCCGACTCGTGGACCCAGGTGACCATGTCGAGCCGGGCAAGATCGGCCGCGGCGATCACCGGCCGCGGGGCGATGGCCCCCAGCTGGTCGCTCCCGGCATACCAGGTGTCGCTCCGCATCCCGAGGGCGTCGTTCGAGAGCCTGATCTCGGGCCTGAAGTCGAGGGCCGCGAGCCGGTCCCACACGCCCCACTGCAACAGACCGTTGAGCTTGGTGGCGAGCGTCGTCGCCTGCTCCTCGACCCGCCCGGCCACCGTCCGCTCGATCCGGCCGGCCACGGCCGGGTCGTTGCCGGCCAGCGCCTCCTGGGCGGCCCGCCGCGCGATCCCCTGCACGATCCGGCAGTGGCCGACGAGGCCGTCCACCCGCAGGCCGGAAACGCGGGTCGTGAACCGGGCCTCGACCGCGGGCGGCTCGACGACCACTGCCGTGGGCGTGAGCCGCACCGTGTCGCTGCCGGTCACGCGGGGCACGGCGGTCGCCGCCACATGAACCCTGCGGCGGTAGGCCGTGGCGGTGATCCGGCCGTCGCCCACGGCATGGACCACGAGCCGGTTCTCGCCCCTCGACTCCGGCACGCTCGCCGAGATCGCGATGGAGACGTGGCCCTTCCCGGCGATCGCCGTGCCCGCCTGCCGCTCGTGAAACTCGACCGGCTGGGTGAACTCCCGTCGGGCGATCGCCGCCACGAACTCCCGCTTCAAGAGCACCGAGACGTTGGCGCCGGAGAGCCGCTCGCGCAGCCGACGGAGTTCTGATTCGCTCAGCTCATCGGCCGCTACCGCCGCCAGGGCCGCGAAGGCCGCGCGAACCTCCCCGTCGGTCACGGGCGAAGCCCCGGGGGGGTGGCCGAGGTGTGTCTCGAGCGTGGCCCGGGCAGCCGAGGCCGGGGCCGAACCCTGCTCTGCCCGCCGGGCCAGCCGCGCAAGCCGCCCCACGCCGGTGCGCAGCCGATCGAGCGCCCCTTGGGCCCGGCCGGGCAGCATTCGCCGCAGCGACCGCTCCAGCCGCTCGAGCGCACCGGCATCGGAAGGATCTCGGGCGATCTCGGCGGCGACCCAGTCGAGCTCGAGTTCGGGGATCAGGATCACCCCGAGCGGCCCCGTCTCGAGTTCGGCCCGCAGCGCGGCGGTCGCCGCGGCGGCCTCCTGTCGCGCTTGCTCCCCGGGACCGCCGGCCACACTGCCGCTCGCGGCGACAACCACCAGCGCGACAACCTGTCGAAGGCAGCGGGACATGCGCAGACCCGGGAACGCAGGGTACAACAGGCCGCGTCCCTTGCCGCCGCCGGGATCATACCTGCTCCGGCGGCCGGTTGCTGCATCCCGCGGGAGATCGCCCGATGGACGTGTTTCGCCTCGGTTTGTGCGTCGGCCTGGGCCTGCTCCTGTGGCGGGCGCAGATCCGTGGGATCCGGCCGGTGAGGGATTTTTTTCTCTGGGGCGTTGACTACCCGTTCCACTTCCTGATCACGGCCGTGTTCATCCTCGTGATCTGGGGCGGGCTCGGGGGGGCCTTCGGCCTCCAGGGGCTGTTCCTCGACGAGGATCCGCTCACGCAGGTGCTGCTCGGCGGCACGGTGATGCTGCTCTTCGCCGCGATCGTGGTGCACTACGTGGCCCTCGGCAGTTCCCGCCCCGGCTGGTGGGCTTCGCTGCACCGGCTCACGGGCGTGCTCCGCGGGCTCAACACGCTCGCCCCGCCGGACAAGCCCGTGCACTCGGCGCTGGCCAACGGGTTTCTGGAGCGGCTCTCGGCCGCCGACATCGAGGCCCTCGACGTCGCGGCGCGAACCGCGGTGGCCGACCCTGCGGGGCACGGGGTCGCGACCGGCTCGCTCGACCGCGAGTTGCACGACGCGCTCGAGAGCGAGCCGTTTCGCCTGCTCGTGGCCCCGGCCATCTTCCTCGTGAAGGGCTTCGCGCTGGTGGTCTTGGTGGGCCTCGTGCCCGCCGTCGTGATCCCGCTGGCCAACCGGGATCCGCAGGGAGTATTCGAACGGCTGCCGTGGCTCGTGGGCGTGTGCCTCGGCGACGTCATGGGCATCCTGCTCTGCTGCTGGACGACGGCCTGGCTCGCCCAGGCGGCCGGCTGGACCGCGCGGCAGGAGGCGATCCTCGGCACGCTGCGTCGGTGGGAGACCGCGGGAGGCGCGGCGGCCGCGGCCGCGGCACTCCCGGCGACGCCCCGCTTGACCACTCCGCCGGCCTGGCTCGTGTTTCTGGCCTGGTTCTTCGCAATTCACGCGGCCGTCACGCTGCTCGTGCCCCGCGACCTGACCTCGCTCTGGATCGACTGGCCGGAGCGGAACCTGGCCATGCAGGACGCGGGCGGCCGCCGGGGCGCGAGTGCCTGGACCGAAAACTTCCCCTGGCTGCCCGCGGCGGTCCTGGCCGCCGAGGCGGCCCTGGCCGGGATCCTCGCGGCGGCCCAACGGCGGGCCGGCAGCCTGGCCAGCGGCCTCGACTGGCGGCCGCTCCTGGCTCCCCCACTGGCGGCCACGGTGCACGTGCTGCGGGCCGACTGGCTCCATCGCCTCGTGATCGCGGTGGCGGCCGTGATCGCCGTCGCGTCGGTGGCCGTGACGCTCGGCGTGCGGCCCGAAGCGGGCGCATCGGCCTGGATCGGACTGCGGGGCTATGCGTCGCTCGGCGCGATCCTCCTCTGCTGGCTGGGCATCTTCTGGCTGGCGACCCATGCGGCCGCCGGCGGCGGCGCCCGCACGCCGCTCGAACAGCGGACCGCAATCCTCGGGCTCGTCGTCCTCGCGGTCCTGCACGTGCTCGGCGCTCCCCCCGCCCTGATCGCGCCGCTGGCCGCGGCCGCGGCGATCCTCTCCGGCTCCCGGACCCTCGCCAGCCTGCGGGGCGCCGAGCCGCCGGCCTGGCTGCGGCCCGGCTGGGCCGCCGTGCTCGCCGTCGTGGCGGCGCTGTCGCTGCTCATCGCCTGGCAGGTCGGCGGTATCGCGGTGGCGGCCGGCGTCTGGCTGGGGCTGGCGGTCTTGTTTCTCGGCTCCACGTCGCTCGCCCAGGTGGCCTCCCGCCAGCCGGCGCTGCTCTATCCGCTGACCGTGCTGCTCGGCTACGTGTCCTTCGCGATTCCCTACGCCACCCTCGACGAGCGGTGGAAGTCGGCCCTCCCGGCCGCCGGGTCGATCGCCTGCGGGATCGCGCTGGTGGCCGCGAGCTACGCGATCCTGGTCCACGCCCGACCCCGCAGCGCGCTGCTCACCGTGGCGGCGGCCCTCGGCACGGCGCTGCTCGTCAACGGCGCGGCGCTGTTCGTCGCACCCAACGAGTTCAAGGGCACCTTCCCCAACATGGAGGCCTACTACGCGCTGCCGGTCTACCTCGACTCCCGCGACTACTTCCGCGACACGACACCTTCGACGGCCCGGCTCCGCAACCGGGCCGTGACCGAGGACTTCGACCGGATCGCCCGGCAGGGCTACAGCGAGCGGCTCGCCACTGTCTACTTCGCGGTCCGGCCGCTCGAGCGGCGGAGCGACGGTAGCCACGCGGTGGTGGTCGATGTCGAGGACCCGCGCGGCAGGCTGCGGGCCGTGCCGGGCGACGCGGTCGGGCTGGCCGCCGAGGAGTGGTTCACGATCCGGCTGGACGACGACGACTGCATCGCGCTGGCCGAGGAGCCGTTCTACCGGCGGATCCACCGCCTGTTCGGCTACGAGAACCTCCACCTGATCCGCAACGGCATCATCCGCGGCCAGCGGCGCCGGCTCGTGCCGGCCGCCGGAGCCGACGCCGATCGGCCCGGCGTCATTCCCTACTCGTTCCTGACGGAGCCGGCCCCGCCGGGCATGACCGCGGCCGACGTCGCCGACGCCGACACGGTCCTCGGCCTGCGGCTCCGCGGCCTGGCGCACGAATACCGCGAACTCGAGGCGGAATATGCCCTGATCGCGATGAACTGGCGGGGCCGCGTGGTGGCCGCGCGGCGCGAGCCACAGGCCGACGTGTATCGCGTCGAGTTCTCGCTGCCGGCCGGCGTTCCGCCGCTGACGGACGAGCAACTCGTCACGATGCAGTCGTGGATGGAGCGCTGCCACCTCGACACGCTCCGGCCGGCGGAGCCGGCCGCCACCGCTCCCGCCGCTGGACGGGCGGGCGAGTGCCTCGTGCTCGAGGACGCCCGCACCGACGCGCCGGTGCCGGTGGGCGTGTTCTTCGCCGGGCTGCCGGATCCCGGGACCCACGCCCCCGCCTTCGACACCTACTGGCCCACGCCGGGGGCGATTCGCCGCACGATCGAGGCGACCCCGGCCTCGGCCCCCGTGCCGCCGACGTCGGCCCGCCCCGGCGCCGATCCCGCCGCCGGCTTCACGCTCCGGCCGGCACACGACCGGGGGCTGTTCGCGAGTCCGGACGCGGCCGTGCGGCTGCTGGAGTCACCGCGGGCCGCGTCACTCCCGGCGACGGAACTGACCCTGGCCCTCTACAACGCGGGCCGGCTGCGGCCGGGCGACCAGCTGATCCTCTCCTGGAACGGCCGCCACGGCACGGCCAGCGGCCCCGACCTCGCGCGGTGCGCGGTCTGCGAAGTCGTGGCGCTCGGCGCGGCTCCCATGGCCGGTGACGACGGCAGGCCCCTGCCTCCGGGCGCGGTGTGGGTCAGGCTGGTGCCGGTTGGCCGGCTGCCGGTGCCGGGCCCGGCGACCGGGGCCCCGCAGGGCGGGCTCGTCGTCGGCCAGTGGCAGAACCTCCAGCTCCTCAACAACGCCGAGGTGTTGCTCGCCTGGAAGAACCTCGTGGGCGGCCGCTGGCAGGGCCGCAAGCCCAAGCTCGTGATCGTCACGGTAAGCGGGGGCGGGATCCGGGCGAGCGTCTGGGCCTCGGTCGTGCTCCGCAAGCTCGAGGCCACGCTGGGCGCCGACTTCCCCTACCACATCCGCCTGGTCACCGGCGCCTCCGGCGGCATGGTGGCCGGCTCCTATTACGTGACGTCGCTCCGCCCGCCCACGCCCGCGGTGCTGGCCGGCGAGCGGGCCTCGTTCGCCGACCTCCATGGCGTCTCGATCGGCGATTTCGTGGACCGGATGGGCCTCGACCAGCTCGACGCGGTCGCCGGCCGGATGCTGTTCGCCGACCTGCCCGCCACGCTCAACCCGTTCCTCCGCCAGGGAGACCGGGGCCGCACGCTCGAGCAGACCTGGATCCGCTGGACCGGAGGCGGGGAAAGCCCGCTGGGCCGGCCGATCCAGTCCTACGCGGCCGACGAGCGGCTCGGCTGGCGGCCGTCGCTGGTGTTCACGCCGATGATGGTCGAGGATGGAAGGCGGCTGTTGATCAGCAACCTCGACCTCGCCTTCGCCACCCGGAACGTGGGGGGCCTGTTGCTCGAGCCGTCGTCGCGGAAGATCGAGCGGCCGGCGATCCAGGGGGGCGACTTCGACCAGAGCATCCATGAGGAGGACGAGGTGTTCTCGCTCTCGGCGGTCGAGTTCTTCCGGCTGTTCCCCCGGGCGGCCGACTTCCAGGTGACCACGGCGATCCGCATGAGCGCCTCGTTCCCGTGGGTCTCGCCGGCCTTCAACCTGCCCACGCTCCCACCCCGCCGGGTGGTCGATGCCGCCTACTACGACAACTACGGCATCAACCTCTCGGCCCTCTGGCTCTCGAAACTCGGGGCCTGGCTCCAGGAGAACACCTCGGGCGTGCTCGTCGTGCAGGTCCGCGACAAGGTGAGCCAGGGGGCCCGGACGGAGATCGACTTCGACCGGGTCGGCGGCGACGATCCGCCCCTCGACCGCCTCGTCTGGAACGGCGGCAGCAAGCTGCTGCGTCCCGGGCTGCAGGCGCTGAGCACGCCGCTGGTGGGCGTCACGAACGCCCGCCAATGGACGATGGCCTTCCGCAACGACGAGCAGGTCGATCTCCAGGATCTGCTGTTCGACGAGTTGAGCGGCCAGGACTTTTTCCGCACGGTCGTGTTCGAATGCCCGGTGGACGTGTCGCTCAACTGGCGGCTCACCGACCGGGAGAAGGCTGTCCTCGTCGGGGGCTTCGGCAGGCCGGATGCCGCACCCGAGGACGAGCTGGCCCGGGTCAAGGACTACCTCACGGGCCGCGACTCGTACGAGTTTCACAAGTGGCGGCTGGAGAACCGCAACCGGCCGGCGTTTCGCCGGGAGCTGAAGGCCCGCTACGACGAGCAGCTTCGGGCGCTGGGTTTCGCGGCCACCGACCGGCTGTCGCTGGAGGAGAGCCAGAGCCTGTACGAGAACGTGGTCAAGAACCTCAAGCGGCTCGGGCTGCTGGCCGACTGGTGGCAGGCGGGCCGGGTGCCGGCCCGCTGAGCCGCGCCGCCGGCCCTACTGCGGCACGAGCGGGCGGCCGCGCCACCTGGTTTTGAGGCCGAGGGCTTTGCGGACCAGGGCCACCCACTGGATCGCGAGAAACACGGCGACACCCAGGGGATGGAGGATGGCGCTCGAGAGGCTCTGTCGGAACCGGATCGCGTCGAGGATCCGTGGGAGATACGCGAGCACCGCCGCGGCCAAGGCGACCACGGCGCCGCCCGTCGGCCAGCCGGCGAAGCCCGTCGCCAGGCCCTGCGCGGCGAGCAGCGGCGGCAGGACGGCGCCGCCCGCGAGCAGGATCGTGAACGGCAGGATCGTGGCCGCCGAGCCGACGCCCTCGGTGGCGTTCTTCGCCAGCCCGCGCCAGACGTCGAGGCTGCGGGAATACATCCGGCAGGAGGCGATTTCCGTGGCGTCGAAGATGTCGGTGACCAATCCAGCGCGGCGGAAGGCCCGGGGCAGCTTCAGGCCGTCGTGGAGCGATGCCCGGATCGCCGCGTGGCCGCCGGCCCGCTCGTAGTCGGCCCGCCGGGTGACGAACAGCTGCCCGCAGCCGGCCGCCAGGCTCGGGTCGTTCACCTGCCGCGAGCGGGAAAGCGGCAGGTAGCCCAAGAGCACGAAGTGGATCAGCGGCAGGAGCAGCCACTCCAAAAACGACCCCGTCTCCTGCCGCGGGAAGCCGCTGGCAAGCGCCGCCCCGCTCGCATCGAGGAAGGCCACCGACCGGGCGATCGCGTCGCGGGCGGGCACCACGTCCACGTCGAGAAACACCCAGCTGTCGTGCCGCGCGGCCCGGGCCAGCTGCCAGCAGGCGTGCTGCTTGCCGCACCAGGCCTCCGGCAGCGGGCTGCCGGGCACGAGCCGCACCCGCGGGTCGCGGGCCGCGGCCTCCCTGACGAGCTCCGCCGTCCGGTCGTCGCTGGCGTCGTCGAGCACGACGAGCTCGAGTTCGACCCCCTCGCTCGCCAACACGTCGGCGATGAACCGGCCGATCGCCCGCTCCTCATTGCGGGCCGGCACGAGCACCGAGACCTGCGGCCACGGCCTGCCGGCCGCTGGCTCGGGCGGCGGGCGAAACAGCCGCAGGTTGGCGAGCGTGAGCAGCGCGGGGATCGCCGCCAGGACGAGCCCGGCCCACGCCAGCACCAGGATCACGACCGGACTCACGCGTCGCCCCCGCTCGCGCCGCCATGGGAAGGATCGAACCGCCGGCCCCGCAGCCAGGCTCCGAGCCGGCGGATCGTGTCGTAGGCCGGCCCCACGCCCACGCGGCCCGCGAGCAGCGGCCGGAAAGCGGCGGGGTCACGAGCGATCGCCGCGGCGGCGAGCCGATCCTGGGTGGCCGTCAGCTCGGCAGCCAGCACGCTCGTCCACTCCTCGGCGGAGCGGCCGGGATGGTCGGTGATCCGGATGGCCGTGCCGAAGGCCGCCACCGCCTCCGGAGACCGCTCGCTCCAAAACGGATACTCGACCGCGAAGGGCAGGACCACACCCCGCCTGGCCGCGGCGACGGCGTGGCCCACCCCGGGGCGGATCACGACCGGCCGGCCCCGCGGATCGGTGAACTCGCCCTGGGCCGTGATCCACAAGATCACGTCGCTCCGCTCGAGCGCCGCCCGGGCCATCCGCAGAAACCGGGCTGATCCCCGCCAGGTGCCCGGCTCGATCCCGATGAAGCCGATCCGCTCCAAAAACCTGTATTTGCCCAGGGCCGCCGCGTCGATCGGGCCGTAGCTCATCCGGCCTGGGTAGAGCGTGGCCCCCGCCAGCAGGAACACGAGCGGATCCCACCAGCCCGGATGGTTCGTGGCGACGAGCACCGGCTCACCCTCGAGGTCGGGATGCCCCGGGCCGCCATCAGGCCCGGCCAGCAGCCGGACCGCGTGAAAGTGCCGCCGTAGGTAGCGGCGGACATACCACATGAACCAGCCGTTGAGCTGGTGGGAGAACGGCGGCAGCTCGTGCTCGTGTCGCGGTTCGCCGCGTGCCATGGCTCACACCGCCACGGCGGCGGCGGTGCGGGCCCGGGGCACGAGCTGGTCGGCATCGACGCAATCGGCGGCGATCCAGCCCGACATCAGGGCCATCGGCATGCCCGGGCCGGGATGGGCCGAGCCGCCGGCCAGGTACAGCCCCTGGACGTCGGGCGAGCGGTTGGCCGGCTTGAACGCTCCGAGAAACCTGCCGTGGCTGGCCAGACCGTAGATCGCCCCGTCGAGCACGTGATAGCGGTCGTTGATGTCCTGCGGCGTGAGGGCCCGCTCCACGACGATGTGCTGCTCGAGATCCTTCATGCCGGCGGTCTCGACGAGCTTGCGGATGATCCGGTCGCGATAGGCCGGCAGCATCTTCGACCAGTCGTGGTGGGGCCGGAGGTAGGGCGTGTGGACCAGGACATACAGCGCCTCGCCGCCGGGCGGAGCAACCTCGGGCTCGGTCACGGCCGGGGCACAGACGTAGCAGGTCGGATCGGGGGCCGGCTCGCCCCGGCGATAGATCGCGTCGAACTCTTCGTGCGGGTCTTCCGAGAACACGAAGTTGTGGTGGATCAGCTGCTCGTACCTCTTGTCGAGGCCGAGGTACAGCACCACGCCGGAGCAGGCCGGCTCGTAGCCGCGGCGGCCCAGGAACCGCCGGGATGGCTCGCCCGCGACGAGTTCGCGGTGGGTGCGGACGGTATCGGAGTTGCTGACTACGGCCGCGGCTGCAATGACCTCGCCGTCGGCCGTCTCCACCCCTCGCACCCGCCCTCCCTCGACGAGAATCTGCTTGACAGCCGTGTTGGTGCGGATCTCGACGCCGAGGTCCACGGCCAGGCTCGCCAGGGCCCGCGGCACGGCCCCGGTGCCCCCGCGGGGATACCAAACGCCGTCGTGCGACTGCATGTGGGCGATCCCGCAGAGCACCGCCGGCGAGTTCTCCGGCGAGCTGCCCACGTACTGTGTGAAGTGGTCGAGCATCTGCGCCGCCCGCTCGTCGGGCACGAACGACCGCACCGTGCCGGCCACGCTCCGCCCCATCCGCATCCCCAAGATGTCCTTGAGGAAGCCCACCGAGAAGCTCTGCCGCGGCTCGAACATGTCCCGCATCCCGCCCACGCTTCGCCAAAAGAAAAACTCGTCGGAGATCCGGTGGAGCCGCTTGGCCAGGTCCATGAACCGGCCATAGCCGGCCCCCGCGCCGCTGCCGGGGGCGAACTCGTCGAGCGTGGCCCGCATCGCGGCCACGTCGGCCTTGAGGTCGAGGGTGGTGCCGTCGGTGAAAAAGCTCCGCCACTGCGGGTCGAGCGGCACGAGGTCGAGCGACGTCTCCAACTCCCGCCCCGCCTCGGCCCAGATCCGCCGCAGCACCCGCGGGATCGTCAGGATGGTGGGCCCCATGTCGAACCGGTAGCCCGCCTCGGAGAGCACCGCCGCCTTTCCCCCCACCCAGGCGTTCTTGTCGCAGAGCGTCACCGCGTAGCCGCGGGCCGCAAGGGTGCAAGCCGCCGCCAGGCCGCCGAGGCCGCCCCCCACCACCACCACCCGCTCGCCGTCTTCCGTCCGCCGCATCATGTCGTGACTCCCTCGTGTGAATCTGGTGCAGCGCGCGGCTCGCGGCCGCCTCAAACGGCCGCCGCCGCTTCGTGCCCGGCGACCGCCCCCTTGGCCCGCGGAGCGGGCCGCTTCGACCCGGTCATGCCCAGGTCGTCGAGCAGGAGATCCGTCGTGATCCGGGCGGACGAGTAGATCACCGGCAGGCCGCTGCCTGGGTGGGTGCCGCCCCCCACGAGATACATCCGTTCCACGTCCTCGAACCGGTTGTGGGGCCGCATGTGGAGCATCTGCCCCAGGTCATGCGAGAGGTTGAACGTGGCTCCCCGGTAAATCTCGTAGCCGTCCTGCCAGTCGTCGGGCGTGAGCATCTTCTCGTAGCGGATCCGCTCCCGGACGCCCCGGATTCCGACCCGCTCCATCTGGTCGAGCGCCACCTCCCGATACCCCGCGCCCTCCCGCCGCCAGTCGACATTGGGGTGGCGGTGGGTGACGGGGATCAACAGGTAGAGCGTGCTCATCCCGGCCGGGGCGAGCGTGGGATCGGTGATGCCGGCGTTTTGCACATACATCGAGGGATCCGCCGAAAGCCGGTGCCGGTGCTCGATGTCGGCCAGGTTCTCCCGGTAGTCCTCCGAGAGGTAGATGTTGTGGTGGGCGACGTCGTCGTACCGCCCCTCGATGCCGAGATAGAGCATGAAGGTCGAGCAGGAGAACCGCCGCGAGGCGATTCTGCGGTCGCTCCAGCGGCGCCGCAGCGAGTCGGGCACGAGCCTGGTCATGCTGCGGGCGAAGTCGGCGTTGACCACCGTGGCGTCGGCCTCGTAGCGGCCCTGCGGAGTCTTCACGGCGGTGATCTTCCGCCCCGCGAACTCGAGCGCCTCGACCGGCTCCTCGTAGCAGATCTCGACACCCATTTCCTGGGCGATCCTGGCCATCGCAGTCGAGACGGCGCCGCAGCCGCCGATCGGGTGGAAGACGCCGTGCTCATACTCCAGAAACGAGAGGATCGAGAACAGGCTCGGGCAGCGAAAGGGCGACATGCCCAGATACTTCGACTGAAAGGTGAAGGCGAGCCGGATCCGCTCGTCGCTGAAGAAGGTGCCGAGCTCCGCGTCGAGGCTCCGCCAGGGCTTGAGCAGCGGCATCAGCCTGATCAGGTCGGGGTTGGCGAGGTCCCGCCACGACTGGAACGGCTGCTCGAGGAACGGCGCGAACCGGGCGAACTTCTCGCGGGTCGATTCCATGAACCGCGTGAACGAGCCGTGGTCGGCCGGCGAGAGCCGGGCCACCTCGGCCTCCATCCGGGCGATGTCGGGCGTGGCCGCGATCTCCCCGCCGGCTCCGAAGACGAGCCGATACTGCGGGTCGAGGCGGATCATCTCCACCTCCCGCCGCAGGTCGCGGCCGCAGGCCGTGAAGATCTCCTCGAGCACCCGCGGGTAAAGGAAGAACGTGGGCCCGAGGTCGAACTTGAAGCCCTCGGGCGTCGTGATCGTGCTCGTCCGTCCCCCAGGCACGGGCAGCCGCTCGAGCACCCGCACCCGCACGCCCGAGTTGGCCAGGAGCATGGCACAGGCGAGCCCGCCCGGCCCCGCTCCGATGATGTTGACCGTCCGCGTCATCCGCAGCGTCCCGCCGCCAACGCGGCCCCGGGCACGCGCGGGGGCCGCTAAAACGTCCGTACTATAGGACGAGACCCCCAGGGGTCAACAAACCCGGCCCGCCAAGACGCCGCGAAACCCGCTGGGAGCCGGGCTTCAGTACGGGATGTAGTAAGCAGACCGCACCGGCCGCAGGCCACCGAAGAGACCGCGCCGGTAGAGCGGCGCGACGACCGCGGTGGGCGCGTAGTAGGTGATGACCGGCGTCACGACCGGCGCGGCCGCGGCGACGACGGGCGAGTAGGCGACGGTGGCCGCCGGCGCGTAGTTCACGACGGTCGGGGCGTAGAACGAGGTCACCGCGACCGGCGCGTAGTTGGCCGTCACTGCGACGGCCGCGGGCTGGGCATAGACCGGAGGGGAGAAGGCGGTGACAGCGGCATAGTTGCCCGCCGGTGTGTAGTTGGCGACGTAGGCGGGCGCGGCCACCACGGGAGCAGCCACGACGGGAGCGGCCACGACCGGCCGCAGCGCCGAGTAATAGACGACCTGTGCCTCGGCTGGCGTGGCGGCGGCCACGGCCAAGACGGCGCAGGCGGTGAGCAGCGTTCGGCTGAAGAACATGGTCATCACGTCCCTTCCGGGTGGTCGGACCCGCCGTTGAATGCGGTCCATGATCGGGGCGGATGCCCGGCGATCACTCGTCCGATGACATGAGGATACGCACGCTTGGCACCCGGTTCAAACTGCCGCTAAAGTCTGCCACTCCGCCCGTCACACTGGGAAAGCGGCAGCGATCCGGGGGCCACCAGGGGGCCATCCGGGGGCGGTCGCGGCCCCGCTCTCCCCGCCCCCCCTCCCGATCCTCAGATTCCAGGCGAATCGACACCTTGAACGCACCAGCACCCGCCGACCCAGCCCCGAGCCGCACGCCTCCGGGCGGCTTTCCGGCCGTGCTGGTCGTGCGGGTTCTGACGGTCTTGAACGACAACCTCGCCCGTTGGCTGGTGATCGGCCTGGGCAAGCGGGCCGCGCTCTCGGTCGGCGCCACCGAGGCGGCGGTGCTCGCGGTGGGCACCGTCGTCTACGTGCTCCCGTTCATCCTCTTCGCCTGGCTCGCCGGCTGGCTGGCCGACCGGTTCACGAAGCGGTCGATCGTGATCGGGGGCAAGTTCGCGGAGATCGCGATCGCGGTGCTCACGGCGGCGATCATCGCCTGGGGCACGGCCTCGGGCCCGCTGCTCGCGGGCCTGCCGCTCGGGCTCTGGCTCCTGATGGCCGCGATCGGGCTGTTCGCGATCCAGACCACGCTCCTGAACCCGAGCCTCCTGGGCACGATCCCGGAGACGGTGCCGAGCGGACGGCTCTCGGCCGCCAACGGCGTGTTCGCGCTGGTCTCGCTGGCGGCCACGCTCGTGGGCATGGCGCTCGGCAACTGGCTCGCCGACGCCACCTGGCTCTCGCCCGCGGCCGACGCCGCTCGCCCCCTGCCGGCCTGGCTGGCCGGCCTGCCGGCAGCCCACGCCGCGCGGGCCGCGGCGCTGCTTTTCGGCGTGGCCGTGGTCGGCTGGCTCGCGTCGCTGGCGTTGCCGCGGGTGCGGGCCGCCGACCCCCGGGCCGCGTTTCCCTGGAACGCGTTCGCGGCCACGTTCCGCGACATCCGGCTCTTGCTCGCCACGCCCAAGCTCGCCGGGGCCGCGGCGGGCATCATCTACTTCTGGGCGATCGGCGCGGTCGTGCAACTCAACGTCGATCAATATGCCTTCGAGAGCGGGGCCACCGCCCAGGGCCAGGTGATTCCGCTGCTCTTGGCGCTCGTCGGCGGGATCGGGGTGGGCAGCCTCCTCGCCGGCCGCTTCTCGCGGCGGGGCATCGAGGCCGGCTCGAAGGTCGATCTCGGGTTCGTGCCCTTGGGCATGCTCGTGATGCTGGTGGCCTGCGGGGCCTTGGCCCTCTCCGGGCGGGAGATCTTCGTCGGCGAGGGCTCCCCTGCCCTGCGGCTCGTTCCGCCGATCTTCTGGCTGGCGGTGCTCGGGATCGGGGCCGGGATGTTCGACGTGCCGCTCGAAGCCTACCTCCAGGAACAGAGCCCGCCGGCGAAGCTCGGCACGGTGCTCGCCTCGACCAACATGCTCGTGTTCACGGGGATGCTCGTGGCCTCGATCGCCTACTACGGCCTGCGGGTGCCGGTGGGCGCGGGCCAGGCCGCCCCCCTGCTCTCGGCCCGCGGCATCTTCGGGCTCTTCGGCCTGATGTCGGTGGTCGCCCTGGCCGTGGCCGTCTGGGCCGCCCCCCGGGCCACGCTGCGGTTCGTCGTGGGGGGCATCGTGGGCACGGTCTGGCGGTTCCGGGTCTGCCAGGAGGAGAACGTGCCGACCACTGGCCCCTTGGTGATCGCGGCCAACCACCTCTCCTGGCTCGACGGCTTCCTCCTGCCGCTGGCGGCGCCCCGGCCGGTGCGGATGGTGGTCTACGGGCCCAACATCCAGGGCCGGTTTCTCAACCTGCTCGCCGACCAGTGGCGGTTCATTCTCTTCGACCCCAAGCCCAAGTCGATCGGCCGAGCGCTCAAGGCGATCCAGGGGGGCCTGGCCGACGGCGACTGCATCGGCATCTTCTGCGAGGGGGGCATCTCCCGCACCGGCCAGATCCTCGGCTTCAAGCGGGGCCTGGAGTGGCTGCTCGAGCGGGTCGAGTCGCCGATTTTACCGGCCTCGATCGACGGGATGTGGGGGAGCCTGCTCTCGTATTCGGAGGGCCGCTACTTCACGAAGTGGCCCCGGGGCTTCCGCCGCACCGTGACGCTCACCTTCGGCACGCCGCTCCCGGTCGGCACCTCGACCGACCTCGCGCGGCTCGCGCTCCAGGAGCTCTCGGCCACGGTCGTCCGCCGCCGGATGGCCGCCCGCCGCCCGCCGCGGGGCTTCAGCGGTGACTGGGCCGCGGCCTGCGCCGAGGCCGAGGCCTTCGACGGCGCCTGCCTCCTGCGCCGCGAGGATCGGCTCGTCACCTCGCTCGCTCCCGGCGACCCACTCGCGGGCACGCTGGGCACCCACGCCAGGCCGCTGCTCGGCATCGCCGCGACCCTCATCGACGCCACGAACCCGGCCGGCGAGATCGCCCGCACGCTCGCCGCCACCCGGGCCACGATCTGGCTGGCCCGCGTCGCGCAGGTGGAGGCCCTCGCCGCCGAGCCGGCCGGCCACCCGAAGCTCGTCGACCACCTCGCCGCGATCGTGATGCCGATCGCCGCGGCGGCCGACCTGCCCTGGGCCCGGCATGCCGCCGAGCGGTTTCGCGAAACAAACGGCATCGAGCCGGTGGTGGCCTATTGCCCGCGGGAGGCCTGCCGCCTGGTGGCGATGAACACGCCCCCGGCCCGGGCGGCCGGCGACTTCGAGATCACCTGCAAGCCCGAGTCGCTCGGCCGCGTCTTGAACGGCGGCGTGGTCTGGCCCCGGGCGTCGCTCCGGCCCCCGCTGGGCCTGCGGTCGCTGGCCTCGGCGGGCATCCCCGACACCTCCGACGCCACGCTCGTGATTTCGGCCCTCCTCCCCTGCCCCGCCGATTCGGCTCCCGCCGCCACCCTCCTGGCCGACGCCCTGGACGTGGACAAGGAGGGCTTCCTCGTGCCCCGGGCCGCGCTGCCCCCCGCGGATTCCGCGAGTCTCACCGACTCAACGGATTGCGGCACCGGAGCCGGGGGAAGCGGCTGAAATCCCGATCGACCGTCCAGAGTTCATCGACCCCGTGGATCACGCAGCAGGCGGCGATTCGGGCGTCGTGGATCATGCCGCCTGTGACCCGGCTGGCGACGGCCAGTTCCTCGAGCAGTTCGAGGCTGTCGTCGGAATCGTGCAGGATTCGGAGGCTCGGCGACTCCCGCCAGGCACGAATCTGATTCACGGCGGCCGCCGGGCTCGACGGCTTGCCCCACAGCCCGCGGCGGGTGACGACGGCGTGGAACTCCACCAGCGTGTGGTAGCAGACCGCCCAGGGGGCCGCCGCCTCGGCCAGTTCCGCGAGCAGGGGCAGGGCCCGGTCGTGGAGGCTGGCATCCCGGCGGTGGGCATGGACCAGGATATTCGTGTCCAGAGCGATCACGGCTGAACATCCTGCTCCCGCTGGTCATCGATCCAGCGGTTGATCGCGGCGGCATCGACGACCTCCTCCGGGTCGCCCGCGGCCGCATCCCGCAGCTTGAATCGCCTGGGACTCTCCCTCAGGCTCTGCTCAAGCGCGTCGAGGACCAGCCGCCGGAGGGTCGTTTTGCGTCGGGCCGCCGCCCGTTTTGCCCGCTCCATGAGCGCGTCTGGAATATCGATGCTTGTTCTCATGCATAAATATGTAGCAACGCGGGTTGCCCCGGGCAAGGCCCTGTCCCCGGCCGCTCCGGCCGCTCCGGGGCCGCCCTGGCCAGGAATCGGGGCCAGGTTTGCCGCCGGGCGGCCGCTTGTTTTGCGATCAGCTTTGTGCCGGACTGCCACCGCGGTATCCTTCGGAGAGATGCACCCCTAGCTCAATTGGATAGAGCATCGGTCTACGGAACCGAAGGTTGCTGGTTCGAGCCCAGCGGGGTGTAGTGGCGGCCGGCGGGCCGAATGGGTTTGGGCGTTTCAGGGCCCGGCCGCTAGGCTCCTGGCATGGAACGGGCGTCCACCATCCATCGCGTCGTCGGGTTCGACCCCGGCCTCAACGTCACCGGCTACGGGATCGTGGAGTGCCAGGGCGGGAGCGTGAAGCTCGTCGAGGCCGGCACGGTCCGGTCGCAGGGCGACTCGATCGAGACCCGGCTGGCCACCATTCATGCGGGCGTCCGCGAGGTGCTCGAGACCTTTTCCCCCTCGGCCATGGCGATCGAGCAGGTGTTCGCCCATGCCCGGTTTCCCAAGGCCGCGATCCTCCTGGGCCACGCCCGAGGCGTGATCTGCCTGGCCGGAGCGCAGGCGGGCCTGGCCGTGCACCACTATCTGCCGAATCGCGTGAAGAGCGCGCTCACCGGCAGCGGCCACGCCGGCAAGGAGCAGGTCCAGGCGGCCGTGCAGCGGGAGCTCGCCCTCGCCTCGAAGCCTGAGCCGGCTGACGCCGCTGACGCCCTGGCCGTGGCGCTGGCCGACTGGCACCTCCGACTACGGCCCTTGTTTTTCGGGACGGGAACGGTGCGGATTCGGAGCAGCCGGGCATGATCACACGGGTTTCAGGCACGCTCGAACGGGTCGAGCCGACGGCGGTCGAGGTGGCCGTGGGGCCGATGGTGCACGAGGTGCTCGTCACCGAGCTCGTCCGCCGCAGCCTGCAGACGAAGATCGGCCAGCCGGTCGTGCTCCACACGCTCGAATACCTCGAGGGCAACCCAACCCGGGGCAATCTCGTGCCCCGGCTGGTGGGCTTTCTTTCGGAGGTCGAGCGGGAGTTCTTCGAGCTGATCTGCGAGGTCGATGGCGTGGGTGTCCGCAAGGCGCTGCGGGCGATCGTGCGGCCAGTGGGCGAGATCGCCGCGGCGATCGAGGAGCAGGACGCCAAGAGCCTGTCGGGGTTGCCGGGCATCGGCGCGGCCACGGCCGAACGGATGATCGCCAAGCTCCGGCGGCGGATGCCGAAGTTCGCCCTGCTCGTGGCCCGCGAGGCCCCTGGCGAGGCGGGCGGCGCGGCCGACGTGCTCTCCGAGACCTTCGATGTCTTGCGGTCGCTGGGCCACTCCGACCCCGAGGCCCGCCGGCTGGTGGACACGCTCCGGGGCGAGAAGAAGAAGCCCAAGGACGTGCAAGAAGCCCTCGAGGCCATCTACCGGCAGATGCACAAGCCGCGGTGACAGACGAGCCCGGGATCGGCGGCTGCTCGAGGAGCTTTTGGGAATCGCCCCTCTGGATTTTCAAGCGCAGCCACCTTGGCCGAGCCACCCCACAGCCGGTCGCCGCGATTCCCACCGCGACAAGACAGCTGCCGTCCCGGGCGGTGCCAACCGGCGGCCTCACGGACCCCAGCCGAACACCGGACGAGCCCGGGATCGGCGGCTGCTCGAGGAGCTTTTGGGAATCGCCCCTCTGGATTTTCAAGCGCAGCCACCTTGGCCGAGCCACCCCACAGCCGGTCGCCGCGATTCCCACCGCGACGAGACAGCTGCCGTCCCGGGCGGTGCCAACCGTTAGACTTCCCGAGTCAATCGAACCACGGAGCGATCGTCCGATGGAATCCTTTCGCGAGCCGTCGATCCAGGGGCCGCCTGAGCCGCAGCCCGAGGACCGCGCCCTGCGGCCCCAGCGGATGGCCGAGATGATCGGCCAGCGGGCCGTCTACGAGCGGCTCGAGATCGCGATCGACGCCTCGCGGAAGCGGGGCGAGACGCTCGGCCACATCCTGCTCGATGGCCCCCCGGGGCTGGGTAAGACCACCTTCGCCACCTGCATCCCCAACGAACTGGGCGTGAGCCTCCAGATCGCGAGCGGCGCGGCGCTCTCGGCCCCCAAGGACCTGCTGCCCTACCTCACCAACGCCGCCGAAGGCTCGGTGCTGTTCATCGACGAGATTCACCGGCTGCCGATCGCGGTCGAGGAGTTTCTCTATCCGGCGATGGAGGATTTCCGGATCGACATCACGCTCGGCGACGGCGTGGCGGCCCGCACGATCAACATGCCGCTCAGGCCCTTCACGCTCGTGGGGGCGACCACGCGGTCGGGCCTGCTCTCGGCCCCGCTCCGCGACCGGTTCGTGATCCGCGAGCACCTCGACTACTACTCGCCCGAGGAGCTGGCCGAGATCGTGCATCGCTCGGCCGGCAAACTGCAGATGCCGATGGACGACGAGACGGCCTGGGAGATCGCCCGCCGCAGCCGGGGCACGCCCCGGCTGGCCAACAATCGCCTGCGTTGGATCCGCGACTACTCAACCAGCCGCGCCGAGGGTCGGCTCGACGTGGACATCGCCCGCGTCGCCCTGGCGATGCAGGGCATCGACGAGCTCGGCCTCGACGGCTTCGATCGGCGCTATCTGGAGACGATCCAGCGGGTCTTCGCCGGCGGACCGGTGGGCATCGAGGCGATCGCCCACACGATGAGCTCCGCCCCCGACACGCTCGAGGATGACGTGGAGCCCTTCCTGCTACGGTGCGAGCTGGTGATCCGCACCCCCCGCGGCCGCAAGCTCACGCCCAAGGGCGACGAGCACCTCGGCGGCACGCCCGCCGCCCGCGGCCGGTTGTTTTAGGCCACGACCACCGGGGTGGGTCGCCGGGGGTGAAAGCCTCCGTCGCCTGGAATATTTCGCTTCCACGCCGCTTGCCGCTGCCACGTCAACGCTGCGAAATCTTCAGGGCTCCTCCGGCTTCCACCCCCGGCGGACTGCAGGGCGTTTCGGGCACCCATTTGCCCGCGATCCCGTTGGACGCTACGATCCGGGCCTTCCCCGAGGTGCCCCATGGCCGTTCCCAAGCGACGTCAGTCGAACCAAAAGACCCGCTCCCGGCGGGCCCACGATTTTCTCACGCCCCGGCAGCTGACCTTCTGCCCCACCTGCGGGAAGGCGGTGCCCACGCACCGGGTCTGCGAGACCTGCGGCCACTACATGGGCCGCCCCGTGGTCAAGACCGAGGAGTAGCCCCTTGGGCGATTCCCCGGCAGGCTCCTCGCCCACCGCCGTGTTGTTCCCCGGCCAGGGCGCCCAGACGGTGGGCATGGCGGGCGACTGGGTCGAGGCCAGTCCGGCCGCCGCCGACTTGTTTCGGCGGGGCTCTGAGATCTTGGATTACGACCTGCTTGCGGTCTGCCGCCAGGGTCCGGCCGAGCGGCTCAACACCACGGCCGTCAGCCAGCCGGCGATTCTGGTGACGAGCCTCGCGGCCCTCGAGGTCCAGCGGGCCCGTGACCCATCGCCGCTCGAAGCCGCCACGCTCACGGCAGGGCTGTCGCTCGGCGAGTACACCGCGCTCGTGTTCGCCGGGGCGCTCGAGTTCGATGACGCCTTGCGGATCGTGGCCGAACGGGGGCGGGCGATGCAGGACTGTGCGGAGTCGGCGCCGAGCGGGATGGTGGCTGTATTGGGGATGGAGCGGGCGGCCGTCGTGGCCCTCTGCGACGCCTGCCGAGACGGCGGGATTCTCCAGGTGGCCAACGTGCTCTGCCCCGGCAACATCGTCGTCTCGGGCGACCGCGAGGCCTGCGGGCGGCTGGAGGAGGCGGCGGCCGCCGCCGGGGCGATGAAGTGCGTCCGGCTGGAGGTGGCCGGGGCCTTCCACACGCCGCTGATGCAGCCAGCGGTCGAGCGGCTCACCGCCGCCCTGGCCCGGGCCGAGTTTCGTCCGCCCCGGATTCCGGTGGTCAGCAACGTCGATGCCCGGCCCCACACCGATGCCGCCGAGATCCGCGGGCTTTTGGCGCGGCAGGTGGTCGGAGTTGTCGAGTGGCACGACTCCGTGGCATACATCCTCTCCACCGGCGTCCGCTCGGTGTGGGAAATCGGTCCCGGCCGCGTGCTCCGCGGCTTGATGAAGCGGATCGACCGGTCCGTCGCCACGAGCGGCGTGCTCGACTGACGGCGGCCACGAACGACATTTCTATCCGGAGGTTTTCTGATGGCGGAAGCGGGGGACGCGAAGAAGAAGACGCAGCCGGAGGGGCGGATCAAGGTCGAACTGGCCGGGCAGGTGGCCCTCGTCACGGGCGCCTCGCAGGGACTGGGTCGGGCGATCGCCGAGGCCCTGGCCGCCAGCGGCGCCACCGTCGCGCTCGTGGCCCGTTCGGCCGACAAGCTGGCCGACGTGGCCGGCGGGATCGTGGCCGCCGGCGGCAAGGCCGAGGCGTTTCCCTGCGACGTGATGCAGGCCGAGGCCATCCAGCAGGTGGTCGATGCCGTGGTGGAGAAGTTCGGCCGGCTCGAGATCCTCGTCAACAACGCCGGCGTGACCCGCGACACCCTCCTGCCCCGGATGAGCGACGACGAGTGGGATACGGTGCTCACCACCAACCTCCGCGGGCCGTTCCTCTTCATGCGGGCCGCCAGCCGGCCGATGATGCAGCAGCGGTACGGCCGGATCGTGAACGTGGCGAGCGTCTCAGGGCTGATCGGCAACCCTGGCCAGGCCAACTACTCGGCCTCGAAGGCGGGCCTCGTGGGGCTCACCAAGACCGTCGCCAAGGAACTGGCCGGCCGCAAGATCACGGTCAACGCCGTGGCCCCGGGCTTCATCGCCAGCGAGATGACGGCGGCCCTGGGCGACGTCCTGCTCGACGAGGTCAAGAAGCGGGTGCCCGCGAAGCGGCTCGGCGAGGCGACCGAGATCGCCGACGCCGTGCTCTTTCTGGCCTCGCCCTCGGCCGGCTACATCACCGCCCAGACGCTGGTCGTGGACGGCGGGCTGATCGGGTGACGGCTGCGATGCCGCACGATTGAGTCCTCTGGTGAGAGTTCGGGATTGCCCGTGCCCCTGAGCCGGACGCTCCCCGCCGAAACGTTCGATGCTGAGGAGCCGGCCGGGGGCACGCGCAGGAACCGAGGCGCTTTGCGGAGCACGCAGTTGGCTACACCTGTAGAGTATGTACTCGCAAAGTCCGAAAGTTCCGAGCATGTCCCCGGCCGGCGAACCAATCCGGCCAGCTGTTCACGCGGGCTCGCGGTCTCCTGCCGACCGTCGGCAGAATGAGTCAGGTGCCCCCTTGCCCAGCCCTGTTCAGGCGGATTTTCACGGTCTGGACACGTTCGGGGCCGAACGGGTATATCTTCGCAGTGAACACGGGCAAGCGGCGCAGTCTGGAGGCTGCCCGGGTCCGTGCATGATCGGCTCCGAGCCCGTGGAGGATTCGCAAGGTGGCATCAGTTCAAGATCGAGTGATCGAAATCGTGGCCTCGCAGCTCGGGGGCAACAAGGAGCAGATCACCCGGGAGACATCGTTCATCAATGACCTCGGCGCCGACTCGCTCGACACCGTCGAACTGGTGATGGAACTCGAGGAAGAGTTCGAGATCAACATCCCCGACGATGCCGCCGAGAAGATCCAGACCGTCGGCCAGGCGATCGACTTCATCGAGAAGCAGCAGGCCTCCGGGTCTGCCGCCGGCTGAGCGGCGGGAGACGCGATGAAGCGACGGGCGGTGGTGACGGGCCTGGGAGTGGTCACGTCGCTGGGACGGGCCATCGAGACCTTCTGGGAGCGGATCGTCCGCGGTGACAGCGGCGTCGGCCCGATCGACCTGTTCGGGGTCGAGGGCTACCGCGTCCAGTTCGGCGGCCAGGTGCACTGGAACGGCGAGGCGGAGGAGATCGCGCCGCCCAAGGAGCTCAAGCGGCTCGACCGGTTCACGCAGTTCGCGCTGGCCTCGGCCAAGGACGCCGTGGCCGATTCCGGGCTCGACTTCTCGACAGAGGATCCCTTCCGCTGCGGCGTGGTGATCGGCTCGGGGATCGGCGGGCTGTGGGAGTTCGAAGTCCAGGAGGAGCGGCTGCTCCACAAGGGCATCGACAAGGTCTCGCCGTTCACGATCCCCAAGTTGATGGTCAACTCGGCCAGCGGCCACGTTTCGAGTCTGTACGGCATCAAGGGGCCGAACTTCGCGGTGGCCACGGCGTGCGCCAGCGCCGCCAACTCGATCGGCTCGGCCCTGCGGGCGATCCAATACGGCGACGCCGACGTGATGGTCACCGGCGGCAGCGAGGCGGCCCTCACGCCGATCGGCCTGGCCGGCTTCCAGAACATGCGGGCCCTCTCGTTCCGCTCCGACGCGCCCCAGGCCGCCAGCCGCCCCTTCGACGCCGACCGCGACGGGTTCGTCTTGGCCGAGGGGGCCGGGGTGATCGTGATCGAGGAACTGGAGCATGCCCGCCGCCGCGGGGCGCGGATCTACGCCGAGCTCAAGGGCTACGGAGCCAGCGGCGACGCCGGCCACATCACGCAGCCCGACGAGGAGGGCCGCGGCGCGGGCCAGGCGATGGCGGCGGCGCTGGCCGACGCGGGCCTGGGGGTGGACGCCGTGGACTACATCAACGCCCACGGCACGAGCACCCCGCTGGGCGACAAGGCCGAGACCGCCGCGATCAAGCGGGTGTTCGGGCCGCAGGCCAGGCGGCTGGCCGTCTCCAGCACCAAGAGTCAGCTCGGCCACACGCTGGGGGCCAGCGGCGGCATCGAGGCCGTGGTCTGCTCGCTCACGATTCTCCGCGGCGTGATCACACCCACGATCAACTACCACACGCCCGACCCGGCCTGCGACCTCGACTACACGCCCAACGTCGCCCGCGAGGCGAAGGTGGGCGTGGCGATGAGCAACAGTTTCGGGTTCGGGGGCCACAACGCGAGCCTGGTGCTCGCCCGGCTCGATTCCTGATTCGCCCGCCTCCCTCCCGGAGGGCCACCGACCATGGACCGGTCGCGGCAGCACACCCTGGTGCTCGGCATGCTGCTCGCGGCATGCCCGCTGGGCTTCCGTCAGGTGCAGGGGCAGCTGCCTTCCGACGCAGGTCAGACCTGGAAGACCTACGACCTCGGGCCATTCGTGAGAGTCGCCGGCGAGGGAAGCGAGCGGCACGTGGTCGAGTGGATTCTCCAGGAGACGGGCTATCCAGCCTGGCACGGCACCGTCTCGGCCTCGCTCTCGGCCGGCGCTGGCAAGCTCTCCTGCTACCACACCCCAGAGATGCAGGACCACGTGGCGGAGATCGTGGAGCGGTTCGTGGCCGAGGCGGACGCGCCGCATCGGTTCACGGTGCGGGTATTCGGCGTCGATGGCCCGGGCTGGCGGGCCACCGCCCGGCCCGCGCTCCAGCCGATTCCCACGGCCACGCCGGGCGTGCAGGCCTGGATCGTGCCCCGCGAGACGGCGGCGGCGGTGCTGGCCGGGCTGCGAGGCCGCAGCGACGTCGCCGAACTGCCCACCGGGCCGGTGCTCGCCGCCAACGGGCTGCCGGCGTCACTCAAGGGGGGGCGGCAGCAGGCCTACGTGGAGGACTACGCCCAGACGCCCAACGCCTGGCCGGGCTGGCAGCCCAAGCAAGCCACCTGCGACGAGGGACTGGCCGTCGATCTTCACCCGCTCGTTTCCCGCGACGGCACGGCGGTCGAGGCCGCGTTTCGCTGCCGCATCGACCAGATCGAGCGGATGGCGCCGGTCTCGCTGCCGACCCCTGCCGGGGGGCAGGCACTGGCCGCCCAGGTGCCGCAGGTGGCGGCGGTGCGGATCGGCGAGCGGTTCCGCTGGCCGGCATCGCACACGCTGGTGATCGGGCTCGGGTTGGTGCCGTGGCCGGTGCCCGCGCAGAATGGTGCGCTGGTGGCCCTGCTGCCCGGCGTCGCGCGGAGGGACGTAGTCGTGGTGGTGGAGCCGCGGCTGGCCAGCGGCCGCTGATCGCGACTGGCCCGGCACCGGCCGGCCTGGGTAACAACCTGACGGAGATGGCATGAGCGAGCGACGGGTGGTGGTGACGGGGCTGGGCGTGGTCTGCCCGCTGGGTTTGACGACCGACGACGTGTGGACCGGCCTGGAACGGGGCACGAGCGGCGTCGGGCCGATCGAGTCGTTTTCCGCAGCCGGGCTCCCGCTGCGGCACGCCGCCGAGGCCCGCTGCTTTACCGGTGCGATCACCGACTTCGGCGACCTCGATGGCGAGAAGAAAAAGGCCGTCCGCAAAGGGCTCAAGGTGATGTGCCGGGAGAGCCAGATGGCGGTGGCCGCTGCCCAGCGGGCCCTGCACGACGCGGGCGACGCCCTCGCCCGGCATGCGCCGGAGCGGTTTGGCTGCGTGTTCGGCTCCGACTACATGCTCACCCTGCCCGAGGACTTCACGGCCGGCATCGCGGCCTGCCGGGGAGCCGATGGCGGCTTCGACTTCAACCGCTGGGCCACCGCCGGCATGCCCCTGCTCAATCCGCTCTGGCTGTTGAAATACCTGCCCAACATGCCGGGCAGCCATATCGCGATCTTCAACGACCTCCGCGGCCCGAGCAACTCCCTCACGGTCCGCGAGGCGAGCGGCCACCTGGCGGTGGGCGAGGCGGCCGTGACGATCCAGCGGGGGATGGCCGACATCATGGTGGCGGGCGCGACGGGCACCCGCGTCCATCCGATGAAAACGGTCCACGCCCTTCAGTGCGAGCAGGTGGCGCTCGAGGGGCTGGGGGGCGACCCGGCCACCTGGAGCCGCCCCTTCGACGCTGGTCGCCGGGGCATGGTGCTGGGTGAAGGAGCGGCGGTCTTGGTTCTCGAGGAACTCGAGTCGGCGCGGGCGAGGGGCGCGAAAATCTACGCCGAAGTGGCGGGGCACGCCGCGGCCTGCGGCGCTGATCGCGGTGCCATCGGCCAGCGGCGGGCGACCCTCGCGCAGGCGGTCGGCACGGCGCTGGATCGGGCCGGTCTGGCGGGCGACGGGCTTGGCCATGTCCATGCTCAGGGCCTGAGCACGGTGACGGGCGACCGCGACGAGGCGGCCGCGCTGTGCGACGTCCTCGGGGACGCCGCCGCTCGAATCCCGACGGTGGCCGCCAAGGGAAACTTCGGCAACCTGGGCGCGGGCAGCGGCTTGGTGGAGTGCGTGGCCAGCATCCTGGCCCTGGCGCGGGGAACGTTGTTTCCGCTGCTCAACTACGAGTCGGCCGATGCTGACTGCCCGGTACGGGCGGCCCGACAAGGCGACCCCGCAGGCGAGTCGTTCGTTTCCGCGGCCGCCACGCCGCAGGGACAAGCCGGGGCCGTGGTTTTTCGCCGCTGGCCTTCAGCTCCAGCAGCTGCTTGACAGTCGGCCCTCGGTCGCCTACTCTCGACGGCTTGGCTTTCGTGAGGATGGTTGCTGGTTCGCGGATTCGCTTCCAGACCTTTTCCGCCGCTCTTGGGCGACGTGGAACAGGTCTCGGCGCCCATGTCGTGGTATGGCGTCGGCAGTGCCGGCGATGGCATTCCACGCAGGCCGTGCCGAGACACCATGAAACCAGAAGAAATTCTCCGCGTCGTCGATGCGATTCATCGCGACAAAAACATCGACAAGGAGATCGTGTTCCAGGCCGTGGAGTCGGCCCTGGTCACGGCTCTTTCCCGTCAGTACGGGGAGACCGCGGCGATCGTGATCGCGATCGACCGGACCGACGGCACGATTTCCGGCACGCACGACGGCCAGCCGATCGAGTCGGCCGAGTTGGCCGGCAGGATCGGGGCCCAGACCGCCAAGCAGGTGATCATTCAAAAAATTCGTGAGGCCGAGCGAGACGCCATCCACGACGAGTTCGAAGAGCAGGTGGGCCACATGGTCTCCGGCGTCGTGACCCGCTTCGAGGGGGCGACGGCGACGGTGACGCTCGGGGCCAACGAAGCGATCCTGCCCCGCAGCGAGCAGATCCCGGGCGAGAGCTACCATCCCAACGAGCGGATCCGGGCCACGATTTTCGAGGTCCGCAAGGTCGGCAGCCGGGTCAAGATCATCCTCTCCCGGATCCGGCCGCAGCTGGTGCAGCGGCTGTTCGAACAGGAGATTCCCGAGATCGCGGATGGCGTGATCGAGATCCGGGCGATCGCCCGCGAGCCGGGCTACCGCAGCAAGGTGGCCGTGATCAGCTCCGACAACCGGATCGACTGCGTGGGCGCCTGCGTGGGCGTCCGCGGCAACCGGATCAAGAACATCGTCGAAGAGCTCGGCGGCGAGCGGATCGACATCGTCCGCTGGAGCGACGACCTGCAGGTGCTCGTGCCCAACGCCCTGCAGCCGGCCGAGGTGGACGAGGTGATCCTCTGCCAAATGCTCGGCCGCGGCATCGTGCTCGTCCGCGAGGACCAGCTCTCGCTGGCGATCGGCCGCCGCGGCCAGAATGTCCGCCTGGCCAGCAAGCTCTGCGGCTGGGACATCGAGATCATGACCCAAGAGGAGCTCGACCAGCAGATCGAGCGTGCCACAGCCGGTTTCGCCTCGATCGAGGGGCTCGATGATTCGCTCGCCGAGCGGCTCGTGGGCGAGGGATTTCTCTCATACGACGACCTGTCGGTGATCGAGCCGGAAGACCTGATGGAGATGGGCGGCTTGTCCGCCGAAGCGGTCGATCAAATAGTTGCGGAAGCGGAGCGGCGGGCGGCACTGGCCGAAGAGGCCGCAGCCGACGAGCGGCGGAAGCAGCGGGAGCAGGAGCGGATCGCCAAGGCGACGGCGGAGGCCGAGGCGGCAGAGGCTGCTCTCACGGGCGGGTCCGGCCTGCTGGCGGAGGGCGAGTCGGCGGCACCCGAGGGTGCTGCCGAGGCTGCCGGTGAGTCGCCGTGATGGCCGGAACGCGGGGCCTGCAGGGGTCGATAGCAGAGGCGGAAAGAACGAGCGGGAGCGGCCGGCGACAGCCGGCAGAAAGAGGCACGAGTGGCTGTTCGGATTTATACGCTGGCGAAGGAACTGAAGCTCGACAGCAAAGAGCTGGTCGACCTGTGCACCCGCGCCGGCATCCAGGACAAGGGCTCCGCGCTCGCCAGCCTCACCGACGAGGAGGTTGTGAAACTCAGGGAGTTCATGGCCGGCAAGGCCAAGGCCGCTGAGAAACCCGCCGCGGCGGTCCGGCCCGGCGTCCCGATCCGTCCGGCCACGCCCGCCCCCGTCAAGCGCGAGGATTACATCGCCCCGGCCGGTGTCGCCGGCAAGGGCAAGCCGCCGGAGGTGGTCCCCCCCGCGCCCGTGGCCGAGAAGCCCGCCGAGCCACGACCGCGTCCCGGCCCGCGGCCCAGCGGCGCCAAGCCGATGCCCCGGCCGGCGTTCAAGCTGGCGCCGCTCCCGGCGGCCGGCCGCGCCGCACCGCCGCCGACCCGCGCGGCACAGGAGCCGGTGGCCCAGAAACCCGACGTCAAGCTCCCGCTCGATGCCATTCGCAGCGCCAAGGCCGGTGGGGCCAAGCCGCTCGCCGATCACATGCGGAAGGCCGAGCAGCGGCAGGCCGGCGAGGCGGCGCGGGCCCGGACGGGCGGCCTTCTGGGCGGTGCCGGCAGCCCTGCTCCGGCTCCCCTGCCCCCGCTCCAGCCCGGCATGCGGCCGCGGCGCACGCCCTCCAAGACCGGCGCGGGCGGCGACGACCTGCTCGGCGGCCGCGATCTCCGCCAACTGCACCGCAAGCGGATCTCCGAGAAGGGGGGCGGCCTCGACGACGAAGACGGTGCGCTGCGGCGGCGGCGGGCCAGCCGACCCCGCAAGGGATCGGGCGTGTCCACCGCGGCGCCCCGCAAGGCCAACGCCTCGATCCAGGTTCCCTGCACCGTGCGGGCGTTTTCCGAGGCGATCGGCCTGGCCGCCAGCGAGGTGCTCAAGAAGCTGCTCTCGTTCGGGATGGACTCGATGCCGAGCATGAGCTCGATGCTCGACCGCGACACGGTCGAACTGCTCGCTGCCGAGATGGGCGTGCAGCTCGACATCAAGACGGCCGAGGATCTGGAAAAGGAGCTGCTCGCAGGGTTCGACGCGGTGGACGAGGACCCCGAGCTGCGGCAGCCCCGGGGCCCGGTCGTCACCTTCCTCGGCCACGTCGACCACGGCAAGACGTCGCTGCTCGACAGGATCCTGGGCATCGACGTGGCGGCCCGCGAGAGCGGCGGGATCACGCAGCATATCCGGGCCTACACGGTCGATCGCAACGGTATCCCGATCACCTTCGTCGACACGCCGGGCCACGAGGCCTTCACGCAGATGCGGGCCCGCGGGGCCAACGTGACCGACTGCGCCGTGATCGTGATCGCCGCCGACGACGGGCTGATGCCGCAGACAGAGGAGGCGATCAGCCACGCCAAGGCGGCCGGCGTGCCGATCGTGGTCTGCATCAACAAGATCGACCTGCCCGGCGCCGACGTCGACCGTATCTACCAGCAGCTGGCGGCCAACGAGCTCCTCCCGAGCGAGTGGGGCGGCGAGACGGAGGTGGTGAAGACGAGCGCGGTCACGGGCGTGGGCGTCGAGTCGCTGCTCGACACGCTCCTGACGATCGCCGAACTCCACGACCTGCGGGCCAACCCCGACCGGGCGGCGGTGGGCGTCTGCCTCGACGCATCGATCCACGAGGGGCGGGGCGTGGTGGCCTGCCTGATGGTGCAGAAGGGCACGCTCAAGGTCGGCGACGCCATCGTGTGCGGTGAGGCGAGCGGCAACGTCAAAGCGATGACCGGCACGCTCAACCGCCGCAAGATCGCCGCGGCCGGGCCGGCGATGCCGGTGTTCGTCACCGGTCTCGACGTGGCCCCTGGAGCCGGCGAGCGGTTTCAGGTGGTCGACTCCATCGCGCTGGCCCGCGAGGTGGCGGTCAAGCGGAGCGACATCCGCCGCCACAGCACGCTGGCGAGCGCCCCCGTGCATGTCACGCTCGAGACGCTGGCTTCCCGGCTGAGCGGCGAGAAGGCCCCCACCCTCAACTTGATCCTCCGGGCGGACGTCCGCGGTTCGATCGAGGCGATTCTCAAGGAACTCCAGAAGCTCGAGCATCCCGAGGTCAAGATTCGGGTGCTTCAGGCGATGGTGGGGGGCGTGACGGAAGCCGACGTGGCCCTGGCCGACGCCTCCGACGCGGTGATCATCGCCTTCAACGTGGTGCCCGACGAGCGGGCCCGCTCGGCCGCCGAGGAGCGGGGTGTTCAGGTCCGCCGCTACGACATCATCTACCAGGTCACCGACGACCTGCGGAAGGCCCTCGAGGGGATGCTCGCGCCGGAGAAGCGGGAGACCGAGCTGGGCCGCGCCCTGGTCCAGCGGACCTTCAGCATCAGCCGCCTGGGCGTGATCGCCGGCTGCCGCGTGATCGCCGGGGTGATCGCCCGCAATGCCCGGCTGCGGGTGATCCGCGACAGCCAGGTGCTCGGCGACTACGCGATCGACTCGCTCAAGCGTGAGAAGGACGACGCCCGCGAGGTGCGGGACGGCCTCGAGTGCGGCATCAAGCTGGCCGGCTTCAACGACATCAAGGAGGGTGACATCTTCGAGTGCTACCGAATCGAGGAAGTCGCCCGGACCCTCTCGTGAGCACGCGACGACTCCTCAAGGCGGCCGAGGCGGTGCGGGGGGTGGTCAGCATGGCCATCCTGACCGAGGTGCGTGACCCGCGGGTCAAGGACGTCACCGTCACCCGGGTGGAGATGGCCCCCGACATGCGGTCGGCGACGGTGTTTGTCTCCGTGATGGGCAATGCCGCCCGCGAGCAACTCGCCCTCCGGGGCCTGGCCAATGCGGCCGGGTTTCTCCAGTCACGGATCGCCGACCGGATCGAGACCCGCTACATCCCCCGGCTGCGGTTCGAGATCGACGCCGGCGTGAAGCACTCGCTCGAGATCGCCCGCGTGCTCGGCGAGGTCCTGCCTGCCGAAACGGTCGCCGCCTCACCATCGATCAGCCCCGAGGAACCTCACCAGGACGAAGCATGACCGCACCCAAGCGCCCCGTTCCCCCCAAGTCTCGCCCTGCCGCTCCGGCCAAGCCTGTCCCGCCCGCCAAGGCCGGCTCGAAGGCTGTCCAAGCGGCCGCAAAGGCAGGCCCGGCCAAGCCGGCCGCAAAGGCAGGCCCGGCCAAGCCGGTGGCAAAGGGAGGGCCCGCCAAGCCGGTGGCAAAGGGAGGGCCCGCCAAGCCGGCGGCCGCGCCGCAGGAGCCGAAGCCGGTGCCGGAAAAAACTCCGCCTCGTGGCCAGTTGCTTCCCAAACTGCACAAGGCGCTCAAGAGCCACTACACGCCGTTTGCAGCCAACACCTCGCGGGACTTGCTCGACCAGGTGTTGTTCGCTTGTTGTCTGGAGAACGCTCCGGCTGACGTCGCCGAAAAGGCGTTTGCCCGGCTGAAGCAGGTCTATGCCGATCCAAACGAGGTGCGGGTGACGACGGTCGCAGAACTCGCCGAGGCCCTGCACGACCTCCCCGATCCGGCGCGGGCGGCGCTCGCACTCCGCCGCGCCCTCCAGGGCGTGTTCGAGTCGACCTACATGTTTTCCCTCGACCATGCCCGAAAAAACTCGCTCGCCCACGGCCTGAAGATCCTCGAAGGACTTCACGGCGTGCCGCCTTTCGCCGTGCAATACGTGGCCTCGACCGCCCTCGGCGGACACCTGATCCCGCTCGACCGGGCCGCCCTGGCAGCCTTGTGGCTCTGCGGTCTTGTCACGCAGCAGGAATACGACTCGGGCAAGGTGCCGGGGCTGGAACGGATCATCGCCAAGAAGTCGGGCGGGGAGTTCAGCTCGCTCCTCCATCAGTTCGGCATCGACGTGCTCACCAATCTTCATGGCAACACCGTCCGGAAGATCGTGCAGGCCGTGAACCCTGCCGCCAAGGACCGGTTTCCGAAGCGAGGGGAGCAGGTGCCCGAGCCCGTGCCCCCGGTGGTGACCGACAAGGCGGGGATCAAGGCGGCCGATGCGGCCCGGGCGGCGGCCGAGGAACTTCGCCCGGCGGGGCCGCAGGCGGCAGCCCGGCCGGCCGGCAAAACTCCGCTGCCACCCCCGGGCTCGGGCCCCAAGAAGCCGGGCGACGGCAAGGGCAAGAGCGGGCCAAAACCGTTCGTCGTCAAGCCGCTGTCGATCAAGCCGCCCGCGGCCCCGCCGGCTCCGGTACCGGAGCCGGCGCCGAAGGCCGCGGCCAAGCCGCCCAAGGCGGCCGCGGTCGTCAAGCCCAAGCCGACGCTCAAGCACTCGGCCCAGTTGAGCAAACGGAAGCCGCGCTAGCAGGAGAGACCATGGCCGGACATTCCCACTGGGCGAACATCGCCCGCAAGAAGGCCGTCGTTGACGCCAAGCGGGGCAAGCTCTGGAGCAAGCTCGCCAAGGCGATCATCGTGGCGGCCAAGCACGGCGGCGGCGATCCCGACGCGAACCTCCGACTTCGCTACGCGATCGACGCGGCCAAGGCCGTGAGCATGCCCAAGGACAACATCCAGCGGGCGATCAAGACCGGCACGGGCGAGTTCAAGGGGGGCGACCTCGAGGAGTCGCTCTACGAGGGCTACGCGGCCGGCGGCGTGGCCGTGTTGTGCGAGATCCTGACCGACAACAAGAACCGCACGGCTCCCGAGATCCGCAAGATCTTCGAACTGTGCGGCGGCAAGCTTGGCGGCACCGGCTGCGTGGCCTACCTCTTCGAGCGGAAGGGACTGATTCGGCTGCCGGCGGTGGCCTGCGACGAGGACCGGATCATGGAACTGGCCCTCGAGGCCGGGGCCGACGACGTGAAGCGGGCCGATGACCAATGGGAGATCGTCTGCGACCCGGCGGCGATGACCGGCGTGCTCGAGGCCCTCCAGGCCGCTGGCCTGGAGCCGGCCTCGAACGAACTCGTGCGTATCCCGACCAACACGGTGGACGTGGACGACGTCGAGACGGCCCGCAAGGTGCTCAATCTGATGGAGCGGCTCGACGACCACGACGACGTCCAGAGCGTGGCCGCCAACTTCAGCATCCCCGACGCCGCCCTGGCGGAACTCTCCTGAACCCGCCGCCGGGCGGAGGCCCGGCAAGGCGGCAGGGGGCAGGGATGCCCCTGCCGCCGTGAAGCTAGTGCTCGACGGCGGGCCAGTATTCGTCGAAGTCGAACTGCGGGCTGTTGTCGAGGTCGTGGCACTCGAGGCAGTTGTTGACCGCCTTTTCCTTGCCTTCAGGGGTATCGAGCGAGAGCACGAGTTCAGCCCGGAGCCGATCCCGCTCGGCCTCGGTCGCCCGCACATCCCCCCGTTCGACCGCCGTGTGAGCGGCGGCCGGGCCGTGACAGTTCTCGCAGCCCTGATGGGCGAGGTGCGGCGTCTTCGCCATGCCCGCAAAGCCCCCTTCGAAGGGCTCGAACCGCTGCGGAGCCCAGCCCACGACGTGGCAGGAGAGGCATTCGGGATCGCCGTCGCGGCGCGGCCTCGCCTCCTCGAGCGTGGTCAGCGCCGTGGCGTGCGGCGAATCCTTCCAGACGTCGAAAGCCTCCTGGTGGCACTCCTGGCAGGCTGCGCTGCCGGCGAATCGCCGGCCGGAGGGATGACGGATCGGGGCGAGCCCCAGACCGTCGAGCCCGAACGTCTCGAGTTTCTGCTGGTAGGTGGCCAGGAGATCGATCATGTCGGCCGCCTCGCCCCAGCGGGCGTCGAGCGGCACTCGCTGCGAGCGGACGGGGGTGGCGGCGTCGGCGAAGAAGCCCACGGCCACGGCGAACATCCCCTTGTGACCCAGTTCCACGAGCCGGCCGCCCCCGGGCAGCGCGGGCAACTCCCGCGGGGGCTCGTCGGCCCCGCCGGCCGTGGCCACGATGTCGAACTGCGGAAAGGCCGCGGCCAGCGCCTTGGTCTCCTCGGGCTTGGCGAAGCAGAGCAGCACCTGATGGTCGCAGCCTGCCTGGGCGAGTTCCGCGGCCACCGGGGCGAGCGCCTTGGCCGCCGGCACCACCTCGATGTCGTCGTTGCGGATCTGGGCCGCTTCGGCGTCGCCGAGCACGGTGGTGATCCCGATCTTCAGGCCACCGGCCTGGACCACCCGGAACCTGGGGGTGATGCCCGCGTCGAGCCCCAGCAGGCCGACATTGGCGCTCACGTAGGGCGTGGGCTGGTCGCCGATCGGGGCCACCGCGGCCACCAGTTCCTCGGCCGGCAGCCGCAGATCGCCCGGGCCGAAGCCGACTGCCGCGTACTTCATGCCGCGGAGACCGTCCACGATCGACTGAAATTTGGCCTCGGTCTGCTTGCCGAACCGTTTGACCTGGCCGCCGAGATCGACCGGCACCACCTCCCAGCCGGCGGCTGCGAAGGCCCGGAGGAAGTTCTGCCGGCGGCTCAGGCCTCCCTTCTGGTTTTCCTTGCCGGTGCAGCCACAGGGCTCGATGTAGCCGTCGAGTTCGCCGGTAAAGACGAGCACCGCCTGCGGCTTCGGCCAGTCGCTGAACACCAGGCCGTTGCGGTCGCGGAAGGTCTCGACCACGCCATCGGCCACGCCCGGCCCCCGGTCGGGCATCGTGGCCAGGGCGGCGCGGGCGAACAGGCAGCCGGCCAGGAGGCAAGACAACACGGGTGGGCGACGATTCATCGGGATGTCGTTCTCCTGTCGTTACGGGCCGATGGCGACGCAGACGGGAAGCAAAAGTTGCGGGGAATCCGGGTGGCCGGTCCGCAGCACGATCCGGCCGGGGGCCGCCCGCTCCGAGCAGATGTGGTTCACCGGCCGGCTTCCCGGCGGGATCACGATGTCGACGGGGATCCGCACGACGCCGCCGCCGGAGCCCACAGGGCTGCCCTGGCCGATCGTCACCTGGAGCGTCTGGGGCACCGTCTCCTCCACCGTGAGCCTGACGAGGTCGCGGTACGGCCCCTTGGCCGTGATGAAGAATCGCGTCCGCAGGCCAGCCTTGCCGGAAACCATTCCCAGCATCAGAGCCTGCCGGGAGGAATCCCATCCCGGTCCGACCGGCACAAGATCACCCCCGACACTTCCCTCGAGCGGCACCTCCGCCGTCACCCGCTCGGGCATCGTGAACGTGGCGGTGATGGTCTGCCGCAGGCGGCCGAGAGGCAGGCCCGGTCGAATCACGACGTCGACCCGAAAGCCGCCGGTGGCGCCGGTCTCCGCCGCGACCTCCTCGGCCGACAGGGGGGCCGTGGCAAGAGAGAAAAACTCCGCGGCCTGGGGATGATCGATCGTCACGCCCTGGACGACCGGGGGCTCCGACCCGTAGGTGTAGACCGTGGCCGAGGCCTGCTGACCGTCTGAGGCGGAGAGGCTCGCCAGCGCGATCGATTCCGGCACGGCCCGCCACGAGGGCACCACCGCACCCTCCACGACGAAGACCAGCTCCGGCCGGCGCGGATCGTCGGTGAGGATTGTCACCTGCTGGCGGAAGGGTCCGCCCGGCGGCTTGCCCTTCCAGTGCACCGTGACGAAAGTCACTTCGCCCGGCAGCACCACCTTCTCGGCATCAGGTGCGCCACCCTCGGCCGAGTCGAAGTCGCTCACCGTGCAGCTGCAACTGGTAGTGCCCCGCGTGAGCGTCAGCGGCCCGCCGCCGGTGTTCCTGATCTCGAACCGGTGGCTGCCGCTGGAGCCGGTGCCGATGGTACCGAAGGTATGCCGCGACTCGGGCACCTCTGCCCGGGGCGCGCTGGCCGGCACATCGCCCGCCAGGGGCGACAGGTCACCGATCTGCCAGGGCGTCAGCGAGGCCCGCAGCGCGGCGCCGCCGGCCCCAACCAGGCTCCCGGTGACCAGCGCTGCCCCGGCCACCAGCCACGCGCTCGGTCCCTGCCATGCCATTGGACGCCTGTTTCGGATTGAAGCGATCAGCCCGTATTGTAGCCCGTTGTCGGCGCCGGCGACCGAGGGCCGCCGGACGGAACCGGCCCACCGGCCCGGGGGGCAGGCGGCGTCACGCCAGCCAGGTCTTCGATCGCTCTCCGGGGACTTCCCGCACCAGCCGGGGCACCGCGTAGCCCGGGAGCCTCTCCCGGAGAACCTGATGGAGCCGGCGGGCGTCCTGCTCGGGCACCTCGAAGTGGGCCGCCCCGCGGACCCGGTCGAGGAGATGCAGGTAATACGGCACCACGCCGATCTCCACGAGCCGCTCGGAGAGCGCGGCGAGCACGGCGGGCGAGTCATTCACGCCCCGCAGGAGCACGGCCTGGTTGAGCACCACGGCCGGCAGCCCGGCCAGCCGCCGCACGGCCAGCGTCACCGAGTCGTCAAGCTCGGCGGGATGGTTGGCATGGATCACGACCACGCGGGCCAGGCGGCTCCGGGCGAGCACCGCCACGAGCCCGTCGTCGACGCGGCTCGGCAACACGACCGGCAGCCGCGAGTGGATCCGCAACCGCCGCAGATGCGGGATCGCGTCGAGTCGCGCGACGATCGCGGCCAGGTCGTCGTCGTCGGCCAGGAGCGGATCGCCGCCGGAGAGGATCACTTCCGTCAACGAGTCGTCGGCGGCCACCGCGGCGACCGCCTGCTCGATTCCCCGCCGCGTCGCGCCACTTTCACCATAGGGAAACTCGCGGCGAAAACAGTAGCGGCAGTTGACCGCACAGCCGCCGGTCACGAGCACCAGCGCCCGGCCGTCGTACTTGTGGACGAGCCCAGGCGCGGCGAGAAACGAGCCCTCGGCCAGCGGGTCGGCCTCGAAGCCCGCCACGGCCCGCGTCTCGGCGGCGCGGGGCAACACCTGGAGCAAGAGCGGGTCGAGCGGGTCGCTGGGCCGCATCCGCGCCGCGAAGCCGCGGGGCACGAGAAACGGGAAGCCCGCGGTCGAAGCGGCCGCCGCCGCCGTGACAGCCGGGGGCAGGCCGAGGAAGCGGCCCAGATCGGCCGGATCACGAAAGGCCGCGGCCAGGTCCCTCCGCCAGGCGGACCGCGGCCCCGTGCCCGGAGGCAGGGCCGCGGGCACTGCCACCGCGGTCGCGTCGATTAGGTTGGTTTCGGTGCTCGCCGCCATGGCCCGCCGGCCTCCACGCCCCGCCGCGGCCGCGGCGTTGACATTTCCCGTCCGCATCGCGACTCTTGGGGCTCTTCGCGACGGAGAACCCCCGAGCATACGCCGGCGGCCTCGACGCGAAAATCGTTCGGCCGCCGCGGCGGCCCTCCCCCGCTTTCCCACCAGGACAATCCCCGTGCCTGCCTACAACACGAGCGAGTTCAAGAAGGGTCTCAAGGTCCAGATCGACGGCGACCCCTACATCATGATCGAGTGCAACTTCGTGAAGCCGGGCAAGGGGCAGGCGCTCTACAAGTGCAAGCTCCGCAACCTGCTGCGGAACACCGTGCTCGACCGCACCTACAAGAGCGGCGACTCCCTCGACGCGGCCGACATCACCACGATCGACGCCCAGTTCCTCTACAAGCAGGGCGAGGCCTTCGTGTTCATGGATCAGGAGAGCTACGAGCAATACGAGCTCTCCAAGGAGCAGGTGGACGACTCCTGGAAGTGGATCAAGGAGGGCACCGTCTGCTCGATGCTGCTCTACAACGGCAACCCGATCTCGATGGAGCCGCCGCAGCACATGGCGCTGCTGGTGGAGTACGCCGAGCCGGCCGTCCGCGGCAACACCGCCACCAACCTCACCAAGCCGGTGAAGCTCGAGACGGGAGCCGAGATCCTCGTGCCCGCCTTCATCGAGCAGGGCGAGACCGTGAAGGTCGACACCCGCACCGGCGAATACCTCGAGCGGGTGAAGGCGTAGGGGCGGCCTTCCGCACGCAGGCTCGGTTCAACCCCATGCCATCTCGCGGACGCTCGGGGGGCCTTGCGCGCGCACGCTCGGGGCAATGCCCATGCCATCTCGCCGGACGCTCGCGACGGGCATCCTGCCCTTCGCTCGCTCGGAGAAAACCTCGCTTCGCCGACCAATCCGCTGCGCGGATCGGTACCCGGGCTACGCGAGGTTTTCTACGCCGCTCGACTGGCATGGGCCTTGCCCCTCGCAGTCCATCGGTGGTCATGCACTGAATGCGATCAACCGGGAGCCGGGGGTGGAAGCCGGAGGAGCCTGGAGATTTCGCCCCCAGGACGCCGCCTTCACAAGCCGCACCGCGGCGAAATATCCCAGCGACGGAGGCTTTCACCCCCGGCTCCCCATTCCACAGGAGCCTGACAGTGCAACCGCCGGGCGTAAAGCAAGTCAGTACGACCGCGCGAGCACGCTCCGCCGGGCCACCTCGCGGCCGGTCACGACACACGTGCCCGGATCGTCCGGCCCGTCCTGCGGAATGCACCGCACCGTGACTTTCAGCGGGTCGAGGACGGCGAGCACCGCCGGGTCGTCGGCCACGTGCACCCAGGCGAAGCCGGCGTCGTCACGGGCGAAGTAGTCGGTCACCTCCGCCGCCGAGCCCAGCCGCACGCTCTTGGCCTCCCGGAAGGCCGCCGCCCGGTCGAAGAGGCCCTGCTGGATCTCGGCCAGGATCGCCGGCAGCCGCGTGGGCAACTCGGCCAGCGGGATCGCCTCCCGCTCCTTGGGGCCGCGGTCACGGCGACAGACGCTCGCCGCACCGGCGGCCAGATCCCGGGGGCCGATCTCGATCCGCACGGGCACGCCCTGCTTCACGTGCTGCCACACTTTGTCGCCGCCGCGGAGGTCGCGGGCGTCGGTCTTCACCCGGACGGGCTCCCCGGCGAACGTGGCGGCGGTGAGCGCCGCTTCAAGTTTCCCGCAGGCCTCGAGCACCGCCACCCGCTCCTCGTCAGACCGCGAGATCGGCAGGATCACGGCGTGATGCGGGGCGATCCGCGGCGGCAGCACGAGCCCGTCGTCGTCGGAGTGGGTCATGATCACGGCGCCGATCAAGCGAGTGGACACGCCCCATGAGGTCGTCCAGCAAAACTCCTCGGCGCCACTGGCACTGGCGAACTTGATGTTCTGGGCCTTGGCGAAGTTCTGGCCGAGAAAGTGCGAGGTGCCGGCCTGGAGGGCCTTGCCGTCCTGCATCATCGCCTCGATCGAGAGCGTATCGACCGCGCCCGGAAACCGCTCGCCGGCGGATTTAGGCCCCTTGATCACCGGCATCGCGAGGTCCCGCTCGGCGAAGGTGGCGTAAACGTCGAGCATCTTCCGCGTTTCCTCCTCGGCCTCTTCCCGGGTGGCGTGGGCCGTGTGCCCCTCCTGCCAGAGGAACTCGGCCGTCCGCAGAAACACCCGCGGTCGCATCTCCCAGCGCACCACGTTGGCCCACTGGTTGATGAGCACGGGCAGGTCCCGCCACGACTGGATCCATTTGGCATACATGGCGCCGATGATCGTCTCGCTGGTGGGCCGCACGACGAGCGGCTCCTCGAGCTTGCCGGTCGGGATCAGTTTGCCGTCGGGGCCGAGCTCCAGCCGGTGGTGCGTGACCACGGCGCACTCCTTGGCGAAGCCCTCGACGTGCTTGGCCTCCTGCTCCAAATACGAGAGCGGGATGAAGAGCGGGAAGTAGGCGTTGACGTGGCCCGTCGCCTTGAACATCCGGTCGAGAATCCCCTGCATCTGCTCCCAGATGGCGTAGCCGTGGGGTTTGATCACCATGCAGCCGCGGACGGGCGAGGTCTCGGCCAGGTCGGCCGCCCGCACCACCTGCTGATACCACTCTGGGTAATCCTCGGCCCGTGTCGGGCTGATCGCGTTGGCCGGCATCGGTCGCTTTGCTCCTCGGTGAAGGCCGGGATTGTAGCGGCGGCGGCCGCGTTTGTGGGACGGTCGCCGCCGCCCATAGACTGCCGGCGATGGCGCGACGACTGATCTCGGAACTGCCGGCCCAGGCGAAGGTTGACCAGGTCTTCCTGGCGACCCACAAGCAGCTGCGGCCCAACCGCAACGGGCAGCTCTACATGCAGGTCGATCTGGCCGACAAGAGCGGCACGATCACCGGCCGGCTCTGGAACGCCTCCGACGCCGACTTCGACGCCTTCGAGGACGGCGACTACGTCCGCGTGGACGGCCACACCCAGCTCTACTCGGGCGCCCTGCAGATCATCATCGCGGCGATCGAGCGGGCCGATCCCGGCACGGTGGACGAGCGGGAGTTTCGCGTGCTCACGCCGGTGGACGTCGAGCGGCTGTTCGTCGAGCTGCGGGGCCTGCTCGCCGGCCTGCGGCCGCCGCTGGATGCGCTCGTGGACGAGATCCTCGACGATGCGGCGCTGATGAACCGCTTCGCCGCCTCCCCGGCCGGCGTCAAGCACCACCACGCCTACGCCGGCGGCCTGCTCGACCATGTCGTGAACCTGCTGCGGTTGGCCGACCTCGTGGCCCCGCTCTACCCCGACATGGACCGCGACCTGCTGCTCGTGGGCGTGCTCGTGCACGACATCGGCAAGACGATCGAGCTCGAGAGCGAGAAGGGCTTCTCCTACACCGACTCGGGCCAGCTGCTCGGGCACGTGCTCCTGGGCCTCGAGATCGTGGACGCCAAGATCCGTGCGGTCGAGGCCCGCACCGGCACGCCCTTCGACGCCGAGACGGCCGTCAGGGTCAAGCACATGATCGCCAGCCACCACGGCTCCTACGAGTTCGGCGCCCCGCGGCTGCCGATGACGCTCGAGGCCGTGGCCCTCCACCACCTCGACCACCTCGACGCCAAGATGGCCGGCACGATCCAGCTCCTGCGGGCCGAGGCCGCGCTCGACGGCGGCTGGACGCAGTATCAGCAGTCGCAGGGCCGCAAGTTTTTCCGGGGCACCTCGCCATGACCCGCCAACGGCCGAACTCCGAGAAGGCCGCCCGCCCCCCAGGCCGGCCCCCCGGCCGTGCCCAAGCCCGGCCCCAGGCCCGCAGCCGCGACGGCGACGTGACGGGCGTCTTTCGCCGGGCCGCCGGCGGCTACGGCTTCGTCCGGCCCGAGGGGGCCCTGCCGGGCGACCGCTCCGGCGACATCCATATTGCCGCCGCCGCCAGCCTCGACGCGGCCAGTGGCGACACCGTCCGCGTGCGGCTGTCGCGGGGCCGCGACGTCCGCCGGCCCGGCCCCGCCGGCGAGATCGTCGAGGTCATCGAGCGGAAGACCACCCGCTTTGTCGGCTCCTACTTCGAGCGGGCCGGCGTGGGCTGGGTGCAGGTGGACGGCACGAGCTTCACGCGGCCCGTGGCCGTGGGCGACCCCGGCGCCAAGGGCGTGCACGTGGACGACAAGGTGGTGGTGGAGCTCGTCCGCTTCCCCACCCACCTCCGCGACGGCGAGGGGGTGGTCGTCGAGGTGCTGGGCCAGGCCGGCGACGTGGGCGTGGACACGCAGACGGTGATCCATGAATACGGCCTGCCGGGGGCCTTTCCCCAGGCGGCCCTCGACGACGCCCGGCGGCAGGCGGCGCAGTTCGACGAGACGGTGCCGGCCGGCCGCCGCGACCTCTCCGACCGCACGATCATCACGATCGACCCCGTCGATGCCCGCGATTTCGACGACGCGATCTCGCTCGAGCAGGTGGAGCGGGGCCACTGGCTCCTGGGCGTGCACATCGCCGACGTCTCGCACTTCGTCCGCGAGGG
>JBIKXY010000389.1:0-4133 GCA_044355515.1 Pirellulales bacterium
CGATGGCCGTTCGTGACGCGCTGATCGCTGCCCTCTCCCTCGCTCCCTCGCAGGTTACGGCCTTCGCCCTCGACGCGCGCGAGGGCCCTTCGCCAGGCTGGAACGCGGCGCTCACCGTGGACCTCCCCACGGGCTCGCTCACCCTCGATGTGGGCGACGCGAAGACCCCCCGCGACGCGTGGTTTCGCACCGCGCACCTGGCCTGGGCGTACCGCGCCACCCAGGGCGGCGACCCCTTCGCCGACCCGGTCTCTTCGCAGTGGCTCAAGGACCTCCGCGACCGCGCGACGCGCCTCGACCGCGCCGCGCTCGCGCCCCCCGCGGTGCGCGCGGTGCTCGACGCGGTGGCCGCCTACCTGCCCTTCTCGCGCGTGCGCGACGCGTCGTTTCGAGTGCTTTTGGAAGAGCCCCACGGGGCCACGGGCATTCTCTGGCTGGGCTTCTCGTGCGACCAGGATTGTGTGCTCTGCTGGCAGCGCCGCGACCAGGCCTCCCCTCCCCCGGAGCGCTTCTCGCAGTGGCTCGACGAGCTGCTCGCGGCGTCGGTGTCGTCGGTGATCTTCAGCGGCGGCGAGCCCACGCGGCACCCGTCGCTCCTCGACCTGGTGCGCCGCGCCCACGCCGCGGGCGCCTTCGTGATCGTGGAGACCAACGGGCTGCGCCTCGCCGACGACGACTACCGCCGCGCCCTGCGCGACGCGGGCGTCGACGAGGTGACCGTGTCGCTCCACGCCGCCGACGCGGCGACCTCCGAGGCCCTCACCCGCGCGCCGGACACCTTCGCGCGCACCGTGGCGGGCGTCGAGGCGTGCCTGCGCGACGGCATGGCCGTGGGGATCCACTGCGTGGTCGAGCGGCTCAACGCCCCGTCGCTCGCGGCCCACGCCGACTTCGTGGCCGCGCGCTTCAAGGGCCTGCGGCGCGTGTGTTACAGCCTGCCCACGCGCTACGCCGACGGCGAGCGATACCGCCGGGGGATGGTCCCCATGGACCTCGCGCGACCGGCGCTCACGCGGGCCCTGCGCGCGCTCCGCGGGGCGGGCATCGAGGCGCGCTTCCTGGGCCTCGGGGGCTTTCCCCTGTGCGCCGTCGAAGACCCGCGCGCCGAGCGGCCCGCGGCCGACCTCACCGACGACGCGCGCGGCGACCGCGTGTACGGGCGTCCGTGTGAGGGCTGCGACGTGCGTCCTGGTTGCCAGGGCGTGCCCGCGGTGTACTTCGAAGCGTGCGGCGAGGGCGGGCTGCGCCCCGTCGCGCGCGCCAAGGGATGACCAGGCGATGACGAACGAAGACGACTCCACGGGCGCGGCGCTGGCCCTCTTCGGCGCGTCGAAGCGGGTGCTCGGGCAGTGGGTGGTGACCGAGGTCACGGGGATGCTCGTGGGCGGCGTCTCGATCTGGCTCGAGCGCCCCGGCGACGGCGCGACGCTCCAGGTGATCGTGGCCGCGCGGGGGCAGCGGGCCCTCGTCGACACCCCCGCGGGCGCGGTGCTCTATCACAAACACTCCGGGCTCACCGACCGCGAGGCCGGCGAGACCACGCGCGCCTTCGCGGCCCTGCTCGAGCGCGGCGAGATTCGCCTCGGGGCCCTCTTTCCGCACCTGCTTTTTGGTCCGAAGCCCGACGCGGCGGCGCGGGCGCGCGTGCTCCAGCTCGTGGGCGCGCAGGGGCCGTCGCTGCTGGGCTCGGGCGAGGCCGCGGCGCTGCCGAAGCACCGCGCGGAGCTGTACTTCGACCCGCCGGGCATCGGAGCCTTTCTGGCGCCCGAGCTCGCGGTCGACGGCGCGCCCACCACGGGCTTCTCGCTGCGGTCGATCTACCTGCCTGCGGTGAACAAGCGCGGCTCGCAAGACTTTCGGAGCTACGTGCTCGAGTTCGTGGACCCCGACACCGCCGAGAGCGTGCGCATGACCCTCGCGGCGGGCGCGCAGGGCGAGTGCTTCGGCCGCGCGGGCGAGCTCTCGCTGAGCCTCCTGGGCTTCACGCAAGACCACGACGTGATCCCTCCGCGCGTGGCGTCGCTCTGCTCGTGGGTGCTCGCGCTCGTGCGCCTCAAGGGCGACGAGGGCCTGCGTTTGCGCGTCCCTTCCGAGGCCGCCGAGGTGCGCGCGCTCTCGCACCCGTCGGACCGCGGCCACGCCTCGGCGCAGCCCTCGCCGACGGAGCCCGCGGCGCCTCGGGAGGTGCCCCAGGCGCTCAACCTCGCGATCGACACCGAGTGCGGCCAGCGCTGCGCGTTCTGCTCGGTGAAGGCCTACGTGCGCCCCCTCGACGAGGGCGACGCGGCCCTCGAGCGCATCCGCGTGCAGCTTCGCATGGCGCGCGCGCAGGGCATCCGCGAGGTGCGCCTCAACGGCATCGACCCGCTCACCTTCTCGCGCGTGCTCGAGGTGCTCGACGCGGTGCGCGCCTGCGGCTTCGAAAAGCTCTCGGTGTACAGCCCGTGCAGGCGCCTCGCCGACGACGATTTTCGCAGAGAGTTCCTCGCGCGCATGCCCGACGACTTCACCGTGTCGGTGCCCCTCTACGGCGTCACCGCGGCCGTGCACGACGCCGTCACCGGCACGCCGGGATCGTTCGCCGAGGTGACCGCCGCCATCGCGGGCCTCCTCGCGGCGGTGCCCCCCGAGCGCGTGGTGCTCTCGACCGTGGTGGTGAAGCAGAACCTCGACGAGTTCGCGGCCCTCATCGCCTACGCCAACGCGCGGGGCCTCGAGGTGCACCCGCACGTGCCCTACCCCATGCGCCAGACCACGCGCGACCCCTACGCCGCCTCGGCGCTGCGCGAGCGCGACCTCGTCGAGCGCCTCGTGGCCTCCCTCGACGCGACGCCCCCGCAAGACCGCGTTCGCAGCCTGCTCATCCTCGGGCGCGCCGTGTCGCACCCGTGCCTCCTCTGGCAGCACGAGAAGAAGACGCGCCTCCCCGTGTTCGGCGCGCGCGCCGTCGACCGCCGCGAGCCCCTCGCGGGCACCGAGTACCGCAGCCAGAACATCGCCCACGACTCGCAGGGCGCGCAGTCGGTTCAGAACGCCTTCGCCGTCGCCACGGTGCCCTGCCCCCACGCCGAGCGCTGCGCCCTCGCGCCCGTGTGCCCGGCCGAGCACTACAGCGTGTACGAGGCCCTCTACGGCCTCGACGAGTTCGCGCCCGTGTCCGTCGCCGAGCTCTACGCCGCCCCGCCCCGCCTCACGTCTGCGCCCCCGGTACGGCGATAGCGCAACAAACGGTTTTCGCTTGCCCGTGGCTGCGCCGTGTTGATCTAGAATCGACGCTCTATGGCTTACACCCGCACGTCTCGCGTGATTCTCCTCGGCTGTTCGATGCTGTTCGCGGCGTGCGCGTCGGACGCGCGGCCGAGCGTGCAGGGGAACGACAGCTCGGTCGAAGCGTCGGTGCTCGACGGGCCCGCGCCCAACGACACCACGGCGCCCAACGACACCACGGCGCCCAACGACGCGGTCACGCCCGACGACATGGTGGCGCCCAACGACGCGGTCACGCCCGACGACGCGCAGACCGACGGCGCCGCGCCCGTCGACGCCGCCGACGTGCCCGCGATGATGTGTGGTGTGGGCCAGACCAACTGCGGCGGCGCGTGCGTCGACACCGCAGTCGACACCGCCAACTGCGGCGGCTGTAGCGTGCGCTGCCCGTCGACGATGGCGTGCGTGCGCGGCACCTGCACCGGCGAGATGCTCCCCGACGGCGGCGTGATGCCCCCCGACGTGCCCCCGGTGATGTGCGGCGTGGGGCAGACCAACTGCGGCGGCGCGTGCGTGGTCACCACGAGCGACCCCGTCAACTGCGGCGTGTGCGGCAACCGCTGCGCGAGCGACCAGCTCTGCGGCGGCGGCGCGTGCGTGCCCCGCATGCCCGCCGACGCCGGCGTGCCCCCGCCCAGCGACGGCGGCGTCACGTGCGCCGCGGGCCTCACCGAGTGCGGCGGGTTCTGCCTCAACCTGCAGACCGATCCGGGCCACTGCGGCGCGTGCTCCAACGTGTGCTCCGACGCGCAGATGTGCACGGCCGGCGCGTGCGTGCCCCGCAGCACCCCCGCCTGCACCATGCCGGGCTTCGGCCTCTGCGGCGGGTTCTGCCTCAACCTGCAGACCGACCCGGGCCACTGCGG
>JBIKXY010000390.1:0-4132 GCA_044355515.1 Pirellulales bacterium
ATTCATAAGATAAATTTATAAATTTCTAGCAGATAAATTACACAAATCTGTAAATTATTATTGTTTTTGTTGTATAAAATCTTAAGAAAAATCTGATATTTCAAAAAATAATAATAAATTTATAAAATTATAGTTTATATAGTAAAAGTAACAAACTTAATTGATTTTAAATATAATAGAATTCTATTTATAAATATATCGATCTGTTATATATAGAAGAGTATGTTTGTCATCGACTATGTTTATTTTTTAGTATGAACGAATTATTATGATAGGACTGTATAAATAATAGATAATATTAGGTCTTAATAAACTATAATAACTTAAAAAGTTTAAATTTTTTATAGTTATTGATGATGAGTTTTATCATGTAATTTAATATATTAAAATATTTAAAATTATAGAAGAACTCATTTAAAGATGCATAATTTTAATAAAAAATTACATCAAAATTTCGACTAAGAAGTTAAATTTTTATTATCATTAAACATAATTATTAAAATTAAAAAATACATGTTTAAGTAAACAGTAAATTGCCTAAAAAATTATATAAATTTTATTATTTTCTATCATAAACTAAATCATTTTTTTAATTTCATTTTTATCATATTTTGTGATGCTTTTACTTATCTGATCTATTGTCAGGTTTTTTACTATTGTTTGATTCATTGACTCCCAATCTTATTTATTAGAACTATTATTTAGCTTTAGCTTTATTAGTACGTTAATTAACTTGTTTATTATTATCTTTAAGTATTTATTAAAGAAATATAGCCTATTGATTTTTATTGTTGATTTTTTATATCAATATTTTTATACATATTTTATTCAAATTTAAAAGTTTTATAATGCATTTTGATATTATTTATTTAAAAAATAAGCTTAACATAAATTATAATATATGTTTGCTATTTGTTCATTATTTAAACTATAAATATATTTATATATTTTAAGTGATTCTTCATAATACTTTGACGCTACTTGATATTATCCTTATTATCTCTATGCTAAACCACTATTATATTAACATTTAGCGATTTAAATCTTTACATTTTAAGTTTATTTTAACGTTTTGTAAATACTTTGAGCTAAATTATAATTATTAATAGCTATTGAAGATTTTTTATTTATCCTATATAATAAAGTAGCTAAATGATAGTATATTTTTGCTCTTTCAAGTTTTTTGCTAGCTTTATTAGCATTATTAGGTTTATAAACTTTATATTGAAACATACTTAATGCAGTGTTTAAATTTTTTAAGCAAGACTAATATCTTAAATATCATATAATAAAATAAATCAACATAATAAAATGAATTTGCAATAATACTCTAATTTTCTAGAAATTAGAACTAAAAGTTTAGATGATTTTATATAAATCAGATAATGCATAATAGCCATATTTTCCTATTTTTCCTTGTACAACCCAATTTGATAATTACTAACAGCTATTTACGAACTTTTTAAACTATAAATTTTTTATTTAATATATTTTAATTTTTAAAAAACGCTTAATGCATTAGAATATTAGTTTTTATTGCAGAGAGTTCAACCATTTACTGCTAATGTTTATATTTAAGATGATTAATTTGTCATATTTACAAATTTACTAATACATAAATATTTTTATAATTGGTTTTAAATATAAATTAATATTCATTTTTTATAGTAAATATACGATATTTTAATATTTTTTAGGAAAATTTAAAAGATAAAAGATACAGATACTTTATTAGTAAAGTTAATATGGTTGTTTATATAATAATAAAATAAAAATTTGATGAATCCGATCATTTTAATTTATCTTTAATTAAAAATTGTTTTTTTTAAACATTCTATTTCTAAATTTTACGTTTATACATTTTTTTCTTAAATTTATCAACATACCTTAAGTTGATAGATTTAATAATCTAAAATGTTTCATCTAAAAAATAATTAATTTGCTAAAAACTGGATAAAAGTAACACTAAGAAATCAAAATAATTAAAAAAAACTATTTTTTAATTATAAATTCAAATTATGATATTCATGAAATGTTACCAAAATTTTTTTTTATTATCATCTAAACAATCATCTTAACATTACTTATAAAGTATCCATATCCATTATCAATATAATCTTTGATGAAAAATATTAAACTCTTATTTATATACTATAAAAAATGAATATTAATTTCAATTTAAATCCAATTATAAAAATCTTAAATATAATTAAATTTATTCATATGATAACTTAAGTATAATAAGTAAACAATTAAATAGTAAATGGTTGGAACCTTTATAAGAAACAACAATATACTAAAGCATTAGGTGTTTTCTAAAACTGTTAAAAGATCTTAAAAAAAATTTATACTCCAGATAGTTTAGAAATTGGTAAAAGCCTTTATCGCACAGGACTTTCAAAAAGAGAATTAGGACATTTTAACTAAGCTCTAACGGATTTTAAATTTGCACTTAAAATATTTATGAAGAAACTCAATAAATATGATACTCTCATTGCAAATACCTACTATTATATAGGTTTAATTTATTTATATGATATGCAAAGAGATATGATTTCTGCTGAATAAAATTTAAATAATGCTTTAATTATATATAAGGCAAAAATAAATAGTAGTAGCAATCCACTTTAAATAGCAAATACAAACTATCATTTGGCTACTTTATATCGGATAGATGGAAATCAAGATAAATAGTATAATCAAGCAGTTATTAAATACAATCTATCTCATAGTATTTACACAAAAATAAAAAAGTCTTAAAACGTAAATGTTTAGATTGGTAACTGCTACTACAATAGTGGTTTAACATAGAGATAGTTAAAAAATAATAAACTTCAAATACAATTTATTCTTGAATCACTTCCAATTTATAAAAAACTTTATGGTGAGAATAATGAACAAACAGCAAACACATATTATAATTTAGGTATAGCTTATTACTAAAGTTAATAATATAATGATGCGATATAAAATTTCCAATTAGCACAAGCTATATATAAAAGTATCAATATAAACAATGAATAACAAAAATCAGAAAACCTTATAAAACACATTGAAAAAATTATTGAAGAAGAGGAACCAAATAACAGTCATGGTAAAGATGAACCTAATGGAAAACCAAAACCAAAACCAAAACCAGATAACAGTCATGGTAATAAAGATCAACCTAATGGAAAACCAAAACCAAAACCAGATAACAGTGACGGTAATAAAGATCAACCTAATGTAAAGCCTAAACCAAAACCAGATAACGGTGATGGTAATAAACAAGATCCTAAAGGAGGAAAAAATCCAGATACTGAAAAGAAAGATGATGGAAAAGATGGAAAAAAGGAAATAAAAAAATGATTTAGTTTATGATCTGAAAATATATTATAATTAATTGATGATATTATAATTAAATTTAAGTTTATATCATTTTCTAGACGATTGACTGATTCCAAATATGTACATTTTATAATTTTAAATAATTAAGTCAATAATAATTAATTATAACATTTTTCTTTGTTCTTTTTAATAATTGTTAGATACTTTCAAATATTTAACATCTATAAAATTTTCATATTTAATCTTTTATTAAAATTATACATCTTTAAATTACTTTTACCATAATTTAAAATATTTCAACATATGGAATTAGACGATAAAGCCGAAAATCAAGCAGCTATCGAAACATTCAAAATGAAAAAACTCTTTAAGAGACTATAATCTGCTAAAATGTAATATAATTTATTATTTGTAGATCTGGAAGTGTTTCTTACTTATAGTGAAAAACTAAATATATAATAAATTAAGATACTTTTAAATTGAATTCTATATATTTAAATAATGTTTGTTATTTTTTCTAAAAAATTAAAAATTCCATCATATTTTTAAATATTTTATTTTTCATGAAGTTATACCATGGCCATGGTAACAATAATGAGTTACAATTTACATTGTTTTATAGATATAATTATTAGATTTGAATTAATTTTTATATTAAAATGGTATATTTAAGTATTCATAAGATAAATTTATAAATTTCTATCAGATAAATTACACAAATCTGTAAATTATTATTATTTTTGTTGCATAAAATCTTAAGAAAAATCTGATATTAAAAAAAATAATAATAAATTTATAAAATTAT
>JBIKXY010000257.1:0-4132 GCA_044355515.1 Pirellulales bacterium
GCCATAGCGCTCCGACCGCTTGTAGGCACATGGTTTCAGGTTCACATTCCTCCCCTAACAGGGGTTCTTCTCATCTTTCGATCGCTCTACTTGTTCACTATCGGTCATCAGGGAGTATTTAGCCTTACGGGATGGTCCCCGTCGATTCAGTCGAGGTTTCACGTGACTCGACCTACTCAGGGTACCCCCTCAACGGAGCAACTCGGTTTTCGCGTACGGGCCTGTCACCCTCTGTGGACGACCTTTCCAGATCGTTCCGCTAACCTGTTGTTTGTAACTCCTCGGGGGCCCTACAACCCCGCAGTGGAAACCACCGCGGTTTGGGCTGTTTCCCTTTCGCTCGCCGCTACTGAGGAAATCGATTTTTCTTTCTGTTCCTGCGGTTACTGAGATGTTTCAGTTCGCCGCGTTGGCTACCGTCACCTATGGATTCAGTGACGGTCAGTTCGGGAATCCCGGGTTCATCGCTTGTTTGACAGCTACCCCGGGCTTATCGCAGCCTTCCGCGCCCTTCAAAGCCTCCTGATGCCAAGACATCCCCCATGCGCCCTTAGTAGCTTGACCACCCGAATCGAACGCTCGCGAACCCTGTTCATCACTGAACCGAGCCTCGAGACCTCCGAGTCGAATGCGCTACCCTGGATTTCGGATCAGGCCCGCCACGGTTTCCCGTCCGAGCCTGCCACACCCAGGATCAACGATTTTTTCTCGCTCATCGCCTTGGGAGAACGCTTCCAAGACGTGCTTGCGCACGCCTTTTCGGCATTCTTTCAAGATGCCAATTACCACGACCAAATTGTCAAGGAACGCAAACGAACCGGGGCGGCGGGGGCCGCGTCCGGTCCGCATTCGGATGCCGCTTGAGCGTCCCGAATCCGGGACAACCACCATCGGCAACCGAGATCCGAAAAGTTAGCCGCTCGCGGTCAAGCCGTCAAGCGGCTTGAAAACAAGCCCTGCTGCGGGGCCCCGCAGCGGCCTGGGCCGGCGTCGCCGGTGAGGGCGGCTCTGGCACGGTATAACGGGATGCATGAGCGGAAACTTGGTTCGATCCGGCTGGCGAGTCCCTTTTTTTGCTGTTTTTTGCCGTGTCGGCAGGTCCTGGGCCATCGTCGCGGCGGCCTGGATGGCGATTTCACCGGCCGGGGGGGTCGGCAGCCCGCCCGCCGTGCCGGTCGTCGCAGGCCGCGTGGCCACGATGGAACTCGCCGCCGGCCAGGCGTTTGTGGGAACCGTCTTGCCGGCCCGCACCAGCGACGTGGGCAGTGCCGTCGACGGGCGACTGGTCGAGTTTCCCATCGTTGATGGGCAGCAGGTCTCCGAAGGGGAGCCGATCGCGGGCCTGCTCCGCGGGCTGTTGCAAATCGAGCGGCAGGGCGGGGTCGCCGAGTTGGAACGGCGGCGGCAGGTCTTGGCCGAGTTGCAGGCTGGTTCCCGCCCGGAAGAGATCGACCAGGCTCAGGCCCTCGTCGCGGGTTTCGAGGCCCGCCTGGCCTATGCCCGCAGCCGCTTGACCCGGCTCGGCCGGCTGGCCGAGCGGGGTACGAGCACGGTCGACGAGCTTCAGGATGCCCAGACCGAACTCCAGGCGATCGAGGCCCAACTCGCGGGGGCCAAGGCGGCGCTGGCCCTCGCGGTGGCCGGCTCCCGGCAGGAGCAGGTGGCCCAGGCCGCGGCCGCCGTGGCCGTGCAGGAAGCCGAGGTCGAGCGGATCGACGACCAACTCGGCAAGCATACGATCCGTGCTCCCTTCGCCGGCTGGGTCGTGGAGCGATTCACGGAGAAGGGCCAATGGGTCGCTCGGGGCGGGCTGGTGGCCCGGATTGCCGAACTCGATCGGGTGAAGATCGTGGCCCAGGTGCCGGAGCTTTCGGTGCGATTCCTGAAGCCCGGCGCCGAGGTTCGCCTGGAGTTCGACGCCGCGCCCGATCAGGCCTGGGTGGGCACGGTGGCCCGAGTGGTTCCCCAGGCCGACCTGCTGAGTCGGAGTTTCCCCGTGGAAGTCACGCTCGACAACCGGGTGGTCGATGGGGAACCCATGCTCAAGGGGGGCATGCTGGCCAGAGTCTGGCTGCCGGTGGGAAAAACCGGCTCGGCCACCGTGGTGCCAAAAGACGCGGTCGTGCTCGGCGTCGCCCAGCCCTTCGTCTATGTCATCGATGGCCCGACAGCGGGCGGGCCACCCGGCTCCGGTACCGTGCGGCCGGTGGACGTGTCGCTCGGAGCCGCCGTGGAGGGGCATGTCGAGGTTCGCGGGGGCGTCGAAGCCGGCCAGCTCGTCGTGATTCGCGGCAACGAACGGCTGAGGCCGGGCATGGCCGTGTCGTTCCAGCCCCCCGCCTCCTGAGCCGGGGCGGCCGTCCCGATCGCCCGCCTCCGAGGGCCGCACCATGAACCTGATCGCAGCCTGCGTGGCCAATCCCGTCAAGGCGGCCGTGGGCGTGCTCCTGGTGGCCCTGTTCGGCACGCTGGCGCTCGTCACCATGCCGGTGCAGCTGACGCCCGAGGTGCAGGTGCCCACGATCACCGTCGAGTCTCGCTGGCTCGGCGCCAGTCCCCAGGAGGTCGAGCAGGAGCTCGTGCAGCCCCTCGAGGAGCAACTCCGGAGCGTGGAAGGGCTTGTGAAGCTGTCGAGCGAATCGAGCGATTCCAGCGGCGTGGTCACGATGGAGTTCGCGGTCGGAACCGACATGTCGCAGGCGCTCGTCAAGGTCAACACCCGCGTGCAGCAGGTCCGCGACTGGCCGATCGCGGCCGACCGCCCTGTGATCAAGACGGCCGGGGCCGACGATCGGCCGGTCGCCTGGCTGATCCTCGGCCAAGCCGCGCCTGACCAGGCGACACTCGCGCAGGCTCAGGCCGAGCACCCCGCCCTGGCCGCCGAGATCCGTCGCGTCGCCTCCGCCCGCTCCGCCGACCTGGCCCTGTACCGGCTGCGAACGCTGGTGGCGGCCCACCCCCAGCTGGCGGTCCTGGCCCCGCCGACGGTCGATGTCGAGGCGCTCAAGCGGCTGGCCGAGAACGAGATCGAAACCCGGCTCGAGCGGGTGGACGGGGTCTCGGGGGCCGACCTGGTCGGGGGCCGCGAGGACGAACTGCAGGTGATCGTGGATCCCCAGCGGCTGGCGGCCCGCAACCTCACGATCGACGATCTCCGCTCGGCCCTCGCCAACCAGAACCAGGACACGTCCGGGGGCGACGTCTGGGAGGGGAAGCGACGCTATGTCGTCCGCACGCTCGGCCAGTTTCGCTCGCCCGAGCAGGTCGAGGGCGTGATCATCACCCGTCGGGAGGGCAAGCCCGTCTACGTTCGCGACGTCGCAGCCGTGCAGCTCGGCACGAAGAAGCCCCAGGGCGTGGTGCGGCGGTTCGGCTCCAAGAACATCGCGGTCAAGATCACCCGCGAGACCGGGGCCAACGTGCTCGACCTGATGCGGCAGCTGCGGGCGGTCGTGGCCGACATCGACCGCGGCCTGCGGCCACGCGGCCTGGCCCTCTCGGTCGTGTACGACGAGACCACCTACATCGACTCGGCGATCGGCCTGGTGCGCGACAACATCCTGGTGGGGGGCGCGCTCACGATCCTGACGCTGCTGATCTTCCTGCGGAACGTCCGCAGCACGCTGATCGTCGCGGTCGCGATTCCGGTCAGCGTGGTGGGCACCTTCCTCGTGCTGGCGAGCTTCGGCCGCACCCTCAACGTGATCAGCCTGGCCGGGATGGCGTTCGCCGTGGGCATGCTCGTGGACAACGCCGTGGTGGTGCTGGAAAGCATCTTCAGCCGCTGGACCGCGGGCGAAGCTGCCCGCACGGCCGCCGTCAAGGGGGCGGGCGAGGTCTGGGGGGCCGTCGTCGCCAGCACGCTCACGACCGTGGCCGTGTTTCTGCCCGTGCTGTTCGTGCGGGAGGAGGCGGGGCAGCTGTTCGGCGACATCGCGCTGGCGATCAGCGCTGCCGTGCTCTTGTCGCTCGTGGTCTCGGTGCTCGTCGTGCCCGTGGCCGCCGCTTGGCTGCTGGGCAGGCAGCGACCGGCAGCCGGCCGGGCGGCCGACCCCGCGGCCCGCCTGGGGGCCGCCTTCACCGCCGGGGTGGTGGGCCTCGATCGGTTTCTGCTGGCGAGTTTGCCGCGGAA
>JBIKXY010000069.1:0-12531 GCA_044355515.1 Pirellulales bacterium
GGGTCGCTCGACCGGCTCACGAGCGGCAGGGCGGCGGTGCGAAACCCGGGATCGTCGAGCAGCGACACGAAGATCGGCACGGCCTCCGCGTCGTTGACCTGCGCGAGCACCGCGAAGGCCTCTCTGCGAGCCGCGAGGGCCGCACCCCGGTCGGCAAGCGTGGCCCGCATCGCCGCCAGCACGTCGGCATCCCCAAACACGCCCGACAGCCGGCGGACCTGCTTCGCTGTCGCCCCGTCCGCGAACCGCGCCACCACGGCCGGCCAACCCTCCGGCATCGGCACGGCCCCGGAGTTCGCCAGGGCGAAATCGAGGATCTCGACGAGCCGCGTTGCCCGGGCGGGCGGTTCCTGCGCCATGGCGGCGACGAGCAGCCGCCGCCCCTCCGGCGACCGGCCCAGATACCAGTCGATCGAGTCGGAGAGCGGCCCGATCGGCGTCGCCGCGGCCAGCGCCGCGGCCCGCGGCAGATCGGCCTCCACGAGCGGGGCCAGGCCGCTCCAGATGAGCTTCGGCAGAAAGCGGTCGGCCGCATCCTCGCCGTGCATCGCGAGCGCCGTGCCCATCGTCCAGCGATCGGCCGGCGGCAGCGCGGGCAGCGCCGAGGCCAGCGACCGGCGGACGAGCGGCGAGGGATCGTTTTCAGCCGCCGCCACGAGGATTTCGCTCGGGATCCGCGGCGTGCCCGGAGTCTCGGTGGCGAGCGCCACGGCCCAGCCGCGGACGCGGTCATCGGCGTGGGCGAAGGCCCGGGCCAGGCCCGCGTCGTCGAGCGCTCCCGTCACGTGGAGCGTCCACAGGCCGCGGAGGGCCGTCACGGGGTCGGCGGATGACGCCATCACCCGCAGGGGCTCGAGCGTGGCGGGGTCGAGCGTGCCGGCGGCGGCCCGCTCCTGGAGCAGCCGGCGGGCCGTGCGGACGAACCATTCGTTGCGGTGCGTGTGGAGGGCCACGAGTTCCGCGTCGGTCTTGGCGGCGAGGTTCACCGTCACCGGCCGGAACGTCTCCGCCCAGGCCACCCGGTAGAGCCGGCCGTTGGTGCGGTCCCAGATCTCGGTGGCGGGATTGTGGCAGTGCTGCCGGTCGCTCCAGTCGATCACGTAGACACTGCCGTCGGGGCCGGATTGCAGATCGACCGCGACATACGTCTCGTCGGGCACGTGGAGAATGTCGTAGCCCGCGTGAAACACCTCGTAGCCGCTTCCCTGGCGGACGGCCTCCTGGTGGTTCAGCTGCCGGCCATGGAGGTTGTGGGTGAAGATCCGGTCGCGGTAGATCTCCGGCCAGTTGTCGCCGAGATAGACCATCGTGCCGACGTGCGAGTGGCCGCCGTAGACGGCGTCGGTGCCCTGCTTGCCGGCGCCCCCCTCGCCGCTGTCGTACCGGGCCGCGGCGGGCAGGAAGTTTTTGAGCGCGGGGGCGAAGGCAGGCGCCTCGCGGCAGATGAAGGGGGGGTAGCCGGCATTGGCCTGGTTCCAGAAGTGGCCGTTGCGGAGCACGTGGGTCGTGCCGCCGCCGCCGTGGAAGCTGCGGCAGTGGGTCATGAAGGCGTCGCCCACACTCGAGAAGTCGATGCCCCACTGGTTGCTGCCGCCGTGGGCGAAGATCTCGAACTGCTTGCGGACCGGGTGATACCGCCAGATGCCGGCGCTGATCGGCAGCCGCTCGTCCGGCGGCGCGGCCGGCCTCCCGACCCGCGAGTGGGTGAACACGCCGTGGCAGCCGTAGAGCCAGCCGTCGGGGCCCCAGGTGAAACTGTTGAGCGTCTCGTGGGTGTCTTGAAAACCCCAGCCGTCGAGCAGGATCTCCGGCTCGCCGTCGGGCACGTCGTCGCCGTCGCGATCGGGAATGAAGAGCAGGTGCGGGGCCGCTCCCACGAAGACCCCCCCGAAGCCCAGCTCGATGCCACTGGCGAGATTCAGCCCCTCCGTGAAGACCTTCCGCGTCTCGAACGTGCCGTCGCCATCCTGATCGGCGAAGATCACGATCCGGTCGAGGCCCTGGCCTTCCGGTCGCTTGGCCGGATAACTGTGTCCCTCGACGACCCAGAGCCGGCCCCGGGGGTCGATCGCGAACGCGATCGGCTGGTGGAGGTCGGGCTCGGCGGCGATGAGGTCCATCCGGAACCCCGGCGTGACCTTCGCCCCCGCGACGGTCGCCGCCGCCTGCTGGTTGGTGGCCGCCGCGTGCGTGCCGCCCGGCTTGGCCGGCTGGTTGGCGACCGTGTGCCAGAGCACCGGGCTCGACCAGTCGTGGCTCGGCCCGGCGGCGGTATCCCGACCACGGGCCGCGGCCGGGAGCACCGGGGGCGGCGTCAGGTTTGGAGCCGCGCCCACCGCCGTCGTGCCGAGGTCGGTCAGGCGGATGTCGCGAAACTGGAGCTTGACCGGGCCGGGGCCCGAATGGAGCTGCAGCGCCAGCCGGCCCGAGAACTCCGCCTGCTTGGCGTCGCGGTCGTCGAGCACGGCGGCGAGCGTGTCGTTGACCCAGATGGTCACGTGCGAGCCGGTGGCCCGGATCCGGTAGCGGTTCCAGCCGTCGGCCCGCACCGCCCCGCGGATCGCCTCGGGCGACGCGAACACGTCCGACCAGGTGCGGCCGTCGGGGGCGATCGCCTTCCGCACGCCCCGCTCCACGAGCAGCCCCCGGCCGTGCTCGTCGTAGATCCGTCCCAGCCAGGTCGCGCCGTCGTCGAGGTCGGCCTGGTAGCCCTGGGCATGGCCGTCGGGCAGCCGGACGCTTCGAAACTGGATGCCCGAGTTGGCCGACGGATCCCCCTCGATCCGGTATTCGAGCGTGAGGTCGAAATCACCGACCGTGCCGTCCCACCAGAGAAACTCGTTGTGCTCGAGGGTTTCACCGGCCGGGATCTCGGCGGTGAGCCTGTCGGCGTTGATCCGCCACCGGTCGGACCCGCCGCTCCAGCCTGTCAGCAGCCGCGCGGCCCCCTGCGGGCCCGTGCCGTCGGCCGGCGGTGTCGCCGCGGCAACCGCGCTGACCATGCCGATCGAGGCTGCAGCGGCGAGCAGCGCGATCGCGGCGTGGAGCGGGCGGGACGCCATGTGAATCTTCTCCCTGCGGAGACGGGCGGGCGAACCGCCCGCATTCGGTCGGCAGGCCTGCCGCCGGAATGCTCCCAGTGTCGCCCACCTCGGCCCCGCCGGCCATGATGGTCTGCACCGCGGGCTTGAGATTTTTCACCCGCCGAAAGCCGCGTTCGCTAACGGCGGTGATCAGTTGCCTGCCAGCCAAGCTACCTCGATGAACCATAGTCTGGTTACCAGCGGCTCGGAGCCTGCTGCAAACGCAGGCCCCTCGTCCCAGCCGGAGAGGCCGCGGCAGGAGCCCGCGAGACTCCGAGCCCGTTCGGCAGCCATGGCGAGCGGCCCTTGCGAAACGGCTTGCTGGCGAACCGCTCCGTCCCGCGGATAGTGTACGGCCGTTTACTCACGCCGTCCACCTGCCGGTCTGCCCATGGTCGCCGCGGTCACAGGGTTTCCCCCGCGAAGCCGACGAACGGCCCGTGCCGAAGCGGCTGCGGGGCATGCTTGCCGACTCGGTATCACGGGGTGTTTGCGCCGAATCACAAGCTGCGAAAAGCCGTCCCGGCGCTCGCCATCGGGAACATCGGCAAGCGGTGCGACGCCGCTGCCGGCGGGCATGGGGGCGTCGGTCACGCCACGGGAGGCTGCTGCGACGCGCCTCAAAAGCCCCGCTCGCACGACACCTCCCGGATTGCTTGGGCGAAACTCCTAACCGCGGGTGGCGGAGGAGTTTCCGCTCGAGTGCCCGAACTGCGGCGGCGACATCCGGCTGATTGCCTTCAGACTGCTTTCCGAGTGCGAAACCATCCCTGGCCTTCGCACTCTTGGCAACCTCCGGTTGCTGCGGACTTCCTGTCCGCGAGCCGGGGCCGATCCGGAAAATTCTCACACACCTCCGCGAACCGCTCGAACCGCCGCCGATCTCCCCCGCCCGCGGCCCGCCCACCGCCTGGGGCGAGCTCGTGCAGGCGCATGACGACCGCGAAGCGGTGCAGGTGTCGCCCGACGAGCTGCCGGCAATCGACATCCACAGCCTCTGATCGGTGCCGGACGCGCGGTCAAACCAAGGCCCAGGCGGCCGAACTCGGAGAGCCTCCGCGCCGACACGAGAAAAACGCCACTGCACGGGGGGAAGGCGGCCGATCCCAGGGAGCCGCTTTCCAGGCCGGGGCTGCCTCGAGACGCGGGAGCAATCCGCTCACGAGCCGCTCATCCGTCGGGCGACGCTTGCGGAAGTGCCATTGGCCGGGCTGCCATTGGCCGGGCTATCCTTCCGCCAGCCTATGCACCGCATCTTCTTCCTCGTCGTCTGGGCCGCCGCCTGCCTCGCGTCGGCCTCCCCCGCGGCCGATCCTCTGCCCGAGTTCCTGAACAAGGTCCAACTCTGGAACTTCGACGGCTTCGAGGCCACGCCGGACCGCACGGGGGTGAGCCTGTACCGGCTACCGGCCGAAATCCGCGCAGCCCTGAGCGAGGCGGGCGCGAAGCAGATGGTCCACGCGCGGGCGAGCGAAATCCGCTTTGTGCTCGAGGAGGGCGCGACGCTCGAAGACGTCACGATCCACCTCAAGTCGAACCGCAACTCGACGATCATGTTCTATCGCGGCGATGAGCTGTGCAGTGTGATGAGCCTTGCCGCCAAGAAGGGCGGCGAGCCCTTCATTCCCGCGAGCCTCGTCGGCAAGACGTCGGCGCCGGGAAGTCCCGACAAGGCCTGCGAGATCGCCCTCAAGCCCGGCAACCTCAAACTCCCGCCCGGGCAAGCGGGACAGGGCCCCGCCGGACCGCCGCCGGCGAAGCGTTTCCCGAAAGAGGTGTGCCGGGTCCGGATCGAAGGCGGCGTGATCACGCTGACCGGGATCGAGGGCGACATCCGTCCGCCCACGCCGGAGGAGCTGCCGCCGATACTCGTGAGCTACGGCACGTCCATCAGCCAGGGGGCCGCCGCCACCAGGCCCGATCGCACGTTCACGGCGCTCACCGCCGCGGCGCTGGGCCATGATCTCAGGAACCTCGGCTGCAGCGGCAGCGCGTTCTGCGAGCCCGAACTCGCCGCCTACCTGGCGAAGCAGCCCGGCGATCTGTTTCTCTTCGAGATCTCAGTGAACATGGCCGGCAAGGGCTACACGGTGGACGAGTTTCGCCGCCGCGCCACCGCCCTGATCGAGGCCGTCGCCAAGGCTCATCCCCAGACGCCGGTGGTCTGCGTGAGCATCCTGACGTTGGGCAAGGAGGGCCAGGGCCCCGCGCAGGAGGGCCCGATGCACGAATACCGCGAGGGCCTGGAGAAGATCTGCCAGGAGACGCCGCACAAGAACGTGCATTTCGTCGCCGGCCCGGAGTTGCTCAGCGTGTCGGGGCTGGCCAAGGACAACATCCACCCGACAGATAAAGGCATGGCCGAGATCGCGACCAAGCTCGTCGCCCGCCTGAAGCCGCTCGTGTCCGACCGCGAGCGCTCGATTGAGGCCCCCGCGCAGGAGCCCGTGCCGCAGCCGTGAACCCGGGCTGGCCGAGTGGCGGCTGCGGAGCCTGTTTCGTCCGACTTTCCTGCTCTTTCCCCTTCCGGTGTCGCCGTGCCCCACGCTTGTGTCCGCTTCGCCCTGACCGTGATCTGCCTGACGATGGCCGCCCGCGCGGCCGACACGGCGCCGCCCACGACGGGCCAGACGGCGCGGGTGTTCGCCCCCGGTGAGTGGAAACTCCAGCGCTGCCTCGACGACGTGACCGTGGAGAAATGCTCGGCCGAACTCGAGGGATTGACGGCCATCGTCACCGACCGCGGCGACAGCCGGAAGCCCGGGGCCGGGCCCGTGTTCACGGTGGACCGGCCGGTGACGGTCTGGATCTGCGTCGCCAATCGCGGCCGCCCCACGATCCCGGCGGGGTGGGAGAAGGCGAAGCTCACGGTGCGTTGGAAGGCCGGCGAGCAGCTCAAGGCCGACAGCGTGTATGCCCGCCGCTTCGAGAAGGGAGTCGTCGAGGTTCCGCAGCACGACGGCATGGAAGGGCCCGACTACGGCCTGCCGCACCTGGTCTTCGTCAAGGCGGAGGAGGGCGACCAGGCGGCCCTGGCGATCACGGACCTGCGGGTGCCGAAGGTGATCTCCGCGGCCGACCGCCTGCCCCGATTCGACGTCACCGTGGCCGGGAACGGCCGCGAGGTGCGGGTGGTGCCGGTGAACGTCGATCCGGCGGGCAAGACGCTGCGGCTCGAACTCAAGCAGAAGGACGAGGTCTCGCCCATGATCACCCGGATGATCGCTGCGACGGAGGTTCCCACGCCGCTGACGGCCGACGGGGCCACCTGGGATCTCGGCCAGCCGCAGCCCGGCCTCTACTCGATTCGCGCCCAACTTGGCGACGGGCCGGACGCGGTCGTGGCTAGTCACCCGGTGATGGTCGATCTGCAGGGGCGGCTGTTGACCGATTTCAACCTCCGCCATGCGACCGATGAGCAGAAAGGAAGTTTTCAACTCAGGGCGCTCACGGCCCCCGAAGCCTACAAACGCTGGAAGCTGACGCTGACCACCGGCGGGAAGACGGTGGCCGAATCCGAGGGGGACCTGCCCGTGGCACCCGCCGGGGGCGGTGGCCCGAGAGGGGCGAAGAACAAGGCGGCCGCCACCGTCGCGTTGCCCGCCCCCACCCCCGGCCCGTTTCTCGTCACCCTGACGCTCTCCGGGGCCGACGGGGAGTTTTCCGTGCCCTTCGCCTGCTCGGTGGAAACGGAGTTTCGCTACGCCTATTTCCCGTCGCATCGCCTGGTGCGGTTCCTGTTGCCTGCCCCGCCCGCGGGAGCGACCGACTGGCGGCTGACGCTCACGGAAGACGGGAAAGACACGATCCTCGCCGAACGCTCCGGTTCACTCCCAATGTCGGCCAATGGCGAGAACCTCGAGGTCCCGGATCTGCCGGAGGGGCTTTACCTTCTCACCCTGACGTTTCCCGGCGGGCCGGAGGGCCTGGAGATCCGCCGGCCGTTTCAACGAAAGAAGCTCCCCTGGGAAGGACTCAACCTGGGAATGGACGAGGTGGTCGTGCCGCCGTTCACGCCTCTCGAGGTCGATCCGAAGGCCGGCGCCGTGTCCTGCGTGTTGCGGCGCACCGTGATGGATCCGACGGGCCTCTGGAACCAGGTCGAAAGCCAGCAGCAGCCGCTGCTCGCGGCGCCGGTGCGGCTGGAGTTCCAGATCGGCGGCCGCACGGTGACGGCGGCAGGCAAGGGGTCCACGTTCACGGAGACGAAGCCGACCCGGGTCACCGGGAAGGCCGATTGGACCGCCGGGGACATCGCGGGGGCGACCGAGTTTTCCTGGGACTACGACGGGTTGATGGAGGTCGCCCTGAAGCTGCCGCAGACCCCCACGCAGGTCGAGAAGCTGCAGCTCGTGATCCCGCTGAAGAAATCCGAGGCGTGGCTCTTGCATCCCGTCACCGCCATGCTGCGGCCGCACTACGCCGGCCGGATTCCCGAGGGCAGCGGGAAGGTCTGGGACTCGCTCGCGGCGCCGCGGGTCGGCCTGCCCGGCACGCTCGTTCCCTACGTTTTCGTCGGCGGCCCGGAACGGGGCATCTGCTTCGCCGCCGACAACGACCGCGACTGGGTCCCCGACCCGAACGTGCCGGCCTTGGAGATCCATCGCGACGGCGATGAAGTGTCGCTGCGGGTCAACCTGATCTGCCGTCCCGTGCAACTCGAGCGGGAGCGGACGATCCGCTTCGCGCTCCAGGCAACCCCTGCCAAGCCGATGCCCGACACGCCCACCTCGTGGCGGAAGTGGTGGAACCACGGCACCGGCAAGGACGTCGAGGACGTGAACTTCGACATGTGGGGCGGGACGACCTATTGGGGCGGGGCGTTCGGCGTCGTGGACTTTTTTCCGCACAACCTGGATTTCGGCCACTGGGAGCGGCTGGCGAAATACCGCCGGACAGGCCAGCAGGATCCCGGCTACCTGCAGGAGTGGCTGGCGAAAATAGCCGGCAAACCCGAGGCCGCCGTCGCCGCCAAGGCCGGTCTCGAATGGGCGAGCACGTCACCGGCCGACACGCCCGAGACGAAAAAATATCGCTGGATCCTGCCCTACATCAGCCCGCGCAGCGCGAGCCTCTCCGACGACGGCTTTGGCATCACCTACATGGACGAATGGTCCACCATGGACATCGCCCATCCCCAATGGAAGGCCGGAGCGCCCCATCGCTCCACGCGGCAGACGCCGCTGGGCATCTACTACGACATCGAGCCGGTGCCGACCGTGGTGGATCGGCTCCTGTATTACCACAAGAAGATGTACGAGACCTTCGCCGACGGCATCTACTGGGACAACATCTTCCTCAAGCCCTGCTGGGTGCCGACCGAGGCCGGCGGGCCGGCCTACGTCAACGACGAGGGGAAACTCACCCCCGGCGTGAACCTGATGGCCTACCGGGCCCTGGTCAAGCGGCACGCCGTGATGATGCACGCGATGGGCAAACGGCCCTTGGCCTGGATGCACATGACCAACTTCAACTGCGTGCCGATCCTCTCCTTCTCCCAGATCAACTACGACTGGGAGTGGCGGGACCTCGGCAAACAAATGGGTCTCGACATGCAGGACCGGCTGGGGATCGACGCCGACCCGGCGCTCGTGCTCGTGCAGAGCACCGGGCTGCAGGCCGGGAACGTGGCGGTGGCCTGCGACCGGTTCGAGGCGGCGACGCGCCGCTGGCAGATCCGCACCAACCTGGCCGTCTGCCTGCCCCACGAGATCAAGGTGCATGCCGGCGGCCAGGACAACGCCAACGCCATCAAGATCCTGGCCGAATTCGGCTACGGCGAACCGGACTGCCGGGTGTATCGCTACTGGGAGAGCGGCCATCCCTTCACCGCCACCGGGGCGCGGCTGCGGGCCCTCGTGCTCGCGCGGGGCGGCAAGGCGCTCCTGGCCATCGGGAACTTCGGCCAGGGGGATGAAAAGCCGCTGGGCTACCAGCCGCAGGCGGCGGACTCCGGCGACATCGATCAATACGACCGGATTCGGGAACAGGGCCAGAAGGAAGGGGCCAAGCCGCCAGCCGGCGGCAAGGCCGGGAAAGACGTGGTCTACGAGGCGGTGTTCACGCTCGACCGCGCGGCCCTGGGCCTGCCGGACGACGTGCGGGCCTTCGACATGGAGCAACGGCTGGCGGCAGGCGGGCGAAAGCCGGCCAAGGGGAAAAAGAACGCCGCCATGGACCTCGAGCCCGTCCGGCCGGAAGAACTGGAGCCGGCTGGCCCCGGAGCCTTCCGGCTCCCGATTCGGCGGCACGACTTCGCCCTGATCCTCGTCGAGTAATGGGGAACCGAACCCGGCCGAAAGGCCGGTGTCGCTCCGCCCGCGGGGAAGGGAGACTGCATGAGAGGCATTCATCCAAGCCCACCCGCAGAGTCCCTCCCCGTGAATCACGTTTCCCCCGGTCGCCTCGCGGCGGCAGCGTGCATCGTCCTCTTGATCGCCTCCGGCGGCCGTGCCGAGTCGCTCGCCCAGCCACGACCGCTCTTTATCGACCGCGACGTGCCGAGCTATTTTCAGAGCCTCGAACACCTGCTGCGCTCTTGCGCCCGGCCCCCCTTCGCACTGGAGCGACTCTCCGTGATCCGCGGCCCAGACGGCCGGATCGCCCGCATCCGCTACGTGCTGCCCAGACACAAGGCCGCCACCTGGGTCGGGCCCGGCCGCGGCCGCAAGTCCACGCGGCCGGGAGCCAATGGCGTCGTCGAGCTCACGCCGCCCCGAGTTCCTCGATCGTTTGGCGGACCTTGTCCCGCCGCCGCGGAAGCACCGGCATCGGTATCACGGAGTGTTTGCGCCGAATCACAAGCTGCGAAAAGCCGTCCCGGCGCTCGCCATCGGCAACATCGGCAAGCGGTGCGACGCCGCTGCCGGCGGGCATGGGGGCGTCGGTCACGCCACGGGAGGCTGCTGCGACGCGCCTCAAAAGCCCCGCTCGCACGACACCTCCCGGATTGCTTGGGCGAAACTCCTAACCGCGGGTGGCGGAGGAGTTTCCGCTCGAGTGCCCGAACTGCGGCGGCGACATCCGGCTGATTGCCTTCAGACTGCTTTCCGAGTGCGAAACCATCCCTGGCCTTCGCACTCTTGGCAACCTCCGGTTGCTGCGGACTTCCTGTCCGCGAGCCGGGGCCGATCCGGAAAATTCTCACACACCTCCGCGAACCGCTCGAACCGCCGCCGATCTCCCCCGCCCGCGGCCCGCCCACCGCCTGGGGCGAGCTCGTGCAGGCGCATGACGACCGCGAAGCGGTGCAGGTGTCGCCCGACGAGCTGCCGGCAATCGACATCCACAGCCTCTGATCGGTGCCGGACGCGCGGTCAAACCAAGGCCCAGGCGGCCGAACTCGGAGAGCCTCCGCGCCGACACGAGAAAAACGCCACTGCACGGGGGGAAGGCGGCCGATCCCAGGGAGCCGCTTTCCAGGCCGGGGCTGCCTCGAGACGCGGGAGCAATCCGCTCACGAGCCGCTCATCCGTCGGGCGACGCTTGCGGAAGTGCCATTGGCCGGGCTGCCATTGGCCGGGCTATCCTTCGTGGCTCGACGCCCGATGATCGCCGCCGCGACGGAGGATCCCATGGACATGCCACGCACGACGCTCGCGCTGGCCCTGCTGCTCCTGCCGCCGGCCGCGGTGCCCGCCGCCGAACCCGCCGCCCCGCGGGCGCGCTGGGAGGACTCGACGCTGGTCTACGACGAGCCGGTGGCGTCGCCGGACGACGGCCATCCGCTCGGCAACGGCCGCATGGGCACGATGGTCTGGACGTCGCCGGATGCGATCCACCTCCAGATCAACCGGGTCGACGCGTTCGCCGTCAACCGCGATCACCAGGGAGAGCCCGACCATCGCGGCAGCGTGACGGACTATTGTGGCGGGATCGCCGGCGTCGTCGTGCAGACCGGCGGACAGCCGTTCGCGCGGGGCGACGACGCGTTCCGGCAGCGTCTGTCGCTCGCCGATGCCGAGTGCGTCGTCGAGGGCCGGGGGCTGACGGTGCGGTGTTTCGTCGCGGCAGATGCCGACGTCCTCGTCATGGAGGTGGATGACCGGCGGGCGCCGCCGGAGCCGCTGCGCGTGACGGTCTCGATGCTGCGCGAGCCGGAGGTCAGGGTCGGGGAGCACGTCGCGACCTCGGCCTTCGGTCCACTGCCGGACGGCATCGTCCTGACCCAGCGGTTTCGGGAGGGGGGCCATCACAATGCGTCGGCGGTGGCGGTGCGGGCCACCGGCACCGAACCGCAGCCCGGGGAGCCGTCTGCCCGGAGCCGGACGCTGGTCCTGCCCGCCTCCCCGCACCCGCGGACGGTGCTCATCTCCAGCGCCGCGGCGTGGCCACCCACGAACGACGTCGCCGCGGCGGCCGTGGCCGTGGCGGATGCCGCCGCGGCGCGACCGTCCGCCGCGCGACGCGCCGCGCACCGCCGCTGGTGGCACGACTTCCGGTCCCGCACCTTCGTCAGGCTCGAGAGCGCCGACGGCCTCGCGCAGCGGGCGGCACGCTGGCGCGAGCTGCACCTCTACCACATGGCGAGCTCCTCGCGCGGTGAACTGCCCCCCAAGTGGAACGGGTCGCTGTTCGTCACGACCGGCGACGCACGCCGCTGGGGATCGCAGTTCTGGATCTGGACCACGGAGATGCTCTACATGCCGCTGCTGGCGGCCGACGCGATCGACCTGACGACCCCGTTCTTCGACATGTATGTCGGGCAGCTCCCGAACGCGGAGCAGGCCGCCCGGCAGCGGTGGGGCAGCGCCGGGGCCTACTTTCCGGAGACGACGTCGTTCGACGGCCCCACGGTGCTTCCCGACGACGTGGCCGCGGAGTTCCAGGACGTCTTGCTCGGGAGGAAGCCGCACACGGCCCTGTCGCCGCGGGCCAAGGCCCTCTGCCGGTTCGACAGCCAGTTGCGCGTCGTCACCGAACCGGCCAAGGGGCGTTTCAGTTGGATCAGTCACGTCGCCTCGTCAGGCAGCGAACTGGCGGTGCAGGCGTGGTGGCGCTACCGGGCGACGGGTGATCGGGAATGGCTGCGGACCCACGCCTATCCGCTGCTGCGCGGCACGGTCGAGTTCTACCGGCATCTGGTGCGGAAGGAACCGGACGGGCTCTACCACCTCGCCGGCACCCATGCCCACGAGGACTTCTGGGCCGTTGGCGACAGCATCATGGACCTGGCCGCCATCCGCGGCACCGTGCCTCTGGCCATCCGTGCCGCCGAGACGCTCGGCGCGGATCCGGAGCTGCGGGACGCGTGGAACGACCTGCTCGACAACCTCGCCCCGTATCCGTCGGGCAGCGATCCGCGGGCCCGGGCGCTCACCGGCGGCGTGCTGGCGGACGACGTCTGGGCGGCCGGGTATCTCGGCGAGATGGACGGGCAGCACAATCCGGAGGACGTCTGGCTGACACCGGTATTTCCGTTCGAGGACTGGACGCTGGAGACCCGTGA
>JBIKXY010000071.1:0-12525 GCA_044355515.1 Pirellulales bacterium
GTGGTTGAAGGTGCCGGCCAGGTCGCGGCAGACCTCGATGTGCTGCACCTGGTCCTCCCCTACGGGCACGACCGTGGCGTCGTAGGCGAGGATGTCGGCCGCCATCAGCACGGGGTAGGTGAAGAGCCCGGCGTCGGCCGGCAGGCCGCGGGTCTTCTTGTCCTTGTAGGCATGGCACCGCTCGAGCAGGCCCATCGGCGTGACGGTCATCAACAGCCAGGTCAGCTCCGTCACCTCCGGCACGTCCGACTGCACGAACAGCACCGCCCGCTCCGGATCGAGTCCCAGGGCCACGAGATCGAGCGCGGCATCCCGCACGAACCCCCGCAGCCGCTCCGGCTCGCGGACGGTCGTGAGCGCGTGCAGGTCGGCGATGAAGTAGTAGGCCTCGTCGGCGGCCTGGTGCGCTCCCGCGGAAGCGGTGGCTCCCGCGGAAGCGGTGGCTCCGGCCTGGAGGTCGATGTACTGCCGGATCGCGCCAAAATAGTTGCCCCAGTGAAACCGGCCCGTGGGCTGGATGCCCGAGAGGGCGCGGGTGGGCCGCGGCGGAGGGCTCGTCTCAGCCGGCATGGGCGGCCCCCTGGAGTGGCTCAGCCACGCAGCCGGCGGGCTTTGGCAACTGGAGCGTGCCCACGAGATCCGCGAACCGGCTCACGCCCGCCTCGCGGAGGGCCGCCGGCAGTTCGTCGAGCAGCCGGGCCGACACGACCGGCTCGGCGAAACTGGCCGTGCCGATCTGGACCGCCGCCGCACCCGCCACGAAGAACTCCAGGCAGTCGTCGATCGTCATGATGCCCCCCACACCGATGATCGGGATCCCGACCCCGCGGTGCACCTGGTGCACGCACCGCAGCGCCACCGGCTTGATCGCCGGTCCGCTCAGGCCTCCCACCACGTTGCCGAGCAGCGGCTTTCGCCGCCGCCAGTCCACCGCCATGCCCTGGAGCGTGTTGATCAGCGTGACGGCGTCGGCGCCGCCGTCGGCCGCGCCCCGGGCCACGGCTGCGATGTCGCTCACGTTGGGCGTGAGCTTGGCGATCACCGGCAGGCTCGTGGCCGCCCGCACGCCCGCCACCACGTCGCGGCAGGTGGCCGGATCGCTGCCGAGATCCACGCCGTGGCTGACGTTGGGGCAGGAGACGTTGAGCTCGAGGGCCGCGATCCCGGCCACGCCCTCCAGCCGCCGGGCCAGCCCCACGAACTCGGCGGCGTTCGCCCCAGCGATGCTCACGATCACCGGCGCGCCGCAGCCCGCCAGGAACGGCAGCTGCTTCTCGAGGAAGGCCTCCACCCCGTCGTTGTCGAGGCCGATCGAGTTGAGCAGCCCCGAGGCCGTCTCGACGGTTCGCCAGGGCACGTTGCCCTTCCGCGGCAGCGGCGTGATCGTCTTGGGCACGATCCCGCCCAGCCGGGCGAGGTCCATGAAGCCCGTCATCTCCTTGCCGTAGCCGAAGGTGCCCGAAGCCACCGTGATCGGATTGGGCAGCCGCAGCCGGCCGAGCGCGACCGACAGGTCGGGCGCGAGGGCAGCGGAGGCGGGCGGGGCGGGGAGCGGCATGGACAGAGACATGGGGCGGAAACGCGACAGCGGTCGAGTGTAGTGGGTTTCCCCATCCCCCCAAGCCTGCCCCGAATCCGGCGGAGGCCGCGGCTCGAAACGCCGCCGGAATGCTGCTCGGCCCGGTTGTGCCGAATGCATCAAGTTTGGCGGTCAGGCCGCCGATATCAACGACGACAGTGGTTCGGTGAACCTTCCACCACCGGGGTGGCTGGTTGACACTAATCCTTGCCAGGCCTAGGCTTCGGACTCGTCCCCGTCCACCGGCCCCTCGCCCGCCGGGCGAAGAAACGGTGGGCCGCGGTCGGAGAACCCGAGCCGTGACCAAGAAAGACATCGTCCGGACGATCGCGGAAGAGATCGATCTTCCCCAGTTTCGCACCCGGGTGCTCGTGCAACGGACGTTCGAGGCCTTGATCGAGGCCCTGGTCCGGGACGGGCGGGTCGAACTGCGGAACTTCGGGATCTTCCAGATCAAGCAGCGTGAGGCCCGCTTGGCCCGCAACCCGCGAACCGGAGAACCGGTCACGGTGCAGGCCAAGAACGTGGTCACCTTCAAGCCGGGCAAGGAGATGGAGGAGCGGGTTCGCGATTACAAGGCATCGGCGGCAGGCAGCGAGCCGGCCGAGCCCCCAACCGACGACGAGGCGGACGACACCCCCTCTGAACCGACCGGGGCTTGAAGCGGGGACTGGGCAGGCTGGGATGACGAGGCGTCGCTCGAGCGGGCTGGCGGCACCAGCCCCTCTCGCGATGCGACCGGGCGATCAGGTACATCTCCGGGACATTCGCAGGAAGCGGGTCCCGGCACGACATGAGACGAGACACGGGCACGGGTCAGGAGGACCAGGCGATGAGAAAGGCAGTGTGGCTGCTCTGGGCGGTGGCGGTGCTGTCCACCTCTTCGGGATGCCTGATCCCCATGTACTCGGGCGATCCGGTCCGCCGGGCCCAGCAGCTCATCTACACGTCGGAAGACCTCCGGGCGATCACCGACGAGTGGGAACGGATCTGGTTCCTCGACCAGCCCTCGCACATGACCCCGTGGCGGACGCACGGCGGGATCCTGTGATCACGGCTGCAGGGGCATCCATGCCCCCTGCCGCCTTGCCGGGCCTCCGCCCGGCGGCCGCACCTCCGGGCGGCCGTGCGCGTGCGCGTTCTGGCGCGCGGTGATTGGTGGGACGAATCCGCGCGGCAGGGTGCGTGCGCAGTGTTCCTTGCTTGCGCACCGTTTGACTGCGAGGGGTAGCCCATGCCAATCGAGCGGCGTAGGAAACCGAGCGCAGCAAGGATGGCGCAGCGAGGTTTCATTCGAGCGACCGGAGGGCAGGATGCCCGAAGGGAGCGTCCGGCGAGATGGCAGGGGCTACCCGGAGCCTGCGCCGCCCAAGACGTGCACCGCACTCAGACGCGGATCTGGGCGGCCTGCTCGACGATCCGCTCCAGGGGCACGAGGTCGCCCTTGTCGCAGCCGGGGCAATGCTCCGCCGCCTCGGCCCAGGCGGCCGGCGAGCGGAGATTCGAGTCCCAGAAGGGCCAGGTGCGGCACTGCCGCGGCCGCTCGTCATAGGCCGTGCACTTCCGCGTCACCGGGTCGAGCAGCACGCAATCGCCCCCGGCCCGTTCTTTCAGCGACCGTCGGATGCCCACGCGATACACGTGGGCGGCCTCGAAGTCGGCGGGCGTCATCCCCAACCGCGCGGCCATGGCGTCGATCTCGGCCTGGTTGACCCAGACATAACCCTCGGCGCCGGTGCAGCAGTCGCCGCACTGCGTGCACTGAAACCGCAGCCCGCCCGCGTACCACACGCTCTGGGGAATGCCCGCCATCGCTCGCCTCCTCGCTCCTTCTCGACCGGCCTCGCTCAGCCCCGCGTCAGCGTTGCCACCGCACCCACCAGAGCCTCGACATCGGCGGCGGTGTTGAACGGCCCGAAAGACGCCCTCACCGTGCCGCCCGAGCGGGTGCCCAGGTGCTCGTGGACGACCGCCGCACAGTGAAAGCCCGACCGCACCTGCACGCCCGCGGCCTGCTCCAGGATCGCGGCGACGTCGGCCGGATCATAGCCCTGGACCGTAAAGCTCACAATTCCCATGGCAGCTTGGCCGCGAGCCACCCGCACGCCGGCGAGCCCGGAAAGCTCCGCGGCCGTGCGGTCCGCCAGGTCGCGGCCCGCCGCGGCGACCGCGGCGACTCCGCGCTCCTCCAGCCAGGCGGCCGCCGCGGCGGCCGCCGCCAGCGCGGGCACGTCGGGCGTTCCTGCCTCGAGCCGCTCGGCAAAGGCCTCGGGCATCGCGAGCGACTCGCTCGCCGAGCCGGTGCCGCCCTGCATGATCCCGGCCGGTTCGACTCCGGAGCGGGCCCAGAGAAACGCCACGCCCGCCATGCCCAGGAGCCACTTGTGCGCCGCCGCCACCGCCAGGTCGGCCCCCCAGCCGGGCTGCGACGCCGGTACCACGCCCAGCGACTGGGCCGCGTCGAGCACCACGAGGCCGCCCCGTTCGTGGGCAATCGTCGCGATCGCTGCCACGTCCTGCACCGCGCCGGTGACGTTCGACACGTGGGAGCAGACCACGAGTCTCGTCGCGGGTCGCCAGGCGGCGGCGATCGCCGCGGGATCCACCCGGCCGGCGGCGTCGCAGGGAGCCAGCGAAAGGTCGATCACGCCCCGCGTGGCGAGCGCATGGAGCGGTCGGAGCGTGGCGTTGTGGTCGGCGGCGGTGGCGATCACATGGTCGCCCGGCCGCGCGAGGCCGTGGATGGCGAGATTCAGTCCCAGCGTGCAACCCGAGGGAAGCGCCACCCGGCCCGGTTCGACGCCGCCGAAGAGCCGCGCCGCCGCGGCCCGGGCCCGCGCCTGAATCGCCGTCGCCTCGACGGCCTCGCGATACAGCCCGCGGCCGGCCGTCGCCCCGATCTCCTCGGCGGCCCGTCGCCAGGCCGCGAGCACCTCCGGCGGCTTGGGCCAGGTGGTGGCCGCTTGGTCGAGATAGCGTCGCGGTCGGCTCATCCCTAGCCCCCGATCTGATACATGGCGCGGGCCGGCCGCTCGAAGGCGGGCGAGCCGATCCCGTGCGCGGCCCGCTTGGCCGCCACGCAGGCCTGGAGCAGCGCCGCGATCTCGGCGTCGCTGCCGCCGCCGCGGAGCACCCCGCGGGCATCCCACTCGGTCGTCGAGAAGAGGCAGTTGCGAAACTGTCCGTCGGCCGTGAGCCGAAGCCGGTCGCAGCGGTCGCAGAACGGGCTCGTGACCGGGTCGATGAACCCGATCAGGCCGCCGCCGTCGGCCCAGCGCCAGTCCACCGCCGGCTGGCCCGGATCGGCCGGCTCGAGCGGCTCGAGCGGCCCGATCTCCCGCTCCAGGATCGCCCGCACCGCGGCGCCCGAGAGCACCTGCTCCGCGTTCCAACTTCCATCCGCGTCGAGCGGCATGAACTCGATGAACCGCAGGTGAAACCCCTCGCGCCGGCAGAACTCGGCCAGCGGCACGATCTCCTCCTCGGAGAGCCCGCGAATCGAGACGGCGTTGATCCGGATCGAATGAAAACCGGCCGTTCGGGCGGCGGCGAGGCCGGCCAGGACGCGGTCGAGCCCGCGGCGCCGGGTGAGCTGCTCGAAGGCCTCCTCGCGGATCGCGTCGAGGCTGACATTCAGCCGCCGCAGGCCGGCCGCCGCCAGGGCTTCGGCCTGGTCGGCCAGCAGCAGTCCGTTGGTGGTGGCCGCCACCTCCTCGATCCCGGGCACGGCGCCCACCAGCCGCACGAGCCGGTCGAGATCTCGCCGCAGCAGCGGCTCGCCACCGGTGAGCCGGATCGTGCGGATGCCCTCGCCGGCCGCAACGGCCGCCACCCGGGCGATCTCCTCGCAGGAGAGCAGATCCTCCCGGGGCAGAAACACCGCTTCCGCGGGCATGCAGTAGGTGCACCGCAGGTTGCAGCGGTCGGTGACGCTGATCCGCAGGTCGGTGTGGATGCGGCCGAAGCCGTCGACGAGCGAGGTCATGTCAGGGCCCGCGGTCCGCCGGCACCCGGCCATGCACCCACGTGCGGCCGCCATCGGGGCCATGGTCGCACTTCCAGATCGGCACGCTCGCCTTGATCCGCTCCATCAGCCACTCGGCCGCCGCGAAGGCCTCCCTGCGATGGGCCGCGCTCGCGGCCACCGCCACGCTCGCGGCGCCCGGCTCGACGATGCCCACGCGATGGCTCACCGCCACCGCGACCAGCCCGAAGCGGTCGGCCGCCTCCCGGCAGAGCCGCGCCAACTCGGCCCGGGCGAGCGGCGGGTGGGCCTCGTATTCGAGCCGCGTCGTGGCCAGGTCGCCGGTCACGCCCCGCACCGTGCCCACGAACAAGACGTTGCCGCCAGCCGCCCGATCTCCCACCGCCGCGAGCACGGCCGCCGGGTCGAGCGGCTCGGAGCCGAGCGTCACGAGCCTCACCCGCGGATCGTGGTTCAGGTCGCCGGCCATTTGTCAGCCTCCGCTCACTGGAGGAATGACGGCCACATCGTCTCCCGCCGCGAGCGGCTCGGCATCGGCGACGTAACGGTCGCCGCGGGCCACGGCGCTCCGCGCGAGCAGCGAGCCGAGCCCGGGGCAGGCCGCGGCCAGCGTGCGGCGGAGATCGGCCACCGTGCCGCCGTTCCAGGCGACCTCCAGCGTCCGGCAGCCGGCCGCCTCCGCCATGCCGGCGAACACGGCGACCCGCAAGCGGCCGGCAGCTGCAGGCAGATCGGGTGCGGGCATGATCGAACGCTCGATTCAGGTGGTGGTGAGCCGGCCGCTCGTGGCGGTGAGCAGGGTGTCGAGGCCCTGCGGCCCCGGGCCCTCCAGAAGACCATAGGCTCTGGCGAGGATCTTGACCGGGTGCACGGCCGGCTTCGTCGTGCCCTGCTCCATCTGGATCCGGCAGGCCGAGCAGCCGGTGGCCCCCGCCTCGATGCCCGCCGCCCGCATGCCGTTCACCAGCGGCAGCCCCATCCGCAGGCTGGCCCGGTAGTGCTCGCGCGCCAGCCCGAACGTGCCAGCCATGCCCGAGCAGCCGCGGTCGGCCGCTTCGAGGGCGAGCCCCGGCACGAGCCTGAGCAGGTTCTCAGCCGGCGGCAGCCCGCCAGCAATCTGCTCGTGGCAGCCGGCGTGGTACAGGATCCGGGCGGGCACGGGGCGGAAGTCGAGCCGCAGCCGTCCCTCGCGATGGAGTTCCCAGAGATAAGTGGCCGCGTCGCAGGTGGCTGCCGCCACGCGGGGCAACTCCTCGTCGTCGAGCAGGAGCGGGTAGTGGTGGGTGATGCAGGTCACGGCCGCCGGTTCCGTGCACACGATCCGGTAGCCGAGCCGCACCGCCTCGGCGAGCACGCGAACATTCGCCCGCGCGAGCCGGCGGGCCCCGTCCAGATCTCCCTCGGAGACGAGCGGCATCCCGGAGGCCACCTGCCGCGGGTCGATGAACACCCCGATCCCGTTCCGCTCGAGCACCGACACGAAGGCCTGCCCCAGCAGCGGATCGTGCCGCCGGGCGTAGGTGTCGAGGAAGTAGAGCACCCGCGGCCCGCTCCGCCGCGAGGGCCGCGTCAGGCCGCGCTTCGCCGCCCAGCGCATGAAGGCGGTGCCGCTCACGGCCGGCAGCTTGCGGCCCCGGGCGATGCCGAGCGTCTTCTCCATCACCCAGCGGGCCTGGGGGTTGCCCAGCGCCCAGTTGGCCAGCGGCCGCGCGCGGCCGGCCACGGCGGCGAGCGAGTCGACGCGGGTCAAGAGCCAGGGGGCCAGCCGGGTGGAGTTGGCGGCGTAGTGGGCGGCCTTGAGTTCCATCACGATCGCCGGGATGTCCACGCCGGCGGCGCAGTCGGTGCGGCAGCGGTGGCAGTTGAAGCAGGTGTCGGCCACGGCCCGCACCGCCTCGCTGGAGATCGCCTGGGGATCGAGCCGGCCCGACAACAGCGCCGCCATCACGTCGGCCTTGGCCCGGGGGGAGGCCTCCTCGGCCGGGTTCTCGCGAAACCGCGGGCACATCCGGGTGGTGTTCGCCACGCTCCGGCAGCCGCCGCAGCCATTGCAGGCATCGACTTCGACCACCAGCCGGTCGAGGCTCCAGGTCGTGAGCGGCACCACCTGCGGCTCCTCGTCACGGGACCGCGGCGGCTCGACGACTGCGTCGCTGCCCGGGTCGGCCGAACTATCCGGCGTCGCAGCCAACGGCGGCCGGAAGGCCGCTGCCGGCGAGGCATCCGGCACGACTCGCCCCGGGTTGAGGATGCCGGCCGGGTCGAAGAGCTGCTTGACCTCCGCGAACAGCCCGACCAGCTCGGGAAACAGCCGGGCAAAAAAGGAAGTCCGGGAGAGGCCCAGGCCCAGTTCGGCCCCGATCGAGCCCCCCACCGCCGCCACCTCCGCGTAGACCGCCTTGGCCAGTGCCTCGAGCCGCTCCCGCTCACCCGGACTGCGGGGGTTGGCATGCGGCCGGATGTGCAGCTCGCCGTGGCCGGCATGGCTGAAGATCATCGCCGTCGCGTGCTCCTGCCTGAGCACCCCCTGAAGCCGGCCGAGAAACTGCGGCAGCGCCGCCGGCGGCACCACCACATCCTCGAGAAACGGCACCGGCCTCAGGGCGGCGCGAACTCCGTGGAGCATCGACACGACGTTGCGGGAGAGGTCCCAGAAGAAGGCGGCATCGTGCCCGTCCTCGGCCCGGCGGATGTCGATGCAGCCGCGCCGGCCGCGCCGCATGGCCGCCAGCGCCTGCTCGAGCTTCGCATTGCACTCCGCCGGCTCGTCTGCGGCGAACTCGACGAGCAGGGCGGCCTCGGCCACCGGCGGGATCAGGAGGTCGAACGCCGGCCGCGCCTCACGGGCCAGCGCCAGGTGCCGCCGGTCGAAGAGATCACAGGCGCTCGGCTCGAGGGACAGCAGCCGGACGGCCGCCTCCGCGGCCGACTCGAGCGACTCGAACAGCAGCAGGCCCACGGCCGTCGCCGGGTCGGGGGCCGCGGTCCGCAGGGTCGCCGCGGTGACCACGCCGAGCGTGCCCTCGGCCCCGCAGAGCAGCCGGTGCAGATCGACGAGGCCATCCCGCTCGAGGTCATGCAGCCGGTAGCCGCCATGGGTGGCCCGCGTGGGCGGCTGCCAGCGGCCGATCACCCCGCGGCCACGGACCAGCAGTTCCGCCACGCCGGCCGCGAGCGTGGTGACGCGGTCGGAGATCGCGGGCGCGATGCCTCCCGCCGGCTCCGCCGGAGCCGGCGGCTCGGCCGGCGTAGGGCCGAGCTCCACCACCGTGCCATCGGCAAGCACGACCTCGAGCGACTCCACCCAGCGCCGCACCGAGCCATGCCGCAGGAAGCGGCTGCCCGAGGCGTCACGGCCGACCATGCCGCCGATCGTGCTCACCGCCGCGTTGGCAGGATCGGGGCCGAACCCGCGTCGGCGACGAGACAAAAAACTGTCGAACTGCGCCGCCACGATTCCGGGCTGCACCCGCACCGAGTGCTCCCTCACGGCCAGGATGCGGCGCATGAACCGCGAGCAATCGATCACGATGCCGGGCCCGAGCGGACCGCCGCACAAGCTCGTCCCGCCCCCGCGCGGGTGCACGCTGACGCCTCGTTCGGCGGCCCAGCGGACCGTGGCGGCGACATCCTCGGTCGTCCGCGGGCGGACCACCGCCAGCGGCCGCGACTCGAACAGGCTGCCATCGGTCGCATACAGCGACCGCCCCACGTCGTCGCAGACCACCTCGCCGGAGATGATGCCCCGCAGGTCCTCCTCGATCCGCACCTGTTCGTGATCCATGCGTGGCTCCGGGCCCGGCGGGCCGCGCTTGGGGCGCTCAGGAGGTCGGGGAGGAGGTCGGGGCGGGCCGGGCTGCGGCCGCCTCGCGGAGCCGGATCCGCTGCTGCCGGTGACGCTCGTGCGTCTCCAGGTCGAAACCGCCGTGGGCCCCGCCCGCACCCAGGTAGCGAGCCCCGCAGCGATAGCAGGTGAGGCACTCGGGCATCAGGAGGTAGAGACAAACGTCGACCAGCGCCGTGCCGAACAGGATCGCGAAGGTCGGCACCAGCAGCTGCCAGGCCCAAGTGACACAGCTGGCAGCGAAGCCCGCCACCACGATGCCGACGCCGAGCCGCTGGGGAAAATCCTTGCGGGCGAAGAGCTCGGTGCTCGGGCAGACGAGGCAGCGCCCCAGCACCGGCAGCCCCGTGCCCGGCTGGGCGACGCCCCCCGCCGCGTTCGTCCAGCCGATCGCGTCGGCGGGCACGGCCACGACCGCGTGGCAGTGGGGGCAGGCGAGCGAACGTGCCGTCTCCACGCCGGAGTAAGTCACGGTCGCGTCGCAGGCGGGGCAGGCGTAGGTGATGCGCATCGGCCGAAAACGGGTTGGGCGAGGGGTCGTCAGCCGGATGCCTGGAGCAGTTGGGCGGTGAGCTCGCCCAGGATCGCGGCCAGGCAGGCCACATACAGGATACCCGTCGCGCTTTGCGTGTTGGGAATGTCGAGCGTCTTGCGGGCCATCACGAGGAGGACCGGCAGACCCACGAGGCCGGCCAGCCAGCGAAGCGCGACCAGCGCCGTCGTGGTCGTGCCGCCTGCCCCGGGCCAGCCGCCGAAGGCCAGCGTTGCCCCGCACCAGGCCAGCTGAAGCGCCCAGGCCGCGACCGCCAGGTCGATCATCCGGCGCAGGGCATCCACCCGCATGCCGGGCGCGTTGAGGTACCAGTGGCCCAGGAGCATCGCGTGGACGGCGAGCCCGCTGACCAGCCCGGAGAGGAGCGCCGCCGCAGCCCGCGGCGTGTCGGCGGTCGCGATCGTGGGGCCGGGTGCAGTTGCGACCAGGGCCGTGGCGGCAGCCAGCAGGAAGGCGGTCGCCCCGCAGAGCCACAGCCCTGCCCGCCGCCGGTCGCCGAGCCAGGCGACGCTCCCCATCCAGGCCACCCCCGCGGCGGTCGCCGCCAGCATCCAGACGAGACTCGCAGCGGCGGTTCCGCGGGCCACCAGCGCGGCCGCCGTGGCCAGCCCGAGCACGACGAGCAGGTTCACCCGGAAGAAGCCCGCCGGCACGATGGCCGTCGGCGTCAGCACGAGCCCGGCCGCCATGCCCCAGCCGAAGCGACAGAGAAAGTCGAGCAGCAGCTGCATGCGGCGTGAAGCGGCCCGCCGTGGGGGCGGTCGCCGCAGTGAGGGCGGAACGGGGCGTTCAAGGAGTGGAGCGGTGGCCGTAGATCAGCGACATCACCTCGGCTCGGCTGGACACATTGGCCCGAAAGACACCCTTCATGGCGGACGTCACGCACATGCTGCCGGGCTTGCGAACCCCGCGGACGGTCATGCAGGTGTGGGTGGCCTCGATCACGACCGCCACGCCCTTGGCCCCGAGCTCCTCCTCGAGCAGCGTCGCGATCTGCTCGGTCATCCGCTCCTGAACCTGCGGCCGGTGGGAAATCGTCTCGACGATCCGCGCCAGCTTGCTCAAGCCGAGCACCCGGCCGTCGGGCAGGTAGCCGATGTGGGCCCGGCCGATGAACGGCAGCAGGTGGTGCTCGCAGACGCTGTTGAAGGCGATGTCGCGGACGAGCACGATCTCGTCGTATTTCTCCTGAAACGCCGTCTGCAGGTGGACGCGGGGATCCTGTCCCAGGCCGTTGAACAGTTCGGCGTACATCCGGGCCACGCGGGCGGGCGTTTCGAGCAGCCCCTCGCGGTCGGGGTCTTCGCCGACGGCGGCCAGGATCTCGCGGACGGCCCGCTGGATCCTGGGCTGGTCCACGGCGGGGGAAGCGGTCGGGGAATCGGTGTCGCTCATGCGAAGAGAGTGTAATCGACGCCCGACCCGCGGAACTGCCGCCCCGGGCTGCCGCTGCTCGGGGCGGCCCAGATCTCGATTCAGTTCTCACTGAACTCCGGCGGAAACGGGCGGCCGCGGCCGCCGGCGGGGCGGGCGTTGATGGCCTCGAGGAGCAGGAGCGTGCGCCGGAACACGTCACACTCCGCCAGCAACTCCAGCTTCGTCTCCAGGTCGAGGTCGATCGTGTAGGACACGATGTCGGCCAGCATGCCCAGCGTGATCTGGTTGCCGAGCAACTGGTCAAGCTGCTCGTAGGCGTTGGGGATCCGCGGCATGGCCCGCTTGAAGGCCGCCAGGAGCCGCTGCTGGAGCGCGGCGGCCGCTCCGGGCGGAGCGTCGGACGGCTCGACGTCGTCGATGATCTCCGACTCCACCACGCGAAACAGCTTCTTGGGGGGCAACTCCCGCAGCAGCCGCAGCCGGCGCACGCCCAAGACGAGCACGTTGTACGTGCCTTCCTCGGTCCGCTGGTGGGTGGCGACGCGGCAGAGGCAGGCCGTGGGCCGCAGGGGCGGGCGACCCTCGTAGTCTCCCTCCCAGCCCGGGGCGAGCGAGCCCAGGGCGATCAGCCGGTCGTCCTCGATCGCCTCCTCGAACAGCGCCCGGTAGCGGGGCTCGAAGATGTGCAGGGCCTGCATGACGTGGGGAAACATCACCAGGTTCGGCAGCGGAAACATCCGCGCCAGCCCGGAGAACTGTTCCGCGGAAAAGGCCAGCGGCTCGTCGGACATGCGGGGAGGGGCTCCAGGGAGCGGGCGGCCGTCAGGCGGACGGGGCCGCTGGCGGCGGGTCGAGGTGGATCTCCGGCAGCAACTCCGGGTCGAGCGGGATTTCTGGGTAGTCCTCGGTGCTGGCGGCCACCTCCGAGAGGCAGGCATCGAAGTCGCGGAGGAAGCCGGTCAGGTCGAGCCCCAGATGCCGCGGGGCGTAGGGCTCGAGGTAGCCGTGGACGCTGCCATGCAGCTTGCGGGCCCCGCGGATGTTGCCGTTGCCGAAGTGATAGAGTGCCACCGCCGCCTGGATCAGCCCCTGGTAAAACTTCCGCGACGGCCCGCGATACTCGGTCCACAGCTCCTCCCAAACCTCGTGGCTCTCGTAGTAGTCGCAGGCATTGAAGTGGGCGATGC
>JBIKXY010000072.1:0-12456 GCA_044355515.1 Pirellulales bacterium
GGCCGGCGAGATGTGATCGGTGGTCACGCTGTCGCCCAGGGCCAGGAGCACGCGGGCCCCGCGGACGCTCGTCGGAGCCTTCGGCTCGCGGCTGAGCTCGGCGAGAAACGGCGGCTCCTGGATGTAGGTGCTCGCGGCGTCCCACTCGTAGAGCTCGCCCGAGCTCGTGGGCACGGCGTTCCAGCGCTCGTTCGACTGCCAGACGTTGCCGTAGCGCCGCTGAAACTGCTCGGGCGCGACGCTCGCGGCCACGGTGCGATGCACCTCCTCGCGGGTGGGCCAGATGTCGCGGAGGAACACGGGTTGGCCGTCGCGGCCGGTGCCCACCGGCTCGGTGGTCAGGTCGATGTCGGTCGTGCCGGCCAGCGCGTAGGCGACCACCAGCGGCGGGCTGGCCAGCCAGTTGGCCTTCACGAGCGGATTCACCCGGCCCTCGAAGTTGCGGTTGCCCGAGAGCACCGCGGCGGCCACGAGATCCCCCTCGGTCACGGCCTTCGCCACCGGCTCGGGCAAGGGCCCCGAGTTGCCGATGCAGGTGGTGCAGCCGTAGCCCACCGTCTCGAAGCCGAGCGCGTCGAGATCCTTGGCCAGCCCCGACTTCTCCAGGTAGTCGGTGACCACGCGGCTGCCGGGAGCCAGGCTCGTCTTCACCCAGGGCTTCGTCGTGAGCCCCTTCTCGACCGCCTTCCTGGCCACGAGCCCGGCGGCCACCATCACGTCGGGGTTGCTGGTGTTGGTGCAACTGGTGATCGCGGCGATCACGACGGCGCCGTGGCCGATTCGCTCCGCATGGCCGTTCGTCTGCACGCTCCCCGTGCGGCGGAGCGCCTCACCCTCGAGCGCGAAGCCCCGCTTCGCGGTCGGGGCCGTGAGCGACTCGGCGAAGGTCTGCTTGACCGCCGAGAGCGCGACCCGGTCCTGCGGCCGCTTGGGGCCGGCCAGGCTCGGGACCACGCTGCCCAGGTCGAGGGCCAGCCGGCTCGTGAACTCGGGCACGGGGGCCGCCGCGGTGCGGAACATCCCCTGCTCCTTCATGTAGCGTTCGACGAGCGTCACCTGCTCGGCCGGGCGGCCGGTGAGCCGGAGGTAGCGGAGCGTCTCGTCGTCGACCGGAAAGAAGCCCATCGTGGCCCCGTATTCCGGCGCCATGTTGGCGATCGTGGCCCGGTCGGCCAGCGGCATATGGTCGAGGCCCGCGCCGAAGAACTCGACGAACTTCCCCACCACGCCCGCCTTCCGCAGGATCTCGGTGACGGTGAGCACGAGATCCGTGGCGGTGGCGCCAGGGGGCAGTTCGCCCGTGAGTTCGAAGCCGACCACCTCCGGCAGCAACAGCGACAGCGCCTGGCCGAGCATCACAGCCTCGGCCTCGATGCCCCCCACGCCCCAGCCGACCACACCCAGGCCGTTGATCATCGTGGTGTGGCTGTCGGTGCCGACGAGCGTGTCGGGCACGGCGACCGGCAGGGTCCGCTTGCCGCCGGGTTCGCGGTGGTCGGGGTCGCGGAGGAAGACGCAGCCGGCCAGATACTCGAGGTTCACCTGGTGCACGATCCCGATCGCCGGCGGCACCACGCGGAAGTTGCGGAAGGCCTGCTGGCCCCAGCGGAGGAAGGCGTAGCGTTCGGCGTTGCGGGCGAACTCGATGTCCACGTTCTTGGTCAGGGCGTCGGCGGTGCCGAAAAAGTCCACCTGCACCGAGTGGTCGATGACGAGATCGACCGGCACGAGCGGATTGATCCTGGCCGGATCGCCGCCAAGCCGCTGCATGGCCGCCCGCATCGCGGCGAGGTCCACCACACAGGGCACGCCCGTGAAGTCCTGGAGCACGACCCGGGCCGGCTTGAAGGGGATCTCCCGCTCGGCGGGTTTGGCGGCGTTCCAGGTGGCCAGGGCCCGGACGTCGTCCTCCGTCACCTCGTAGCCGTCGCAGGTCCGCAGCAGCGCCTCGAGCACCATCCGAAGCGAGTACGGTAGCCGGGAAGTGTCCGTCACGCCGGCGTCGTCGAGGGCCCGGAGCCGGTGGAGGGTTGCCGGGCCGTTGCCCGTTTCGAAGGTGCTGCGGGCCGAGAACGGGTCGGAGTGGGAGGCTGGCATGGCGGTTCGTCGGGCTTCCACAGGGGGGGGATGCGGGCGGATCAGCATTGTGTGAGCGGTAGCGTAGCCGACGCCGCCGGAGGGGAGAAGCATCGCGGGCGAGCCACAGGCATCCTCCCGGAATCGCCCGTCGCAAATCTGCGGCGCGAATCTGCGGCGCGAATCCTGGCCGTTTAGGCCGGTTATGCCGGGCCTCCCTGGAGCCTCATCGAAAAATCATGAACCGCCCTGTCGACACGCCAGGGGGTCGTCGGGTACATTTCCGGTGTCGGGGCTGGCGGTTGCCAACAAGTCCCCGGCCTCCACAACTCAACAGGATCTTTTCAGCGGCTGTTCCCCCCCCCCAAAGACCCACACTTCTAGAGCCGCTCCGGACCCGTGGATTCAAAACCCACGGGTCCTTTTCTTTTCGGGCCCGCGGAGGTTTCCTGCCGCCCCGCGAGCCACCGGGCCTATCCCACCGTGCCGCGGTCGAGCAGGCCTGAGATCAGGGCCCCGCGGGTGTCCACCGGTGTGGTCGCTCGCTTGGCGGCCGGGGCGTCGAGGATCTCCCGCAGCCGCATCAGCCGCCGACCGCCCGACTGGGCGTCATAGCTGTTGAAGGCGATCTTCAATCGCCGGTCCGGGGCGAGTTCTTGCCCGTCGAGTGCGATCCGCCTGACCCGCCCCCCTGCCTCCGCCGTGACCTCGAACGGCCAGAGCGTGCGGTCGCTGTCCCGCACCTTCGCGTCCTCGGCGATGATCGCCGCCAAGTCGGCGGCCGTCACCTCGGCCACGGCCAGCGCGTTGTCATAGGGGATGATCCTCCAGCAGTCGCCGACGGTCAGCCTGCCCGGCTCGAGGTCGCCGGTGCCAAAGGAGCCGTGGAACACGCCCTCCACCTTCGTGCCCTGCTTGGCCAGTTCCCCGGCGAAGCACTCGCAGAGCAGCCTCACGAGCCCGCTGTTGCGGCCCTTGCCGGGAATGAGCCTCGTGACCCGGGCCACCTCGCGGGCGAGTTCCTGCTCGGAGGCCGCCAGGTCGGGGTTGGCGAGTTGCATCACGGCGGGATCGAGGGCGAACCGGTCGTCCATCAACACGGTGAAGGCCCGCCGATCGACAAGCTTCCGCGAGGCCAGGTCGAAGGTCAGGTCGATCCGGCCGCAGTGGATGCCGTAGTAGCTGGCCTGCGAGCAAAGCACGTCGTGCATCATCCAGGCCGGCTGGTTCTGGTGGGAGTGGCCGGCCAGATAAATGTCCACGCCCTTCAGGTCCTCGAGCATGGCCCGGACGGGATTGGCGTAGTCGTCGGTGAACCGCCAGCCCATGTGGCCGATCACGACGACGGCATCGACCTGCTCGCCGCGGACCTCGCGGACCGCCGCGGCCAGCGTCTCGCCGGGGTCGAGCGGCGAAACGCCGCCGAGCGTCTCCGGGGAAAGCCAGTAGGGAAGGCCGGGCGTGATCAGGCCCACGAGGCCGATCCTGAAGCCCCCCACCTCGCGGATCGTCCAGGGCCTCACCTTCTCCCAGCCGCCGGTGAAGCCGCCGGGCCGCTGCCCCCCCCTTTCCAGATTGGCCGTGAGCACGGGGCAGGCCGAGGCGGCGAGCAGGGCCTCCGTCTTCTCCGGGCCCCAATCGAAGTCGTGGTTACCGAGCGTCCAGGCGTCGTAGCCGAGGCGATTGAAGAGGTCGATCATCAGGCGGCCGCCGGAGAGACTGCTCAGGGCGGTGCCCTGGACCACGTCGCCGACGTCCACGGTCAGTGAATGGGGGCACTCCTGCCGCCACCGCCTCAGGCAGGTGGCAATTCGAGCGAACCCGCCCACGTCCCCGAGGCCTTCGTAGGTTTCGGTGGGCAGGATCCGGCCGTGGAGGTCAGTCGAGTGGAAGATCGAGACGGTGCGGGCCCGTCCGTGCCGTCCGGCTGCCTCGGCAGCCGAGGTCCGCCTGCCCGGGAAGCCGGCCAGATCGAGGCCGCCGAGGCCGGAGGCGGCCGTGGCCGCGGCGAGGAATCGGCGGCGGGTGGATTTCATCTTGAGAGTCATGCGCGGATCCTGCCGCTCGCTGCCCGCGGCCCTGCCAACAGAATACCGGGGAATACACGGGGACCCGGATCGGGTGGCCTTTGATCGACTCTGGAGTGGTCGGCCGGCTGCCGCTCCGGCGAGCGGGAAAGCCCCACCGCCCCCCACGGCGGGCAGCCGCAGCCCGCTGGAAAACCCCTTGGCCGATCATTATTTCCTCGCACAGGCCGGGCATTCTCAACATCCCGCAGTCGTCCGGCTATACTCGGATCGACCGCAGGCTGGCATCGCCCGATGCCGACGAGGGATCCGTTGAGGGTTTCTCACCTGCGACCCCACCTTCAAGTCGCCGTCCATTACCGCCTCCAGGCGGCCCCCCCCCGGGCGGCGCGACAACAGGAGCAGTTCATCCGTAGGCCCCGGCGGGGTCTCGGGCGAGCGTAGCGATGAAGGCACATCCCTTCGGCGGAAATCTCGGCATTTGCCCGAGGAAGTTCGGTCCCGGCCCCCGACCCGGTTTCACGATCGTCGAGCTCCTGGCCGTGGTCGCGATCGTCGCCGCGATCGTCAGCCTGCTGATGCCGGCCGTGCAAGCAGCCCGCGAAGCGGCCCGTCGCGGGCAGTGCAATGGAAACATCCGTCGGTTGGCCTTGGCCGTGCTCTCGTACGAGAACCAAATGGGCCAGTTCCCAGCTGCTACCAGGACCACCGAGGAGGGCGGGACTGAATCCTGCGAGAGTTGCTACGACCCGTGGCAGGAGGCCCGGCTCGCGCCCGGCTCGTTCACCCCGGGCACCCGGCACGGCACGAGCTGGATCCTGGAGGTGCTGCCCTTCATGGAACACAATATCATCGCGGACCGGTGGGACCGCGAGACCAACGTCCTCGGCAACGCCGAGTCGGCCCAGACCGACATCGCACTGCTCTACTGCCCCAGTCGCCGCGGCGGGATCCGCACCCGGGCCGGTGACCACCAGAACCTCGTGAACAACTCCTGGCGGGGCGGCGGCACCGACTACGGAGGCTGCCAGGGCCGGCTCGACGGCTTCGTGAACGACACCTCCGAGCGGCATCGCTACTGCTCGGCCACGATCCTGACGCCCGAACTTCCGACCGCCACGGCTCCGCGCATTCGGCACAAGTCGGGCCTGCTCGACGGCCTGTTTGGCTCCCTGCGGCCGAAGACGGCAGCGGCGGCCCGCGACGGCCTCTCCAACGCGATCATGCTCGGGGAGATGCAACGGCTCCGACCGATTCCGGGCGGCAGCGCGGCATTCCAGACCTACAACCGCACCAGCTACGACGGCTGGGCGGTGGGCGGCGTGGCCACGCTCTTCAACGTGACCACCGATCCGGAGCGGGGGAATCCGGGCGGCCTCAACAATCTGTTCTTCGAATCGCCCGGCAGCGATCATCCCGGGGGGGCCTTCTTCGCGATGGGTGACGGCTCGGTGCGGTTCATGAGCGAGTTCGTGGATGCCAAAGACAATGCCGCCGTGTTTCCGCTCCTGGGGAGCATTCGTGACGGCGGCGTGGCCTCGATCGACCTGGCGATCGAATGAGCTGAGTCGCGCGCCGGAGACAGCACCATGAACGCTTCGGCCCAAAAGGGGACATCCCCCGTTTTCGCGAGGAGAGCGGGCTGGCTTCGCCCACCGTCGCGACCGGAAAACGGGGGATGTCCCCTTTTTCGCTGCGGCGGGCTGGCACTCGTCGGCCTCGCCTGCCTCACCGGTTGCAGCCGATCCGACCGGCCGCCGCTGGGCCGGGTGACGGGCACGGTCACTCTCGACGGCGCGCCGCTGCCAGCGGCGCTCGTGGTCTTCACGCCGGACGGTCCGGGTCGCTCGGCCATCGCGACGACCGACTGGGCCGGCCGCTACGAGCTTGCGTTTCTCCGAGACATCGCCGGAGCCAATCTCGGCATCCACACCGTGCGGATCACGACGGCCACGGAGGATCACCGCGGCAAGGAGCTCCTGCCGGCCCGATATCATCGTCACACTGAGCTCACCGCCTCCGTGGTCTCGGGGGACAACAAGTTGGATTTTCCGCTGCGTTCGAACTGACGATCAGTCAAGCCGCAATCGGACCCGCCTCTCCCCCCCACTCGCGACACCTGAACGCGGGCCGGGCCACGGCCGGCCTCAGGCTCGCCGCTCGTCCAGCAGCACGCCGTCCGCCCAGATCCGCACGCCCTGCTCTCGGGCGTAGGCCACCGTCTGCGGGTGCACCGCCTCGCAGGCCACGAGGCCCACAGCCGGCAGGCTCGCCTTTCTGAGGAGGCCCGCCCGGCGGGCCGCCCGCTCGACGTCGCCGGCGTCGGCCGTATACGACACCTCGCCGATCACGTAGGTCGGCTCGCCGTTCACGGTGCCCCGGGCCAAGACGTCGGCCCGCAGGAAATCGTCCACCTCGGCGGATTCCAGGCTCGCCTCCACTTCATCGAGCAGGTCGGCCGGCTGCAAGACCTTTGCCCGCCGCAGGTAGCGGCCCAGGTAGGAAGGCAGCCGATCCCGAAACTTGAGTTCCAAGAGCGTGCCCTCGTGGCGGTCGGACCGGATCGCCAACCCCTTGATCGCCGCCACCAGTTCCGCGACCACGGCCTCGAGACGAGCAAGCCGGTCTTCCACGCCGGCCAGGCGGGCCTCCGCCCGTTCCAGCCGATCTTCCACGCCGGCCAGGCGGGCCTCCGCCCGTTCCAGCCGATCTTCCACGCCGGCCAGGCGGGCCTCCGCCCGCACTTGAGCCTCCGCCAGCGTCGCAAGCGCGGCATCCACCCGCGCGGTATTCGCTTCGATCGTCTCGCGGAGCAGCCGGATGTCGTCTTTCGTGGCGGCGTTCTTCGCCTCCTCGATCATCGTGCCGATGGTCTGGGCAAAGAGCTTGGCCTGCTCCTCGCCGAGCGAGGACCGGAACTGCTCGAAGATCGAAAGCGTGTCCATAAGTGCCACCATCTGAGCGACCTCCTAAGACTACCACCGTCAGCCTCGCACCGTCAGCCTCGCACCGTCAGCCTCGCACCGTGGCCGCTGCGACCCTCACACGCCCCAGGCGATTGCTGGCTCTTTGTACACTTTCTGAGGATGCTGTCAAGCGACATCCGGTCACGGGGCGACCGAACTCGAGCGGCGGCCCCCGGCTCACTCCACCGCGGCCCGCGTGACGTCGAGCGACACCACCTCCACGAGATCGGCGTCGCTCAGCTCCGTGAGCAGGGTCTCGCCGGGATCACCTGCACCGTCTTGCCCAGGCCCATGTCGTCGGCCAGACAGGCGTTGAGCCCCAGCCGCGAGAGAAACCCCCAGTAGGGAATCGTCGTGTACCGGTTCAACCCGGCGTTGAACCAGATTTCGTGCGAGCCTGCCGCCTGCCGATGAAACTCCAGCCCGAGCAACTTGAGACGTTTGACGATCTCGCGTTAGCGAAAGCCGGCAAGCCGTCCCATCAGGTCGCGACGATCAGCGGATAATCGAGGCGATCGCCGGCCGCGGGCAGGACGGACGCAGGATCGCCTCCGGCCGAAGCCTGCGCCTCGATGAGTTTCTTGGCGACATCTCTCGCGATCTCGATCGTCTCCTGGATCGTTCGGCCTTGTGCAACGAGCCCCTGGATGTCCTCGCTCGTGCCGAGATAGAAGCCCTCGGGGAGCCGTTCGAGATGCAGCCGGAAGATGTGTTCCATCCCCTGAGTTTAGGTGGGTACGTTGTTCCCGATCAAGCCGTGACTTCCCCGGGGCGATCACGCTCGCGGCCCTGCCGCCGCGGGCGTGGCGGGCGATCAAGGCCGACTATGCCAGTTCGATCAGTTCGCTCGTGGACCTGCTCTCCGGCCGGCTGGCCGACGACGTGATGCGGCGATTGGCCCGGCCGGGTGACGGGATGTTTCCGGGGCCGCGGGAGGTGAAGGTAAGGCGCCGCCACGGCGAAGCCAGCCAGGAAGCCGCGCAAGCGGTGGACCGCCCGACGGGGGAGTGCGTTCCCGGAGGTCGCCCCCTCCTGCCCCTGTCCGGTTCGCTCGCGCATTTCTAACCTCCCGCTCAAGAACGGCTTACACTGTCCGGGGAGAACACCACCCGGTCGAGCCGGGTGGCGATCGATCGCTTGGACTGGATGCCTCGGCCGCTCGGCCGCTCGGCCGCTGGCTCGATCGCTCCGGCTCGTCGCCCGCCCGAATCGACGGCGAGTTTCGCCGCCCACCCTCCTGCCCGCCTGGCTGCATCGTCTCGCCCGCAGCTTCCTTGTTCACACCCTGGTCGGTTCAGCTTTCACTGCCTCGTTCATTCCCTCTTTCCTCATCCCCCCGAGGAGATTTCTCATGAGCCCCGGCACGGCTGGTATCGCCTGTCCACATCGCTCCACCGGCATCCGCCACGGCGGCTCCACCGTGCGATGGCTTGCCCTGGGAAGCGGGCTCACGGCACTACGGCGATTCGTCGCTCGGGCGACGGCGGTGGCGGTCGTTTCCCTGATGGCCGCCGAGGGAGCGCAGTCTGAGGTGATTTCGGCGTGGAACTTCAACACCACGTCGAACGGCGGCTTGTTGCCGGGCGGGTCAGGCAACTTCGGCCCGTCGCCATTCACCGCCACGACGACGGCCGGCAACGTGACCGTCGGCGGCTTGACCCGCGGAGCCGGCATCGCCACGGGTGGAACCGGGGCGGCGAGCGGCTGGGGAGGTGTGGGCTGGGACGGCCCGAGCGACTTGGCCGCCGCAGTCACGGCAGATCACGTCGTGACGTTCACCGTGAACGCCAACCCGGGTTTCGCACTATCCCTCGCCGCGATCGCGGCCTACAACGTCAGGCGGTCGGCGTCGGGCCCCGCCACGGGCCAGTGGCAGTATTCGACCGATGGCACGAGCTTTACCGACATCGGCTCCCCGATCTCCTGGGGCGGCACCACGACGGACGCCGGCAACCCGCAGCCGGCGATCGATCTTTCCGGGATCGCCGCGCTCCAAAACCTGCCCGCCACGACGACCGTCACGTTTCGAGTCGCCAACTGGGATGCGAGCAGCGCTGCCGGAACCTGGTACTTCAACGGCGCCGGCTCCGTCGCAACCCAGCAGTCCCTGACCCTCGACGGCACGGTCGCCGTTCCCGAGCCTTCAGCGCTCGGCCTCGCGGCGGTCGGGCTGGCCCTCGCCGGGCTCGGCCGCTACCTCGGCTCCTCCGCCAGATGCTCGAGCAGGATCCGCTCCAGTTCCGCCACCGCCAGCGGATGATGGTGCACCTTCGTGTGCGTGGCCGGCACGCAGATCTCGCTGCGGGCGTACGGCGTGTGGCTGCTGGCCACCGGCACCACGCAGTCGTCGCGGCCGCCGGTGAGCGAGGGATGGACGTCGCCCACGATCGAGTGCGATGCCACCCAGCAGGCCGGCCGCAACCGCTCCAGGGCCTGGAGCGTGGGCGAGCTCGGTCGCAGCAGATCCACCGTGGTCGGCACCCGCCGGGCATACTCCGGCCGCAGCCCGTCCGGATTCAGCGCCACGGCCTGCTCGCGGATCGCCCCGATGTCGGCCGGTTCGCGAACCGCCAGCGACGCCAGCCGGCCGATCCCGAGCGACGCCAGCACCGAACCCTTGTGTGGCGTGGCGATGAACACCACCCGCTTCACGAACGGCAGCGGCCTGAAGAAGGCCAGCCCCTCGATCACCGCCCGCGACCGGGGCGGCAACCGGAACTCCTCGAACGGCACCGTGGCGATCGAGTCCCAGACCGCCGTGCCCGAATCGACGACCATCATCTTGGCATGCAGGCCCCCCATGCTGTGCCCCACGAGCACGATCCGCTGGAGGGCCGGATCGCGGCTCTCGGGGTCGAGCGCCGCCACGGCCGCGGCCAACTCCCGCCGCAGATTGGCCGAGGCCTGGAGAAACGACGACCCCGTGGGGTAGTGAAACACCCAGGGCTCGAACCGGCGGTGAAACACGGGCCAGGCCCGCAGCTCGTTGAGCATGTCGAACCAGGTGCCCTCGTCGCTCGCCAGCCCGTGGATGAAGACGACCGGGATCCGCCCCGGCTGGTGCGGCTCCAGAAACTCGAGTCGCGGCCGGGTGTCGGTCAGGCCGAAGGGCTGGAGAAACCCTTCGAGACCCGAGCGGGGCGTGCCCGCCAGCATGTCGAGCAACGGGGCCGAGAGGTCGGCCGCCAGATGCGGCCGGGCCGGGCCGAGCTTCACCGCCGCGATCTCGACGGGATTGGCCAGGTCGAGCACGGCCGCCGCATGGTCGCGAGAGACCGGGCCGGCGAACTTCTCGACCACGTTCTCGCCGCCGGGCATGTCGAACCGCAGCACCGCCGTGGCGGCGAGCGACTGGCGGTCGGGGGCGAACTGCTCGTCGGCGCCGCCCAGCCGCCGTGGATCGACCCGCACCACCACCGGCAGCCCGAAGCCATCCCGCAGGTGCCGACGGGAGATCCGTTTGTCGCGATCCTGGGCCTGCGGTTCGAGGGAGCGAATCGCTTCAGGCGGAAGCGGCAACGCTTTGGGGGCGAGCGGCACCTTCACCAGCCGGCCGGGCGGCCCCACCCACACCCCGCCGTCGCGGATCCGGCCGTGCCGCGTCGCGGCCTCGAGAAACCCCGCCAAGGCGTCGGCATAGAGCTCGCTCGCCGCGCAGAGCACCTCCGGCGACTCGGGGCAGAGCTGAACCGCGTTCCAGGCCTCTTGGCAGGCCACGTAGTAGCCGTCGATCGCATGCCGCCGGCCGTGCCGCAGCATCTCGCAGGAGGCCCCGAGATACTCCTCCGCCTTCCGCAGCGACCGCTGGGCGGCCGGCAAGGGCTCCTCGGCCGGCGCGGGGGGCAGCGCGGGCCGGGCTGAAGCAAGCCGGGGCGGGGCGGCGGCCGCGCAGGCCGCGGCCAAAGCGAGCCCAGTCAGCCACGCGAGCACGCACGAGCATCGGCCCATCGAATACCCCCCGCGGGGTTATCGGCCGTTCGCGGGCCCGGTGGCCGGCACGCCGGCCGCGACCGCCAGGCTCCGCCGGAATTGCCCAGGCTCGCACCCGGCCTCAACTCCGCGGGATCGCGTGTTCTTCGGCCACCATCTCGAGATCGCTCGCCAGATACTTGACGGTGGCCGAGGGGGCCAGGTTGAAGTACACCCGGCCGTTGGTCTGCCAGCGTGCACCGTCGTGAACGAACTCCGCCGTGGCGGCCCGCACCCGGCCCACCGCCTCGGCCTGGTCTTCTTCGTCCATCGCCGTGCCCTCGACAGCCTCGAAGCTGACCTCGATCGCGACCAGCGCCTTGAGCTGACCGCGGCGGCGATCGCGGGCGTAAACCACGTCGTCGTCGAACTCCACGTCGAGCCAGCGGAGCCCGCGGGGCTTGCCACTGGCGGCGGCCCGCTCGATGAACTTCGCCTCCAAGGGCTCCCGCTGGCGGTGGAAATCACGTCGGGCCCGGGCCAGTCGCTCCGCCGCCCGCGCCAGCTGGAGCGGACGAACTCCGAGGAACACGCCCAGCGAGGCCACGGCGGCCACCGCCGCGACCGAGAAGACGATCAGCAGGTTGCCCATGGGGCATGTTTCCTTCAGGTGAGAGCCAAGCCCGTGCAGCCCCCCGGGCCGCAGTCTGCCAGAGTTTACGTTCCCGGGGAAGGAAGGTGAAAATATGGCCATTTCGAAAGCAGCCAGCCCGGTGGCTGCCGCCGTACACTTCCGCCTTTTCGCCCGGAAACCCCCATGCCTGTTCCTCGCCTCTCAATGACCACGCCGGTTGGGGCTCATCAGTCGATCGCCGGCGGTTTCCGCCGGGCCGTCGAGCGGGCGGTCGAGACCGGCTGCGAGTGCCTGCAGGTCTTCACCCGCAACATCAACCAGTGGAAGACAACCCCGATCGACCCGGCCGAGGCCGCCGCGTTTCGCAAGGCGGTGAAGGCGGCGGGCCTGCGGCTGGTCGTGGCCCACGACTCGTATCTGATCAACCCCGCGACGGCCGATCCGGCGCTGCGAAAGAAGTCGGTCGCCGGCCTCGTCGAGGAACTCGAGCGAGCCGAGTTGCTCGGGATCCCGTGGGTGGTGGCCCACCCCGGTGCCGCCGGCGAGCAGCCCGTGGCCCGGGCCGTCGAGCGGGCCGCGCGGGGCATCGCGGAGGCGCTCGCCAAGACCGCCGGCCTGAAGGCGGGCATCCTGATCGAGACCACCGCCGGCCAGGGCTCCTGCCTGGGCGCCGCCTTCGAGGAGATCGGCAGGATGCTCGACCTGATCGATCAGCGGCCCGGCCTCGCCCAGCGGGTGGGCGTCTGCCTCGATACCTGCCACGTGTTCGCGGCGGGCTATCCGCTCGCCCCCCGGGCCGCGCTCGACGAGACGCTCGCCAGCTTCGACCGCGTGATCGGCCTCG
>JBIKXY010000073.1:0-12428 GCA_044355515.1 Pirellulales bacterium
CCGCCGCGGCCGCGATCGTGCCGACCGGCTCCGGGCCACTCGACCGGCCCACGATCGAGGTGGCCGACGTCCACGCCGCCTTCGCCGCGGCGCTCACCCGCTTCCGGCCGCCGCGGGCCGTCATCCGCTCGGGCGTGAGCCCGCAGGCCGCCGTCGATCCCTCGGCGCGGCTGGGCGACGACGTCGAGGTCCATCCCTTCGCCACCGTCGGGGCCGACTGCGAGCTCGGGCCCGGCGTCACGATCCACTCGGGCGCGAGGCTCATGCCCGGCTGCCGCGTCGGGCCCGGCACCACGATTTATCCCAACGCGGTCCTCTACGAAAACACGGTCGTCGGCCGACGGTGCGTCATCCACGCCAATGCCGTCCTCGGGGCCCATGGCTTCGGCTACAAGGTCACCGCCGGCCGCTACGCCCTCTCCGCACAGCTCGGCTGGGTGGAGCTCGGCGACGACGTCGAGATCGGAGCCTGCACCACGATCGACCGCGGCACCTACGGGCCGACCCTGATCGGCACGGGCACGAAGCTCGACAACCTCGTGATGATCGCCCATAACTGCCGGCTCGGGCGGCACAACATGATCTGCTCGCAGGTGGGCGTGGCGGGCAGCACCTCCAGCGGCGACTGGGTGGTGATGGCCGGCCAGGTGGGCGTCCGCGACCATGTCCATATCGGCGACAAGGCCGTGCTCGGGGCCCGCTCGGGCGTCTCCTGCGACATCGAGGCGGGCAAGACCGTGCTCGGCGAGCCGGCCATCGACCTCCGTGACCGCAAGCTCCAGCTGGCCACGATCTCCAAGCTGCCCGAGATGCGGAAGGATCTCAAGGCGCTCGCCGCCCGGCTCGAAGCCCTGGAGCGGACGGGCGATGCCGGTGCAGTTCCCGTCGCCGACGCCGCCTGACGCTTTCGCCCATGGACGTGCGACGCGAGATCATCCCCGCCCCGAGCCTCGCCGGCGAAACGATCGGCATCCTCGCCGGCTGGGGTCGCTACCCCGTCGCGGTCGCCGAGGCGATCCGCCGGGCGGGGGGCCGGACCGCGATCCTCGCGATCCGCGACCACGCCGACGCGGCCTTGGAGCCGCTCGCCGACGTGGCCGGCGAGGTGGGCGTGGCCGAGATCGGCGGGGCCGTCGAGTTCTTCCGCCGGCACGGCGTCAGGCGGGCCACGATGGCCGGCAAGATCCACAAGGCGAAGCTCTTCGCCCGCCATGCCTGGCTCCGTCATCTGCCCGACTGGACGGGCATCAAGACCTTCTGGCCCCACGTCGTCAGCCGTCGCCGCGACAACCGCGACGACTCGCTGTTGGGCGCGATCGCCGCGGCCTTCGACACCCGCGGCGTCACGATCTGCCCGGCCACCGACTTCGCGCCGGAACTCCTGGCCGAGGAGGGGCTGCTCGCCGGGCGGCCGCTCTGCCAGCGGCTCGAGGCCGACGTCGCCTTCGGCTGGCGGCTGGCCAAGGAACTCGGCCGGCTCGACATCGGTCAGACCGTGGTGGTCAAGAATCGGGCCCCCTTGGCGCTCGAGGCGATCGAAGGCACCGACGAGTGCATCCGCCGGGCCGGCCGGCTCTGCCCCGCGGGCGGGATGACGGTGGTCAAGGTGGCCAAGCCCCAGCAGGATCTCCGCTTCGACATGCCCACGATCGGGATCGGCACGCTCGCATCGGCGGCGGCCGCCGGGGCCCGGGTGCTGGCGATCGAGGCGGGCCGCACGATCCTCGTGGACCGGCCGCAGCTCGCCGAGTTCGCCGGGCGGCACGGGATCACGATCGCCAGCGTGTGCGACTCGGATGGCGAGGCCGTGCTCGATTCGGCCCGCCCCGCCGCCTGACCTATACTGCGGGCATGTGGTTTCGCTCCGCGGCCCTCGCGATTCTTGCCCTTACGGCTTCGCTGGTCGCCATCGGCGCCGAGCCGCTGCCGATCGACATGGAAGTCGATCCGACCGCGGTGATCCCGCCGGCCGCGACGCACCATCTGGGCCGCGAGATCGCCCAGACGATGCACTACACGGGCGCGCCCTGGCTCGTCCGCGAGAGCCGCCAGCGGGAGGAGGACTGCCGGCTCTTGCTCGAGGCTCTGGAGATCAAGCCTGGCCAGCGGATCTGCGACCTCGGCTGCGGCAACGGCTTCTACACGCTCGAGCTCGCCCGCCGTGTCGGCCCCGCCGGGCTCGTCTACGCCGTCGATATCCAGCCCGAGATGCTGCGGATGCTCGCCCGCCGGGCCGCCGCGGAAGGGCTCGACAACATCCGCCCGATCCTGGGAACCGTGGCCGACCCCCGGTTGCCGAAGGGGGAGGTCGATCTCGTGCTCTGCATCGACGTCTACCACGAGTTCTCGCACCCCGAGCAGATGCTGGCGCGGATCCGCGCGAGCCTGGCTGCCGAGGGGCGGTTGGTGCTGGCCGAGTTCCGCGGCGAGGATCCGGCCGTGCCCATCAAGCCCCTGCACAAGATGACCAAGGCCCAGGTGCGGGCCGAACTCGAGCCGGCCGGGTTCCTGGTCGCCCGGGAGTTCGACCGGCTGCCCTGGCAGCACCTCTTGTTCTTCGCGGCCCGCCGCCCCCCCGAATCCGACGGCGACCGCTAGGCCTCGGGGCCGAGCAGATGCGGAATTTCCGCGGATAAATCCCGCTTCGACGCCGGTCCGGAAAATCCCTTTCCGGCCCCGGCCATCCTCTTGCAATCGGCGGCAAGCAGGGCGATACTAGGCCGCGGATTCGGGTAGAAGGATTCTGGGGAATCACGAGCGTCGCCGCAGGCCCCACCGACAAGGACCTCCACATGTCGATCCGTCCTTCGAGTTTCCGTGCGGCCGACTCCGCCAGCCGCAATCCCCGCGGTGGCTCTCTCGACCCGGCCGTCGTCGACGACATCGCCACCTCGACCTGCGTGGCGGAGCCCGGCCTGGGGTCCAACTGGGTGCTCGGCTCCAACCCGCACATGCGGCGGATTGCCAAGTCAATCGAGCGGGCGGCCGCGGTGGAGTGCACGGTGCTTGTGTCGGGAGAGACCGGCACCGGCAAGGAACTCTGGGCCCGCCTCCTCCACCGGAGCGGCCCGCGACGGAACAAGGCCTTCATCCCGGTGAACTGCGCGGCCCTCACCGAATCGCTCGCCGAGAGCCAACTCTTCGGTCATGAGAAGGGATCCTTCACGGGAGCCGCCGGAAAGGCGCTTGGCATCTTCCGGGCCGCCGAAGGAGGCGTGGTGTTTCTCGACGAGATCGGCGAAATGCCGGCCGCTCTCCAGCCCAAGTTGCTCCGGGTGTTGCAACAGCGGGAGGTGCTGCCTGTGGGCGCGTCGGAGCCGGAACCGATCGACGTCCAAGTGGTCGCGGCCACCAACCGTGACCTCGAGCAGGAAGTCGAGAAGGGCGCCTTCCGCGAGGATCTCTACTATCGGCTCAACATGATCGAGTTGCGGGTGCCGTCGCTTCGCGAGCGGCCCGAAGACATCCCTTCGTTCATCGAGTTTTTTGTGCAGCGGTTCGCCGACCGCTACGGTTTCCCGGCCTGGGAGCCGACCGCGGAGCAACTGGCCGAGTTTTGCAGCTTCGACTGGCCTGGCAACATTCGTCAGCTCGAACATTGCATCGAGCAGGCGTATGTGCTTCAGGAGGAGCCGCGGCTGCCGGTCAGGTCCGCCGCTCGTTCGGCGGGCAATGGCCGACTGCCCTGCCTCGATCTCGCAAAGTTGAGGGAGCGGGCGATCCGGGAGGCGCTGGAGTTGACTCGCGGGCACAAGGCCAATGCCGCCAAGTTGCTCGGCGTGCATGCCAACACGATGACCCGCCTGCTCAAGGAGCTCGACGGCGGGGGCGACGACGCTGAATCGGGCGACGCCTGATTTCAGCCGTGAACCGGCTGCCGCCGTGCCGGCTCGTTGCCTTCCTGGCGTTCGTTCAGTGGATCCGGCAGGTGCCTTCGTCGCACCGCCCTGCGAGCCGGTATCGGTTGCGGGCCACCATCCTGTAGAGCCAGTTCCACAGCGGCAGGCTGCCCGGCAGGTGCAGCGGCACCATCGCCGGCCAGAGCAGAGGCAGCCGCCGCGACAGGTAGCGGATCGCCTCGGCCCCCGCGCGAGTGCGGCCCGAGGTGTCCACGACGTGCATCTCGCGGCTCAGGTCCTCGGGGTCGAGTTCGGGAAAGTTCGCCCTCGCCGCCGGATCGTGGAGCGACAGGAACCGCAGCCGGCCGGTCGGATCCAACCGCCGCAGCATCGCGATCTGGCCGCGGCAGAATCGGCACTGCCCGTCGTAGAGCACCGTATCCCGATCAGGCCGGTTGGCGACGGTGAGGCAAGGGGCTTCCGCTGGCATGGGGAAGGTTCCGGAGAGCCGGCAATCCGCTGCTGCCGACCTGAGGATAACCGGCCGCCTGGCGCGGACTTAACGTGGCCGCCCGAACGTCGCCGCGTGGCTCTGGGGAATCGACTGGCTCGTCCGGGATCCTTGGCAGAAGTGCAGGATCGTCGCCGCTCCCACCGAGAGCAGCGTCCAGGGGGCCCAGTCGGGGGCACGGAAGGTGCGTTTGTCAGCGGCGCCATCGAGCGGAGCCAGCACCGCCGAATCGACCACCAGCATCTCTACCCCGAGGATGCAGGCGAAAATCCCGGCCGCCAGCAGGAAACTCTTCGACATCGACCGCCTGCCGACCGGATCGGCAGCCATACTGACGTGCGGCAAGCGGGACACGCGCCGCCTTGCTCTCAGGGGGAGGCATCGGCAGGCCCCGGGGAAAAATCGACCGCGGGGGCTGCCGGTGCCGGTCGTGCGGGCCATCAGGCCTCGCAGCCTCCCACGGCGGCCTCGGGCGGCTCACCCGCGGCCGGACGGACGGGCCGCCGGTCGGTCACCGTGCCCGGCACGATCTGCGGTGCACCGCTCGCCGCCTCGACGAGCCGGCGAAGTTCCTCGCCGTCGATCACCTCGCTCTCCATCAGCCGCGCGGTCACCGCCTCCAGCGCCGCCCGCCGGCTCTCGAGAATCCGTCGCACGGCCTCCATCGCTCCGTCCACGATCCGGCGGACCTCCTGATCGATCTCACGGGCGGTCTGCTCGCTGTGGCTGCGGGCGGCAGGGAGATCCGCCCCGGCGGACGCCAGGAACGGCGACCGCGGGCTCTCCCGGTAGGTAACGCGGCCGAGCCGGCTCATGCCATAGTCCATCACCATCGCCCGGGCGATCTCGCTGGCCCGCTCGAGATCGTTTTGGGCACCGGTGGAGACGTCGGCATACACCATCTCCTCGGCGATCGTGCCTGCCAAAAGCACCTGGATGCGGCTCTCGAGTTCGCTCTGCGTCAGCAGGTAGCGGTCGTCCTCCGGCCGCTGCATCGTGTAGCCGAGGGCCGCGAGGCCGCGGGGGATGATCGATACCTTGTGGACGGGGTCGGTATTGGGCAGCGAGAACGCCACCAGGGCATGGGCCGCCTCGTGAAAGGCGACCCGCTTCTTCTCATCCTCGTGGATCACCCGCTTCTTCTTCTCCAGCCCCGCGGTCACCCGCTCCACACCCTCGTTGAACTCGTCGATCCCGACCGCCTGCTTGTCGTTGCGAGCCGCCAGCAGGGCAGCCTCGTTGACGAGATTCGCGAGATCCGCCCCCACGAAGCCCGAGGTGATCCGGGCGATCTGGCCGAGATCGATCGTCGGGTCGAGCTTGACGTTGGCCACGTGCACCCGGAGGATCGCCTCCCGGCCGCGGACGTCGGGGCGATCCACGAGCACGTGGCGATCGAAGCGGCCGGGCCGCAGCAGGGCCGGGTCGAGCGTCTCGGGGCGATTGGTGGCCGCGAGCACGATCACGCCGGAGTTGCTGCCGAAGCCGTCCATCTCGACGAGCAGGGCGTTGAGCGTCTGCTCCCGCTCGTCGTGGCCGCCGACCACGCTCGTGCCGCGGGTCTTGCCCAGCGCGTCGAGCTCGTCGATGAAGATGATGCAGGGAGCCTTGGCCGCGGCCTGCTGGAACATGTCCCGGACCCGGGCGGCCCCCACGCCCACGAACATCTCCACGAAGTCGCTGCCCGAGAGGCCAAAGAACGGCACCCCGGCCTCGCCGGCGATCGCCTTGGCGAGGAGCGTCTTGCCGGTCCCGGGCGGCCCCACGAGCAGCAGTCCCTTGGGGATATGGCCGCCGAGCACCTGGTATTTCTCGGGACTGCGCAGGAACTCGACCACCTCACGGAGCTCCTCGACCGCCTCGTCGATCCCGGCCACGTCATCGAAGGTGATCCCGAGATCCTCCTGGGCATACATCTTGCCGCGGCTGCGACCGAAGGCCATCGGGCTGCCCGCCCCTCCAAGCCGGCGGATCATCAGGAAGAAGAGCAGCCCGAACAGGCCCGTCAGCAGGAGCATCGGCATCCAGTTCCGCCACGGGCTCGGGGGATCCTCGTACCGGAAGGCCACCGAGTGGGCCTCGAGGAGCCGCATCAGCTCCGATTCGGAGTGCTCGCTCGGAAGTTTGGCGGTGGTAAACCGCCGTTCGAGTCCGGCCGTGACTCCCGGCGGATTCGGCAGCTCCCCGGCTCCAGGGCGGACTCCGGCTGCGGGAAGTTCGCGAACCGTACCGGCCACCTCGTAGGCACCGATCACGACGTCGTGGAGGTCGCCGTAAAGCCCCGCCCGCCCCGGCTCGTTTCCGGCGGAAATCGCGAGGTACCGCCCATCGCCGGTGGCGGTGGCCGCCCGGATCAACCGTTGCAGGTCGCTATAGGAAATCTTGAGCTGGCTCGACGAACCGATCAGGCTGATGGCGAACAGGCTGGCCACCCCCGCAGCCAACAGCGACCAAACGAGGTTGCCCCCCAGGGAGGGCTTGCGGTCGGAAGAACGCCGGGGCGTGTCGCGCTTGCTGCTCATGCCGGTTCCCTTGGATGAGGAATCACCCCGCGGCCGGCGTTCCAAGAGCCGGAAGTCATGGCTGGAATCGTACGCCTGGAAAAACCCGGCGACAAACCACCGCACTCTTTTTCCGGCAAGGATCACGGATCCTGAAACCGGGTGCGGATCGACGCCCTCGAACGATTGGAACTTCCGGCCCGGGATTTCTAGACTGGGGGTTTCCTCGCCGCCCCGCGCCCCCTCCATGCCCTCCACCTCACGCGATCGCCCGAATGGGCCGCCGGCTTCCCCCCCGGACGCAGCCGCGGGGCGATCCCTCAGGGTCGCCATCCTCGGCTCCACTGGCAGCATCGGGCAGAGCACCGTCGACGTGGTCGCCGCCTCCGGCGGTCGGCTCGTGGCTCATCTGCTGGCCGCCGCGACGAGCATCGGCCCGCTCCTCGAGCAGGCTCGCCGGCTGCGGCCCCGGTGGGTGGTCGTCACCGATCCGGCGGCGGCGGCGAACATCGCCCGGGATGCCCTGCCGAACGGCACCGGGCTCGCCGTGGGTCCCGAGGCCCTTGACGAGCTGGTAGCCGATCCGGCCATCGACCGGGTGGTCTCCGCGATCGTCGGTGCCGCCGGCCTGCGGAGCACCTGGGCAGCGATCGAGGCGGGCAAGACGGTTGCCTTGGCCAACAAGGAAACACTCGTGATGGCCGGCCCGCTGGTGATGCGGCGGGCGGCGGAGACCGGCTCCCGCATCATCCCGGTCGACAGCGAGCACTCGGCGATCCACCAGGCGTTGGCCTGCGGCCGGCCGGCGGAGGTGGAGCGGCTGGTGCTCACCGCCAGCGGCGGGCCGTTTCGGACCCGCTCCCGGGAGTCGCTCGCCGGCGTCACGCCCGAGGAGGCGCTGCGGCATCCGACCTGGTCGATGGGGCCGAAGATCACGATCGACTCCGCCACCATGATGAACAAGGCGCTGGAGCTGATCGAGGCCCGCTGGCTGTTCGGCCTGCCGGCGGCGAAGCTCGCAGTGGTCGTGCACCCGCAGTCGGTCGTCCACTCGCTCGTGGAGTTCGTCGATGGCGCCGTGATCGCCCAGCTCGGGCCCCCCGACATGCGGCTACCGATCCAGTACGCGCTTTTGTATCCCGACCGGGTTCCGGGCCCGGCCAAGCGGCTCGACTTTGCCGCCACCATGCGGCTCGACTTCGAGCCTCCCGATCTGGACCGGTTTCCGGCCCTCCGGCTCGGGCACGAGGCGGCCGCTCGCGGAGGCACGGCCGGCGCGGTGCTCAATGCGGCCAATGAAGAGGCGGTTCGCGGGTTTCTCGCGGGAGCGGTGCGATTCACCGACATCGCCGAGATCTGCGGCCGGGTGCTCGCGGAGCATCCGTTTCAGGACCATCCCACGCTCGACGACGTCTGCCGTCTCGACGCCTGGGCCAGGCAGGAGGTGGGCAAGTGGGTGTGTGTCTGAGCGGCGGGTGCCTGGTGGCGGCCGCGACCTGGGCGGAGTGGATCCTCCAGCCGGCCAGCTGGTGGGTGATCCTGCAGGTGGCCGGGGGCCTGGGGTTCGTAATCTTCGTGCATGAACTGGGCCACTTTCTCGTCGCCAAGGCCTGCGGCGTGAAGTGCGAGAAGTTTTTCCTGGGCTTCGACGTGGGCGGCCTCAAGCTCGCGAGTTTCAAGTGGGGTGAGACGGAATACGGCATCGGTGCCCTGCCGCTGGGCGGCTACGTGAAGATGCTGGGGCAGGATGACAACCCGGCCGCCGCCGCGGCCGAGGCTCAGCGGGCCAGGGCCGCGGGGCCCGGCCACCCGCTCACGGCCGGCGACCTGCCGCCGGAGCCGACCGCCGGCCCGCACCCCGCCTGGGATCCGCGGAGCTATCCGGCCCAGAGCGTGCCCAAGCGGATGGCGATCATCTCGGCCGGTGTGATCATGAACGTGATCTTCGCGGTGCTGATGGCCTCGCTCGCCTACGGCCTGGGTGTCAGGGAGATGACCTGCACGATCTCCGGGGTCCGCACGGGCGGCGCCGCCTGGCGGGCCGGCCTCAAGACCGGCGACGAGATCGTGAAGATCGGCGACCGCGAGAACCCGATCTTCAACGACCTGCGGCATGGTGTGACCGTCGCCAACGTCACCAAGGGGATCGAGTTCACCGTCCGCCGCCCGGCCGACGGCAGCAGCCGCACCGTGCTGCTCAAGCCCGACACCGACTTGGGCGCGCCGACGATCGGCGTCACCAGCCCGATCTCGCTCACCCTGCCGGGCGACTTCCGCAAGGGTCTGCCGGGGGCGGCAGGCCGGGCCGCGCCCGCGCTCCAGCCCGGTGACACCGTGCGCACGATCGACGGCCTCGCCGTGACCACCTATGCGGAGCTGCTCGCGGAACTGTCGCGAAAGCCGTCCGCCACGCTCCGGCTCGGTATCGATCGCCGGGCGAAGGGGGCCGCGAACGCGGAACGGGTGGAGATCGCCCTGCCGCCCCAGCGGCGGCGGGTGACCGGAATCACGATCGGCCCCGCCCGGGTCACCGCCATCCAGGAAGGCTCCCCGGCCGTGGCGGCCGGAATCGAGCCGGGCGACACGATCATCGCCGTCGCTGGCCGGCCCGCCGGCGACCCGCTTTCGCTCGAGGACAGGCTCGCGGCGCTCGTGGGCAAACAGGTCACGCTGACGCTCAGCCGCGACGGAAAACCAGATCGCGAGGTCGCGATCACGCCCCGCGAGGTCACCTGGCGAGATGACGAGACGTCGGGTCCGGGCTGCCGGGTGGCGGTCTCTTCACTCGGCGTGGCGCTCGCCGTGGCGGATCGTGTCACCGACGTCGCCGCGGGCAGTCCGGCTGCGAAGGCGGGGCTCGCGGCCGGTGAGCGGCTGACGCGAGCCAACCTCCTGCTGCCGGACGAGTCGGCCGACGGAGAGGGCGTGCCGATCTCGGCCCAGGACCCCAACTGGCCGGCCGTCGCGGCCGCGCTCCAGCAGCTCCCGGCCGGAACGAAGCTCGAGCTCGAGGTGGCCACCGCCGGGGGAACGACCCGCACGCTGGAACTCGAGCCGGCCGAGGCCGACGACCTGTTCGTCGTGGACCGGGGGCTCGTGTTCGACCCGGTGTACGAAAAGGTGCAGGCTCGCTCGGTCGGCGAGGCCTTCGGCCGGGGCCTGCGAAAGGCAGGCGAGGACCTCTCGCTCGTCTACAGCTTCCTCGGCAAGCTCTGGAGCAACGCGATCAGCCCGCGGCTGCTGGGCGGCCCGATCGAGATCGCCAAGCAGGCCGGGAAGTCGGCCGAGGAGGGCTTCGGCCGGCTGCTCCTGTTCCTCACGATGCTGTCGGCCAACCTGGCCGTGGTGAACTTCCTGCCGATCCCGGTCCTGGACGGCGGGCACATGGTGTTTCTGCTCTACGAACTCGTCCGCGGCAAGCCGCCGAGCGAGAACGTGGTCGGGATTCTCTCCTACCTGGGCCTGGCGCTGATCCTCACGCTGATGATGTTCGTGTTCGGCCTCGACCTGGGGCTGATCCCGCGGCGGTAGGGTCGCTTCATCCCCGGCTCGGGCGGGCGGCCTATGCTTCCGGCATGCCGCCGCTCGCCCCGCCCTTGCCGAAGCCCGCTGCTCCGCCCGAGCCTCCGTTCCCGCCGGGCCTCAGGGCGGTCGTGTTCGACGTGGTCCATACCCTGGTCGAGCCCTGGCCCACGGTCGCGGTCGCGTATCACGAAGCCGGCCGGCGGCACGGGATCGAACTCGACCCGGCGGAGATCCAGGCCCGCTTTCGGGCGGCCTGGCGGCGGCAGGAAGACCTCGATGCCGCCGGTTCGCCCCCGTTTGCCACCAGCCGCGGCCGGGAGCTGGATCGCTGGCGACAGATCGTGACCGAGGTGTTCGCCGGCGCCGGCGACACCGACCGGATCTTCGCCGATCTCTGGGAGCACTTCGGCAGGCCGGACTCGTGGCGGCCGGTGCCCGTGGGCCGCGAGCTCGTCGTGGCCGCCCGCGCGGCAGGCTTGCCGGTGGCCCTGGCGAGCAACTTCGACGAGCGGCTGTTGGGCCTGGCCGCCGCGGTCGAGCCGCTGACGCTCGCCGATCACGTGTTCGCGTCGTCGGAGCTCGGCTGGCGAAAGCCGTCGGCCGAGTTCTTCCGGGCGGTCGAGCGGCGGCTGGGATTGAGGCCCGAGGAGTTGCTGCTCGTGGGCGACGACCCCGAACTCGACATCGCCGCCGCCCGCCGCGCCGGCTGGCACGCCCACGCGCTCGGGTGAAGGGGCGAGCGCGGGGCTGCCCGTGCCCCGGGAGCCGGCCTTGGCGGCAAGCGAAGCCAGGATGGCGAGAGCGCAGCCGGCACGGAGTGAGCGCAGGGCAGGATGCCCGGAGCGAACGTCCGGCGCTGGGGCATGGGCGACCCCGAGCCGCATCTGCCAGCGGTGCCATCCCGAGCGTCCGGCGAGATGGCACGGGCAAGCCCGAGCCCGCAGGCTCAGGCTTCAGCGTGCGGCGGGCTGAGCATCGGCCGGGATCTCGATCGGATCGGCGAGCGTCGCTCGGCGGGCCTTGCCGGGGAGTTTCAGGAGTTCGTCCATCTCAGCCCAGTGGTTTTCGTACACACCCCGCGGCGTGGTTCCGTGCTTGACGGCCACACTCGCCGCCTTGCCCACCACCTCCCCCATCATCCCGCAGGTCTTCATCACCCGGACGGTGCCGAGGGCCTCGTGCGTCACGGAGATGCAGCGGCCGGCCATGAACAGGTTTTCGATGTCCTTGGAATAGAAGCAGCGGTAGGGAACGGGATAGCCGTAATCCCGATCCACCCTTCGGTCGTGGACAGCGATCGAGATGAAGGGGTTGTCGGGAAACTTCCTGGCGTACTGCTCCTTGGGATAGTGGAGGTCGATCGACCAGGTGGACGGGACGCACCCGTCGGGAAACTCCCGCTTCGTGACGATGTCGTCCTGGGTCAGCACCACGTCGCCGAGGATCCGCCGGCTCTCGCGGGGGCCACCCACGAAGGCCACCCAGGTGAGCACGGCGTTGGGATGCTTCGCGGAGCCGTCGCCGTTCTTCATGGCATTGAAGGCCCCGTACACGGCCCGCAGGTTCCAGTCACGGATTCCCTCGGCGTCGCCCAGCGGATCCTTGTCGAAGCCGCTCTCCCAGAACCACTGGCCATGGAAGTCGTGGGGGTAGGGGAAGTCGGCCATGTCCAGTGGCAGGGCCCACGGGGTCTCGGGGTAGGCCTGGGGCGCGTCGCGATTGGCCCAGGCCCACATGTTGCTCATCCCCATCCGGCCCTTGGGCTCCATCACGGTCTCGGCCCCGGCCAGGTGGCCGATCGTGGCGTGACCGGTGGCGTCGCAGAAAAAGCTGCCGGTGAACTCGAGTTCCCGGCTGGTGCGGGTGTCGAGTGCCGTCACGCTCTCGATCCGGTTGCCGTCGCGGGCCACGGCGAAGGCGTGGGTGTTCAAGAACAGGTCGATGGTGGGCTCGGCCCGGATGACCCGCTCCTTCTTCTCGTCCTCGAACTCCTCATAGGTGCCTGGGCTCTTCGTCGCTTTGTCGGCGAACTCCTCGACAATCTCACCGATC
>JBIKXY010000385.1:0-4060 GCA_044355515.1 Pirellulales bacterium
CGTATGGCTTTTTTGATTCCTTAACATTGCCCTACCACGAATTGTGGTGGGATGTAGATCCTGAAGAAGCATGGTCAGCAGAGGATTAGTTTGATTTTAATTAGTAAAAGGCGATCGCACTCCATAACAGAATGCGATCGCTTTTTAATTAACTACCAATCAATATCTTCGGCAGTCAAGGTAAAGACAGGTGATTTAGATTTAACAAACTTGGATTTTGTGCAATCAAACCACTTACAAAAACCAAGAGGTTTACAAGCTCCCATTATTTGCTCTACCATAGAGTCGGGATTAACAGAATGTAGTAAATATTCTTGGATTTCACTATTTCCATAGGTTTTGATATTGACACCACCTAGATTTTCTAAGACTTCGTTAAGCCGTTGAATATTTCCGGGGTTGTTGATGATTTTGATTTTAACAGTGATTCTATCTGGATTTTCCATGATCTACTCCTAATTTGTTTTTTAATTAAAGGATTTCTTTAAGTTGCTCCTCAACGTGATTGAGTAGTGCAAAGTATTCGGATCTGCGAGTTTGATTGTAATCATCCTTCCATCCGATATTGCTTGACTGTTGATAGTAAGCATTCAGAAGGTTTTGAACAAACGGTTGTAAAACCGTATTAAAATATCCCAACCCTTCGAGCAGTCGCTTATCTTGTTCGTACAGGTTACGGCTTGTGTTAACAAAATCTTCCCATAACAGTTTTTGGTCTTCTACCATGTATTCGGTAGTTGAAAAAACCGCGATCGCAAATGATTTAGACGATTCGGGACTCATAAAATACCTTACTCAACTCATGTATTTTCCCATATAACCCTCGAAATTGCAAGGGATTTGAATACAAAAAGCGATCGCACTCTATAAAAGAATGCGATCGCTTTTTAATTAACTACTCAGAGACTTTGATTAGCTATCCGATTACGGACGCTATACATATCGTAAAAATCTTGTTTAGTTGGGACAACTAGGTAGCTAGAAAAAAACATCTGGTAATCTAAACCTGATTCCAGAAAAATAGATAATTCGTTAAGTTTTCTGTCTTCTAGTTCCAATGCTACTTGTTTATTTGTATCTAGCCACGTCAACGGCAATTTCTCTGGTGTGACAATAGCCAACAATTCTTCCTTTCCGACTTCACAAGGCTCAAAAGTACGGTAAGGAGAAATATCTTCAAGTGGGAAAGTAAATTCTCCTGTTTCAAAATAAAACTCAGGAACCCATTCAGACGGACACCAACACCATATAGCTCCTGACGGTTCGCGTTCTAAAACAAGTAAGTAACCCGGTTTGTCGATGTTTATTTTGAGTACAAAACCATGATCCATTGGTATAAAGTCATGATATTCGGGTATTCTTGGTCGTCCGATTTCAGATAACAAACAAGCTCTAGGTTTCATCAAGTTATCTGCGTTTACTTTTGATTTAAGTCTTTCCCAGATATTTTGAATATCCATTTTTTCTTTTTCCTTGTAATTCTCAACCTATGTATTTTCCTATAAAATTCTTAAAATCGCAAGGTTTTTAGGCACAAAAAAGCGATCGCACTCAGTCAAAGAATGTGATCGCTTTTTAACTAATTAACAGAAACCAAATAACCTTCGTGCAAATTAACACCTTGGATAGTCCAAGTGAAAGAATTTACTGAAACAGGAATAGGTATAGATAAAACCACAGGAAGAAATTCCGTAGTAGTTTCTCCTGAGTTGGGGATTTTCAAGATAGTTATTGTCAAGGGTTTCCCTGGTGCGATCGCATTAACATTTCGCAAATCCAGAGTAATTCTAGCTTTTAACGGGCTAACCCCCGATGTCATGTATCCAACAAGGACTTGACCATTTTTACTAGCCAAGGCAGGTACTCGGACGTTATTGGATTGGGATTTAATTCGTTGCCCAACACCATCGGCGTAATATTTGTACGCCCACCAAACAGCAAATCGACTTGAGTTGGTAGGAGACACCAATCCATCCAGAGCATTGTTAAAGCAATTATTCAATCCTCCCTGAAGTGGTTCCCAACAAGCCTTGGTAGAACCATTTGATAATTCCACTTCTGAGAGGTAGCCAATCACATCCCCAGGTTGATACTGGGCGAGGGGGCCGACTGTCTCATTGGTGTACAACTTCTGAATTTTCAGGGGTCGGTACAGGGGATTATTTAGGAAGTTTTGTCGGGCGTATGTGATGCGATCGCTAATCGCAGCGATGTCATAATCATTCAACTCATGCCACGACAAGAAATTAACCTCCAATCCTTGCGCCAAACAATAATCCAGAAAGGCTTTTAAATCGGAAGCCGAGAATTTAGCAAAACTAGGGCCACCAATTACTGCACTGGAACCTAATTCTTGACGTAATACTTGGTAAGCCCGTTTATAGGTTTCAAAGAACTGCTCCCTAGTTCCTCCCCAGAAAGGATTATTCAAATCGGGTTCGTTCCAGACATCCCACAAAATAGACTTATCTTTGTTCTGTCGGGCTAGTTGCCGAACATGATCTTCCCATTTCGTGTAATTCTCGTAGGGCCACCCCCTCGGCGCACCATAACCCCAGGTATCGCTCAAGATTAATTGGAATTGAGCGCCCGATGCAATAATTCGAGGGTACAAATCCAATTGAGAAGTGCGCCACAATTTCGGTTGTAAGGGTTTAATGATGCTGTCAGGGGGTCGGGTTGCATTAATTCCATACAGAAAACCACTCTGAGATGTTACCGGAGTCATGGGCTGATTAAAGTCAACTATTACTGTCGCGGATTCTGTTGTTTGAGACAGTGATGGTTGAGCTAAAACCAGGAGAAATATTGAGAAGGCGATCGCGCCGATACCTAATAATTTTTTTCGCATTTTACCAAAATTAAACTTTTTCTATTTTAATTAAATGTAGTTTGGGGTAATATGGGTATGTTGATTTTAAAGAAGCAGATGATTCAATTTGTAGAATTAGAAGACGGAAGCAACGCCTTGATAATTGACATCAAGGACAATATATTTACCTACAGGAATCCAGATCGAAAAATACTAAGAGATTTACTAAAGAGTAATGCAAAGGGCATCAGAAATAGGTGTATTTATTCAGAGGAAGTTGAACAGTCCGTCACACCCACGCCCACGACTAAAATAGCTACTTTGTCCAGTAGTCTCAAAGTTCATGCGCCTGGACTATGGAGGACTAGCTTGGTATCGGCAGGATTGATGTGTAAAGAGCCTAGTTGCTTGGGATTGTTGGGGGTAAGCAATAAATCGGGATTCTGCCAAAAGTGTATTGAGAAAACACCCGCTCGACGAAACAGACCGAATTACTACCAAAGGTTACACCAAGAAAGTTTGCGGGAACACCTAAACGACAATGGGAGTAGTGACCTATCAAATAAGTTAACCCCTGACTGTGTTAGCCAAATTATTGATCTATTTGGGGAAGACAAGGTAGATATCGCTATTCAATTGGCAATACTACCAAACCCTGTTTACAAGCAGGAAATCAAGATGAATACCTTGGTAATGGACAAGATAGTTCAAATCATTACCGATCTCCACTTCAATAAGAAGGAGGTTTCTTGGAATCCTGTGGCAATTGAGGATTCTTGGTTATCGCTGTCAGGAACCGCACAGGTTTGGCTTGATAATGCTGGGCTAATCGACTGGAAACAAAGACAGATAATGGATCGAATCAAGCAAATCTACTTACCACAGGATTTCACTCCGTAGGTACGGAGTATTTTGTTGGAATGCGATCGCCAAAACAAAAAGCACCTCCAATTGTTTTGTTGGAGGTGCTTTTTGTTTATTCCTAAATCAATCTTTAGCTATCCTAATTGATCGCACTCAAAACCTGAAGCATAATAGCCCTAGCAACTTGATAGCAAACACCGTTACCAATCACCTCAGCATCAATCGAAGCACTCTGACGAATCTCGCCCCGTTGGGGGAACTTAAAATCCTTTAATCCCATTAATCGCGCTAGACATAGGGCATCTAAAGGGAATACCTTAACGCTTTTAATTAATTCATCGAATGACTCTGAGTCGTTGAATATAACGCAATCGTGTTTGTGCC
>JBIKXY010000258.1:0-4057 GCA_044355515.1 Pirellulales bacterium
TCGTGAGCGGGCTCCGAGTGGGGACCGCGAGGGGCGAGGCCCATGCCGATCGAGCGGCGTAGAAAACCGAGCGCAGGCAGGATGCCGGAGCGAGGTTTTCTCCGAGCGAGCGGAAGGCAGGATGCCCGAAGCGAGCGTCCGCGAGATGGCATGGGCCTCGCCCCGAGCCGCGGCGGGTCGCTCCTCCTCACACCACCCGGGCGATCACGCACTTGAGGTATTCCCCCTCCAGGCAGCTGACGCTCACGGGATGGTCGGCGGCGCCGCCGCGGACCTCGAGGAGCTGCATCGTGCGGCCGGCCCGCTGGGCCACGCCGGCGAGCATCTGGAGGAAGTCCTCGCGGCTCACCGAGCCCGAGCAGGAGCAGGTGACCAGGATTCCGCCCGGCTCGAGCAGGTCGCAGGCCACGCGGTTGATCCGGTGGTAGGCCCGCAGGGCGTCGTCGAGGCTGGCCCGGCTGCGGGCGAACTTGGGGGGATCGAGCACCACCATCCCGAACCGCTCGCCGGCCGCGGCGAGGCTGTCGAGCTTCTCGAAGGCGTCGGCCGTCTCGGCGGCGACGTTGGCCACGCCGTTGAGCGCGGCGTTGGCCTCGACGAGCGCCGTCGCCTTGGCGCTCGTATCGACCGCCAGCACGCTGGCCGCCCGGCCCGCCACGGCACAGGCCAGCGCGAAGCCGCCGGAATAGGAAAACATGTCGAGCACCCGGCGACCGCGGGCATAGGTCGCCGCCGCCTGCCGGTTGTCCCGCTGGTCGAGGTAGAAGCCGGTCTTCTGCCCCTCGGCGAGATCGACGCCGAACCGCAGGCCGTGCTCCACCACGAACACCGGCCCGGCCGGCTCGGCGCCCCGCAGCACCCGGTCGGGCAGATGCAGACCCTCGAGTTTGGAAAGGCCCCGCTCGGCGCCCCGCAGGAGGATGCCCCGCGGCGCCAGGAGCGATTCGAGCGAGTCGGCGATCGCCTCCAGCCGCCGGGCCATCGCCAGGGCCGTGACCTGCACGGCCAGATACTCGCCATAGCGATCGACGATCAATCCGGAGAGGTTGTCCCCCTCGCTGTTGACAAGCCGGCAGCCACCGGCCGGGTCGTCGAAGCCGAGTGACTTCCGCAGGGCGACGGCCGTCGCCAGCCGGCTTGCCCAGAGCGCGTCGTCGAGCGGCACGGCCGCGTCGAAGGCGTAGAGCCTGACCCGCAGCCGGCTCTGGGAGTTCCACAGGCCCCGGGCCACGAACTTCCCGTCGTGGGTCAAAAGATCGACCACGTCGCCGTCGGCAAGTTCGCCCTCGACGCGGTCGATGGCCGAGTCGAGCACCCAGGGGTGCCGCCCGAAGAAGGGCCGCGCCCGGCGGGGCTTGAGGATCGCCGTGGCGGTCGGCAGCCCGTCAGGCATGCACGACCTGCTTCGCCGGCCCCGGGCTGACGTGGGGCGCGGGCAGGCGGTCGCTGCCGGCCTCGGTCCGCACGCGGCGGGACTCCTGCTTGGCCTTGCGGGCGTCGTTCCGCTTCACGCTGGCGGCGAACAGGCCCCCCAGCGGACCCGCGAGCAGGGCCGGCAGGAATACGAGGTTGCCCACCAGAGCGATCGTGAGCATCGAGAGCATCATGTAGCCGAACCGCTGGGTCGGGCCGAACGGCGAGAGCGAGAACACCGACAGGCCGATCCCGATCACGCCCCAGCTCTGGTACATCGCCCGGGCGCAGCCCTTGTAGGCGAGCATCGTGGCCTGCTTGCGGTCGAGGCCGTCGGAGATGCCGCGGCGGAACCAGAGCATGAAGTGCACGACGTCGTCCACCGTCACGCCCAGCGCCACGCTGGGGGCCATCACGGTGCCGATGTCGATCAGGAGCGAGCCCGAGCCGAAGGTCTTCAGGAACGAGTTGCCCCAGCCCATGCCGCCGAACACGAGCACCGCCGGAAAGGCGGCCGGCAGCAGGAGCACGAGCCCGGCCGAGGCGGCCCGGCAGAGCAGGATCATCACGGCCACGATGATCAGGAAGTCCCAGACGAAGCCGATCTGGAGGCCGTCGAGCAGGGAGTGCTGGGCCTTGTAGACCAGCGGCACGAGACCCGTGTAGTCGATCGCGACCCCCTTGATGCCGTCTTGCTCGAGGCCGGCGAGGATCGGGGCGATCTCCTGTTGGAGATCGGCCTTGAAGAGGGCGTAGTCCACCTCCTGGACGGCGCTGACGCGGGCGCTGATCCGCCACAGCTCCTCGGTGCGGATCCGGGTCGGCAGCTGCGGCGGCACCGGCGCCGACACGAGCCCCAGCTGCATGCCCACGTCGGCCACCAGACCCTGCTGCGGCGGCTCGGGCACGGGCCCGATCGGCTCGGTCACCTCGGCGTCACGCAGATAGTCCCCCTCGAGAAACTCCTCGCGATGCCGCGCGAGCGAGCGGGCGAGCGTGTCCTCGCGGCGTTCCTGGTTGAGGCCGATGATCCGGGCGAACACGCCGCCGCCCGTGGGCACGTCGAGGCCCCGGCTGAAGGTCACGGTCGAGAGCGAGCTGCCGACTTCTTCAAGGCCGGCGATCTTCTCCTGGATTCGCTCGACGAGCTCCATGCGCTCGCGGAAGTCGAGGGTGCAGGCTTGTTTGTCGATCCGGACGAGGATCTCCATCGGCACCAGCGGCCCGAGATGCTTTTCCAGCCACTGGTAATCGGTGCGGATCTGGGCCTTGGGCGAGAACAGCCGCATCAGCTGCACGCTGCTCTCCACGCGGGTCATGCCGTAGCCCACGCCGGCCATCGCGAGCACGCAGGCGGCGGTCGCGAAGGCGTGGTGGTCGGTGATCCAGTGGCCCACCTTCCACCACGGGCTCTGCTCGATCGGCCGCCAGTGGGCCTCGCCCTCGGCTTCGGCCCCGAGCTTGAGCTTGGGAGGGAAGAGCTCGAGGATCGTGGGCATCAGCGTGATGATCACGAGGAAGCTCACCACCACGCCCGCCGCCGAGAAGATGCCGAACATCCTGATCGGCACCAGCTCGCTGACCGCGAGCGTGGCCAGGCCCACGGCGGTCGTGCCGGTGGCCAACGAGAGCGGCAGGAGCGCATGGTGCACGGCCCGGCCGGCCGCCCCTTCCTGCACACCCGTCTCGGCCAGCTGGTCACGGTAGTAGTTGGCCAGGTGGATCGCGCCCGAAGTCGTGGCCACGTAGACCAGCGAAGGCATCGTCAGCAGGATCGCGTCCACGGGATAGCCCGAGTACCAGACGATCGCCAGGCTGGCGAACATGCTGTACACGCCCGAGGCCAGCACGATCGCGACGAGCGCCTTGCTCTTGAGGCTCCACCAGCTGACGAAGAACCCGACCACGAGCGAGAGGCCGAACAGGATCGTGACGCTCGTCTGGCCGGCCTTGTCGATCGACACGTTGTCGACCGGCGGACCGCCCATGTGGATGTCGTCGGCGCGGATGCCGCACTCGTCGGTGGCGACCGTGCGGATCTGGTCGATCGCCCCGTGGAGGTTGGCCCGGGCGACGTCCGAGAGCGTGAGCACGAGGCAGGTCTGGCGGGCGTCGAGGTCGTCCTGCTCCGAGCCGGCCTCCACCCCGGCGGGGGCCGGGCCGACGAGGGCCCCGGTCAGCCGGCGGACCGCCTCGTCGCGGTCGAGATTCAGGGGCTCGCTCGTCATCCGCTCGATGGCCCGCGGGCCGGTCTGGGCGGTCTTGAAATAGAGCGGCCGGTCGATCCGGGCCGCCTCCTCGGGAGGCGGGAGCAGCTTGTTGGCCAGGAGCTCCAGCCGCGGGTCGGCCATCGTGCAGCCGTCCCAGGAAACGAGGACGAACTCCTCCCCCTGGAAGTGCTGGCGGAAAAACTTGTAGGTCTGGGTCTCGGGGTATTCCGGAGGCAACCAGCCCTTCACATCGTTGCGGTTGTTGCCCTTGGCCTTGATGGCCCCCACCAAGACGAGGGGAAGCAGGAAGACGAGGACCGCCAGGATCGCGACGCTGGAGCGCTTGTAGAAGTCGCCTGAATGCTGCGTCATGGAAGCGTTCGCGGGCGGCCCGGGGCACCGTGCTCGAGGGGCGGAGAGATAGAACCCTACAG
>JBIKXY010000381.1:0-4055 GCA_044355515.1 Pirellulales bacterium
CGTCAACGACCTCGACGGACTCGTGGTTAACGCATGGCGGGCGATGCAATATCACCCCGAGGAGACCGCCCGGCACGCTAGCTGGCCGGTCTCCGAACTCGATAAGAACGCCCGCCAGATCCACGTGCTCAATTGGCGCAAGAACAAAAACTTCGAACTCCTGGCGGGCACCCACGATTACTGCGACCCTCTAATCGCTGGCTGGTGGCTGTGGGGGACGTGCGTGCAGATCGGCGCATTCGACGGCGCGGCCCCGTGGACCGCCGACCCAGTTACCGGACGCATCCGCAAATGGAAAGACATACAGGTTGAACGCGAACCTGGCGTCCGCCGCAATCGGCCGGACATCAACAACAACGGCCGAGGAGTCAACCACGCCGGAGCCCGCGAACCGGGCGTCGCCCGCGACCGGCCGCACATCGGCGACAACGGCCAAGGCGTCAACCGGCCGCAAGCCCGCGAACCTGGCGTCTTTCGCGACCTGCCGGACATCAGCTCGGGCGGCAAAGGCGTAAATCGGCCGCAAGCCCGCGAACCGGGCGTCGCCCGCGACCTGCCGCACATCGGCGACGACGGCCGAGGAGTCAACCACGCCGGAGCCCGCGAACCGGGCGTCTTTCGCGACCGGCCGGACATCGGCAACGACGGCAAAGGCGTCAACCGGCCGCAGGCCCGCGAACCGGGCGTCCTGTCCGACCAACCCGGCAACGAGTTCCATGCCATGGCGATGCCCGAATTGATCCGCTGGTTCCAGTGGCTGTCGGCCCGCCTGCGTCACGTTCGGATTATCAACGGCGATTGGTCCCGAGTCTGCACCACAGGCGCGGCCCACACGCTGCCGATACGCCAAGGCCACGGCCCGTGCGCGTTTTTCTTGGATCCGCCCTACTCGACCGAAGCCGGGCGCAACATGACCCTTTACGCGATGGAATCCGGCAGCGTGGCCCACGATGTCCGCGAGTGGTGCGCGCGAAACGGCGCGAACCCGCTCAATCGGATTGTGCTCGCCGGGTTTGACACCGAGCACTCGGAACTCGAAGCCCACGGCTGGACGGTGCACGAGTGGTTCGCGGCTGGTCACTTGCAGGGCGGCATGGGCAACGTGAGAAAAGACAAGAGCAAAGGCGGCCACCAGCAAAAGCGGGAAAGGCTGTGGGCGTCGCCGCATTGCTTGCCCGTTGGCGAAGCGGCCAAGCCCCGCACGCGGTCGCTATTCGGCGATGATTAGGCCACCCGTAGCCTAACCGCATTTACCTCTCGCCGCCCGTCGATATCGTGACGGGCATGAGCGATCTATCGAGCGAAATCACGACCGCCGCGACGAGCCCCGCCGAAGTCCAAAACGGCGACCAGCGGGTGAAGGCCCGCACCGTCGCCGAGGTGATCGAGGCCGACAAGTACCTCGCCGCCAAGGCCGCCGCCGCTCAGTCTCCGCGCGTCCTGCTGTCGCGTCTCGTCCCCCCGGGGGCGCAATGATGCTCCGCTGGCTCCTCGGCGATCGACAATCCGCACGAGCGAAGGTTGACGCCCGCGAAGCCCGCGCGGCCGCCGTGGCCCAGCTCCTCGCCCGTTACGATGCCGCCGGCCTATCGCAAGACACGAAGAACCACTGGGCCGCCGCCGACAACCTATCCGCCGCGTCCGCCAACTCCCGAGCGGTCCGCGATACGCTGCGCCGCCGCTCGCGGTACGAGACCGCGAACAACAGCTACGCCAACGGCATGGTTCGCACGCTGGCCTATCACTGCGTGGGCACCGGCCCGACGCTCGCGATCGACCAGGACACGGACTTCGCCCGCGAGTGCGAAGACCGTTTTGGCGAGTGGTCCGAAGCCGTCGACCTCGCCGGCAAGCTCCGCACGATGCGCGAAGCCCGCGCCCGCGATGGCGAGGTGTTCGGGCTCCTCACGACGAACCCCGCGATCAAGAACGGTGTCAAGCTGGACCTCGTGCCGATCGAATGCGACCGCGTCACCGACCCGCGACTCGTGGGCTACTCCACCGGCCCGTCGTCGTATCCGGGCGGCGAGATCCAGCGGCGATACAATGACGGCATCACCTACGACGCGGCGGGCAACCCGACGACCTACACGATCCTCGACGACCACCCTGGCGAGATCTTCTACACGGCGCCGACCTACCGCGACGTGTCGGCCGAATTCGTGCTGCACTGGTTCCGGCAGGACCGCCCCGGCCAGCGGCGCGGCATCCCCGAGATTACGCCCGCCCTGCCGCTCTATGCGATCCTCCGCCGCTACACGCTGGCCGTCCTGACCAGCGCCGAAGTGGCGGCGATGATGAGCCTGTTCCTCAAGACCACAAGCCCCGCCATCAACCCCGCGTCGGTCGATCCGTACGACCTGATCGACCTCCAGCGCAACACGATGATGACCTTGCCGGACGGCTGGGACGTGCAGCAACTCAAGGCGGAGCAACCGACGACGACGCACGACGCATTCGCCTCGACGGTGCTCCGCGAAATCGCCCGATGTTTGGACATGCCGTACTCGATCGCCGTTGGCGACTCCTCGAAGCTCAACTACTCCTCCGGCCGGCTCGACCATCAGACCTACCACCGCGCGATCGGCGTGGATCGCGTGGCCTGCGAGCGCTCAATCCTCGACCGACTGTTCGCGGCCTGGTTCGACGAGGCCCTGCTGACCCCTGGCCTGTTCGCCGGCCGTCCCGACGGCCCGCTGCGATCCTCGTGGGACTGGCCGCCATTCGCCCACGTGGATCCGCGTCTCGAAGCCGAGGCCACGCAGATCGACCTTGCCAACGGCCTAACGTCTCTCCCGAGCGAACTCGCGATCCGCGGCCGCCGCTGGGAAGCCGAATTCGCCCGCGCCGCTCGCTCGCTGGGCGTGACCGTCCCCGAATACCAGCGGCTCCTTCGCCAACGCATTTTCGCGGCGGGCGGAGCGCCGGCGGAGAATCAATCCGCAGGGACGCAGCGGCCCGCCGACGACGCCGAGGACGATGACATGGCCGACGACACCAGCGACGAGGAGACCGCCGCAGATGCGTGACGAGACGATCCTACTGGCCGCCGCGCCCGTCGAGTGGGTCCAAGCCGAGATGGGCATGGGCGGCGACGAAAAGAAGCTCAAGCAGTTCTCCGGCACCGCCTACACCGGCGGCGCCATGAAGGCCAATTACCGCCAGCCCGTGGTGATCGACCTCGCGGGCCTGACCGCCGCCAGTGAATCCATCCCGTTCCTCTATCAGCACGACCCCTCGCAGATCGTGGGCCACGGCGTGGCGGCCATCGGCCCCGATTCGATCCGCGTATCGGGCCAAGTGTCGGGCGTCGGACAAGCCGCGAGCGAAGTGACCGCCCTCGCAGCCAATGGGTTTCGCTGGCAGATGTCCGTCGGCGTCTCGCCGAGCCGAATCGAGCAAGTCGACGCCGGGGCCACCGCCATGGCCAACGGCCGCCAATTCACAGGCCCCGCGGTTATCGTCCGCGCGGGCGAACTCCGAGAAGTCTCTTTCGTCGCGATTGGCGCGGACGGCCGTACCGCCGCTTCCGTCGCGGCATCCTACCGAGGTGATCCGATGACGTACGAACAGTGGCTCGTTGCCAAGGGGTGGGATGCCGCCCAACTGACCGCCGACCAATCCGCGACGCTCCGCGCGGCCTACGACGCCGAGCAGGCCCCGCCTGCCGCGAAGCCGATCCAGGCCGCCGCGCCGCCCGTCGATGTTTCCGCCATCGTGGCCTCCGCCGTGTCTCAAGCGATGGCCGCCGCCCGCGAGCAGCAGGAAGCCGCCGCCGTGCTCGCGTCCTTCGAGAACCGCGTCGAGCCGCAGGCCCTGGCGACGATTCGCGCGAGCGCGATTGCCCAATCGTGGAATCGCGATCGCGTCGAACTCGAATGCCGCCGAGCCGCTCGTCCCGAGGCGCCCGCGATCCACGTCACCGCGTCCGCGATCAATCCCGAAGCCCTCGAAGTGGGCATCCTCCGCGCGTCGAGCAATGTCGGATCGGCCTACCTCGAACGCACCTACCGCCCCGAGGTGCTGGCCGCCGCCGACGCTCCCGCGTACCGCCG
>JBIKXY010000259.1:0-4052 GCA_044355515.1 Pirellulales bacterium
CCCGGCCGTCACCGCGGCTGCAAACCCGCCGCGGCCCTGCGCTTCGATCCCGGCCGGCTCGATTCCGACCAGTCGCCACCACTCGGCCAGGCTGCACTGAAAGGCGATCGCCCGGCCGCCACCGCCGGCCGCCGCCTCGGCACGGGCGAGCAGGCGATCGTGGATCTCGGCGAACCGGGGAAAGGCTCGGGCAAGTTCGGCGGCTGCGTCGCCGGCTGCGAAAGCCGCGGGATCCGGAAACGACCAGACCCACCGCGGCGGTTCGAGCGAGTCGCCGCGGGCCCAGTCGCCGCGGCAGCCCCCCGCACCGCCCGATTCGCTCTCCGCCGGCTCGGCGGGGGCGGACGCGAAGCGGCGGAGGCGATCGACGAGCCCTGCTCGCGACTCGGCGGGAAACGCGGCGCGGCAGCCGAGCTCGGTGCGGCCCAGGGCGGCGGCGGCCACGACCTCGGCCAGGTCGCGCTCCGCGAGTTCGCCTGCGGTCAGGGCGTCGGCGTAGCGGGCCGCCAGGTCGCGAAGCGCCGGCGGCGACTTGGCGGACAAGGGCAGCCAGCCGCCGATCGGCGGCCGCGGCGCGACGGCGGGCTCCGGCGGCTCCTCGACCACGACATGGGCATTGGTCCCGCCGAAGCCGAAGCTGCTCACGCCAGCGCGGCGAAGCCGGCCGGGCCGGGCCGACCAGGACAGCGAGCGGTCGGGCAGCTCGAAGCCCGGCTGCCAGGCGATCTGCTTGCTGGGGCGGTCCGCGTGGAGGTGGGGAGGGAGGGTGCCGTGCTCGAGCGCCAGGCATACCTTGATCAGGCCGGCGATGCCCGCGGCGGCCTCGAGGTGCCCGATGTTGTTCTTGAGCGAGGCCACCCGCAGCGGCCCGGCCCGCGGCCCGAACACCGCCAGCAAGGCGTGCATCTCGATCGGATCGCCCAGCTCGGTGCTGGTGCCATGGGCCTCGATCGCGTCGATGTCGCCGGGCTCGAGCCGCGACCGCGCCAGCGCCGTCTTGATCACGGCCTGCTGGGCCAGCCCGTTGGGCGCCGTCAGGCCGTTGCTCCGGCCATCCTGATTGACGGCGGTACCCCGCAGGACCGCGACCACCGGGTCGCCGTCGCGGCGGGCATCCGCCAGCCGCTTGAGCAAGACGATGCCACAGCCCTCGCCGCGGACGTAGCCGTCGGCCCCGGCGGCAAAGGCGCGGCTCGTTCCGCCGGGCGAGAGCATGCCGGCCTGGGCGAGCGCCGCGGAGAGGTCGGGCCCGCAGATCACGTTTGTGCCGCCGGCGACCGCGAGGTCGCATTCCCCGCGGCGGAGGCTCTCGGCCGCATAGTGGACGGCGACGAGCGAGGAGGAGCAGGCCGTGTCGATCGTCAGGCTGGGACCGCGGAAGTTGAACAGGTAGGAGATCCGGTTGGCGGCCATCGCCGCGGCATTGCCCACGGCGAGGTGGCCGGCGGCCTCGTGCCCGCTGCGGGCCATCAGCCGCGCGTAGTCGCCCCCCCCGGCTCCGATGAACACGCCGGTCCGGGCGGCCGCCGCCCGCGGCAGCGTCAGGCCCGCGTTCTCGAGCGCCTCCCAGGTGACCTCCATGATCAGGCGGTGCTGGGGATCGATCTCGTCGGCCTCGCGGGGGCTGATGCCGAAGAACAGGGGATCGAACCGGTCGATCTCGGCGAGGTAGCCGGCCGGCGGCACCGCCCGCGCGGCGTCGGCACCGGCCCGGCCTGCCGGGGGCGGGCCGATCGCCGAGCGGCCCTCGCGGAGGAGCCGCCAGAGCGCCGCGGGCGACCCGGCCCCGGGGAACCGGCCGGCCAGGGAGATCACCGCGATCGGTTCATCGGCGCAGGCGGTCTCGGGCAGGAGCGCCGCCGCAGCGGCCCCGTCGGCCTGGGCGACCAGGGCCCGACTGAGGCTGTCGATGGTGGGGTGGTCGTAGGCGAGCGTGGCCGGCACGTGCCGGCCGAGCTTGTCGCCGAGCTCCGCGGCCAGCTGGACCATCGCGATCGAGGTCAGGCCCGTCATCGCGAAGGGCTGGAGCACCGAGACCCTGTCCGGGGCCGTGCCGGTCAAGCGGGCGACCCGGTCCCGGAGCCAGCCGCGGATGTCGTCGGCCTCGGGGTGAGCGGCCGGGGAGGGAACGGCCGCCGGGGGAACGGGCTCGGGCCGCGGTCGTTCCCAGGTGGCGAGTACCGGCAGCGAGCCGTCGGCGGCCATCCGGCCGGTCAGCGCCCGCTGCAGCTTGCCGCTGGTGGTCTTGGGAAGGCCGCCGGGACGAACGAGCAGGAAGCGATCGACCGCGAGCTGGTGCTCCTCCCAGATCGCGGCGCAGACCGCCGCGACGATGGCGTCGAGGTCGAAGGCCCGCCACGCGCCGCGGGCCACCTCGCAGGCGATCGTGAGCCGCTCGGTGTCGGCGGCGGCCGTGCCGAACGCCACGCAGCTGCCGGGCGAGAGGTCGGGGTGCGCCGACTCGGCGTGAAACTCCAGGTCCTGCGGATAATGGTTGACGCCGTGGATGATGATCAGGTCCTTGAGCCGGCCGGTGACGTAGAGCTCGCCGTCGAGCACCGCGCCCAGGTCGCCCGTGCGGAGGTAGCCGCGATCGTCCCCCGGGTCGGCCACGCGGCGGCCAAACCGCTCGGCCGTGGCCTGCTCGTTGCCCCAGTAGCCGCGGGCCACCGACGGCCCTGAGATCCAGATTTCGCCCACCTCGCCGTCCGGCAGCGGCGCGGCCGTGACGGGATCCACGATCCGCGCCGCGAACGCCTCGTCGACCCCGCCGCTGCTCACCAGCCGCACCGTGTCGGGGCAGCCGGGGGGGGCGGGGGCGAGGCGGTGGTTGCCCAGGGCCGCGGCATCCGCCTCGACCGTCTTCCAGGGCGTGCCGGGGAGCGAGCCCGAGACGAGGAGCGTGGTCTCCGCCATGCCGTAGCAGGGGCAGAAGGCGGCCGGAGCGAATCCCGCGGGCCGAAACGCCTCCTGAAACCGGTCCAGCGATGCGGCCCGGACCGGCTCGGCGCCGTTGAACGCGACCTCCCACGACCGCAGGTCGAGCGTGGCCCGCTCCGCCTCGGTGATCCGGGAACTGCACAGGTCGTAGGCGAAGTTCGGCCCGCCGCTGATGGTGGCGCGGTAGCGGGTGATCATCTGCAGCCAGCGGGCGGGCCGCTGCAGGAACGCCAGCGGCGGCATGAACACGAGCGTGCCGCCGAGATACAAAGGATGGAGCAGATTGCCCACCAGCCCCATGTCGTGATACAGCGGCAGCCAGCCGGCCATCACCATGCTCTCGGGCCGCTGCCGGAAGATCCGCCCGATCGCCTGCTGGTTCGCGATCACGTTGGCCTGCGTGACCTCGACCCCCTTGGGGGCCCCGGTCGAGCCGGAGGTGTATTGGAGAAACGCCAGGCCCGCGGGATCCTCGGCCACCGGCCGCCAGGCCGACTCGCCCGCCGGCAGCCAATCCACGGCCTGCACCTGGCAGTCGGCCCGGCCGCCGAAACCATCCGCCGCTCCGAGCCCGTCCAGCATGTCCGACCGGCTCAAGACGATCCCCGCGCCGCTGTCGCGGGCGATCCGCCCGAGTTGGGCGAGGTTGCCCCGGCGGCGCGGCGGGTAGGTGAGCACCGCGGTCGTGCCGGCATAGAGGCAGCCGAAGAAGGCCTCGATCACCTCGAGGCCGGCCGGCAGCACCAACAGCACGCGGTCGCCGGGCCTGGTCCGCTCCTCGAGCCAGGCCGCGATCCGCCGGGCGGCCAGGTCGAGTTCGCCGTAGGTCCGCTCCCCGGCGACGGTCTCGCCATCAGCGAGAAAGATGGCGGCTTTCCGTGCCCCGTGCCGCTCCGCCCGCGAGCGCAGAATCTCGCCGATCGATTGCTGAGTGGAGGCGGGGCTCATCGACGTCTGGGCGACGGGTGGCTGGCAACCGGGACCAAGCGCCGCCGACTTGCGGCCGCAGGGCTGCAAAAGTAGCCTAGTTCGCGGTTCGCGCCAGTCAAAAAATACCGGCAAAATAGGCTCGGATCCGCCGTCGCGTGCCCTACAATCGGCACCATCTGGAG
>JBIKXY010000003.1:0-40359 GCA_044355515.1 Pirellulales bacterium
CGCCGGTCGGTCCGCCGTCGCCATACGGTCCGGGCAGGTACGGGTCGTCGAGAACCACCGGGCCGCCGGGAAAAACCGGGCCGCCGGGCTCGATCGGTGGCAAGCGTTGGGGATCCGCCACGGCCGCCGGCGCCGGGAGATCGCCGAATCCGACATCCTGGGCCGCGGCTGTGGCCGCCACGAGGCAGGCCAGGGTCACCAGCGCGCGGAGGACAGGAACGGGCATGGCGAACGACGGCATCTGGGGTGGCCGGGGCGACGCAGCGGCAGCCCGGTTCGGATCCTGATCCTTGCAGGTTGCAGTCAGCGGCCGGTTGCGGCCAGACTCTATCGGGCCGGCGGTTGCCGGCTACAGACTGATCGGCTCGCCGAAGCTCCGACTCGCGACCCCTTCCCGGTGTCGCGACTTTCTCCGCCGCGTCGCGGCAGGCTGGGAGAGATCGGAAATCCGCCGCCACGCCAGATTCCGTCGCCGCCCCCGACCCCGAGGTTCACCACGATGCCCCTTTCCTCCCAGCCCCCGGCGGTCGCCCCTGCTGACGGCGTGGCCGCGGCGCTCGGCCGGATCCCGAGCGGCTTGTTCATCGTCACCTGGCAGTCACAGGGCTGCGATCGCGGGATGCTGGCCAGTTGGGTGATGCAGGCCGGGTTCGCGCCGCCGCTGTTGTCGGTGGCCGTGGGCACGTCCCGCGATCTGCTCGAGGGGATCAGGGCCGGCGGCCTGTTCGCGGTCAACGTGCTGGCGGAGTCGCAACGCAGCCTGCTGGCCCGGTTCGGCAAGCCTCCGGCCGAAGGCGAGGATCTGTTTGCGGGGTTGGCCCTCGACCGGACGCCGGCCGGCCTCGCCGTGCTCGCCGAGGCGGCCGGCTGGATGGAGTGCCGGCCGGTGGGCGAGACGGCCGCGGCCGGCGCTGATCATGCGCTCGTGCTCGGCCGGGTCGAGGCGGCCGGCGGGCGGCCCGACACCTCGCCCTTGGTGCACCTCCGCCGCAGCGGCCTGCGGTACTGAATCTCCGCTCACAGGTAGCGGGCCACGATCGCCCGGCCGCGGGCCTCGTCGCGGGTGCCGTCCACGATGGCCCGGCCGTCCGCGAACACCGAGAGCCGGATGCCCGGCTCGACCTCGGCCCGCATCAGCCATGCGTTCAGCGTCACGTCGGCCACGCCGGCGAGCTTGGCGGCCAGCACGGGCAGGTCGACGAGACCGCCGGCCGACGCCGGCACCTGCACGGCCTCGCGGCCGCAGACCGGCACCGCCACACCGCCCAGTCGCCCCTCGAGCCAGGGATAGTCGCCGCGGCGGCAGGTCGGGCAGCCGGCCGCGGCCAAGGGGGCGAGATCGACGACCCGCCACTGAAACGTCCACAGGTCGCAGGCCAGCATCCGCCCGGCCGACTCTCCAGCCGCGCCCACCAGCAGCTTGATCGCCTCGGCCGCCTGCACCGCGGCCACCACCAGCGCGGCCGGGCCGATGATGCCGGCCGTGTCGCAGGTGGGGAGCGTGCCGGGCGGCGGCGGCTCGGGCACGAGACACCTGAGGCAGGCCGTCTGGCCCGGGATCACCGTGAGCACGCGGCCCTCGGCACCGACCGCGCCGCCATGCACCCAGGGCACTCCTGAGCGGCAGGCAATCTCGTTCACAAGATAGCGGGCCTCGAGGTTGTCGGTGCCGTCCACGATCGCGTCCACGCCGGCGAGCAGCTCGGCCGCGGTGGCCGCCGTGAGATCGGCCACGACCGGCTCGAGCGTGACCGCGGAGTTGATCCGGGAGAGCTGCCGCGCCGCCGCCGCCGCCTTCGGCAGTGCCGCGGCCACATCGGCTTCGTCGAAGAGCACCTGCCGGGGCAGGTTCGAGAGCTCGGGCAGATCGCGGTCGATCAGCCGGAGGTGGCCGACGCCCGCCCGGGCCAGGGCCATGGCCGCGGCGCTCCCGAGCGCCCCGCAGCCGACGATGGCGACCCGGGCCGCGGCGAGCCTGGCCTGCCCCTCGGGCCCGAGCGGCGCGAAGCGGATCTGGCGGGAGTAGCGGTCGGCATCGACAGCGGCCATGCTCGCCATGCTACCCGTTGCCGTGGCCGATCGCCCGCAGGTCAGGCACCGCGGCCCGGCCCCTTCGGCCTGCCTCGCCCCGGGACCGCGACACGCTGCCGGTTTCAGCCCGCGAGATAGCCCGCCCAGTCCCACCGCGGGCCGGGCCGGCCGTCGCCCCAGGCCGCCAGCGCCGTCTGCAGGGCGTCGCAGCCGCGGCGCGTCGGCTCGGAGCCCGCGGCCGGGGGGCCGGTTCGCCGGGCGATGAGCGGCACCGGCGGCTCGGTCCGCCAGGCCTCGTGCGGCAGGCCGTCGGGTGGCAGGGCGACCACGAGCAGATCGATGCCGGCGGGAACGGCCGGCGGCGGGAGCATGCCGTCGGCCTCCCAGACGACGAGCAGTGTGCCCCTGCGGCCGCGGGTCGCACTCGCGATCTCACTGGCCTGCTCGGCCGCCACGCCCCGCGGCACCACGGCCCCGATCACCGCCGGATGCCAGGCCCAGCGAACGACCGCGGCGACCGCGGCTTCAGCATCGAGCGGCCGGCCGGTGTCGGCGGCAAGCAGGCCGATCACAGCCAGGCCCTCGGCGTCAGCGCGAGTGAGAAAGTCGTCGGACGGGTCCGGCACGACTGCGGCGAGGGATGCGGCCCGAAACGCCGTCAGATCGACCCGCTCTGCGGGAGCCGCGAGCCCGCGGGGAACGTAGCGGCGACCGTCGAGCCAGAGCGATCGCCCGCGGACGCCCAGTCGCCGCAGGCCCACCCGGCGTCGCCACACGGCCCGCTCGCTTCCCGCCGCGTCCAGCCGGGCCTCGAGCCGGTAGAGGTTCGGCAGTTCCGGCGTCCAGAAGGATGGCTCGGTGAGAATGGCCCGGGCCACGACCGAGTCGGCGGCCTCCGGGGCCAAACCGGCCGGCGAGCCGGGCACGGTCGCCAGCTTCGCCGTCACCGGGAGCGTGATCGCATGCCGGCACTCCGGTCCGGTGAGTGTGCCCGTGAGCATGGCCGCGGCCGGCTCCACACCCGACGGGAGCACGGCCCGAAAAAAAACCTCCGCCCGCAGCGAGTCGCTCCGGCCGAGCAGGCAATCGAGTTCGACAGCCGCGTCGTCGCGGGCCGCGGTCACGTCGCCGCCTCGCCGAACCGCTCGCGGGCCAGTTCGCCGAGCCGGCGGAGGTCGAGCTTGCCCGAGCCGAGCACCGGCATCTCCTCGATCACGCCGAAGGCGTCGGCCCCGGGGATCCAGAGGTTGGGCAGGCCTCGCTCCCGCAGCGCCGCCACCACGCCGCCGATCTCCCGCTCGGTCGGCAGGTGGAACACGACCAGCCGCTCCCCCTTGGCCCGGTCGGGCACGGCCGTCACCACGGCCAGCAGCTCCCCGTCGGAGGCGCCGAGCGCCTCGTTGACCGCCTCCTCGACCGAGAGGTGGGGCACCATCTCGCCGCCGATCTTGGAGAACCGGCTCTCCCGGCCGGTGATCGTGATGAAGCCCTCCCAGTCGAGCCGGGCGATGTCGCCCGTGCAGTACCAGCCGTCGTGCACCACCTGCGCGGTGAGATCGGGCCGGTCGAGATAGCCCTGCATCACGTTGGGCCCCGCGATCCAGAGCAGCCCCTCCTCGCCGATGGGCAACTCCCGCGTGCCCTCGCGGTCGGTGATCCGGGCCCGGCAGCCGGCGATCGGCTGGCCCACGGTGCCCTCGCGGGCGTCGACGGGCCGGCCCGGCACGTGACGGGCGGGAGGCACGTTGGCCGCCACGAGCGGCGCGAGTTCCGTCGCCCCATAGGCCTCCACCGGCCGCACGCCGAACTTCTGCTCGAAGGCGTCGCTCACCTCCTTGGGCAGCTTCTCGGCCGCCCCGAACACCGCCTCCAGGCTGGAAAAATCCTCGGCGGGCGTGCGGCGGACGTAGATCCGCAGGAACGTGGGCGTGGCCATCAGGAGCGTGGCGTGATGCTCCCGGGCCAGCCGGCCCACCACCTGGGCGTCACGCGGGTCGGCGTGGTAGACGACCGCGGGGTCGAGCACGAGCGGCGTCCAGAGCGTGGTCGTGTAGCCGTAGGAGTGGAAGAACGGCAGCACGCCGAGCGCGACGTCGGCCGGCGAGAGGTGCAGGAGCTGGTCGATCGCCCGGACGTTCGAGCAGACGTTCTCCTCGCTGAGCACCACGCCCTTGGGGTCGCCCGTCGAGCCCGAGGTGAAGATCACCGTCAGCACGTCGTCGGGTCGCATCCGGTGGAGGCCCAAGAGCCGCTCCAACAGCGGCAGCGGAACGGCCGTGGCCTGGAGGAAGCCGACGAGCTTGTCGGATGTGGTCGCGAGCTTCTTGAGATCTCCCGCGTCGAGCAGCCGTTCACCCACCTGGAGCTTGACGCGTGAGAGAAACAGCGGGCTCGAGATGACGTGGGCGAGCCCGGCCCGCTCGATGCAGATGTCGAGGATCGGCTGGGCCGAGGTGTAGTTGAGGTTCACGGCCACGCGGCCGGAGAGCGCGAGCGCCGCGTTGACGATCGCCGCCCCGGCCGTGGGGGGCAGGAGCACGCCCACCCGCTTCTCATTCGGCCCGAGTGCCCGGTCGAGCACCCGCTTGGCGACGAGGATCCGCGTCAGCAGTTCCCGGCCGGTGAGCTTGGTGCCGAGCGAGTCGGCCATCTTGAGCCGGCCGGCGGCCGCCCGGCAGGCCCGCAGCATCCGGCGTTGCAGCACATAGGCCGCGGCCGGATCGCTCGCGGCGGCAGGCTGGAGAGCGGGCTCGTTCGGCATCGGGCAAGGACTCTCCGGGGGCCGCAAGACGGGGCTTCCGTTGCCCGGTTTTGCCCGAATATTAGAATCCCGGGCTCGCGGACTGAACAGGCGAGCCTGCGGGCCGCCCGGCTCGGCCCCCTTCCCCGCCCGCACTGCCCCGGACCCTTCGGATGCCCCGCTACCAGCCCGCGCGGATCGAACCGAAGTGGCAGGCCTGGTGGGAGGCACACGACACCTTCGCCACGCCCCGGCTGCCCCCGCCCGGCGGCCGCAAGGCCTACGTGCTCGACATGTTTCCCTATCCGAGCGGCGACGGGCTCCACGTCGGCCACCCGGAGGGCTACACCGCCACCGACATCGTGAGCCGGTTCGAGCGGATGCGGGGCACCTGCGTGATGCACCCGATGGGCTTCGACGCCTTCGGCCTGCCGGCCGAGGAGCACGCGATCCGCACCGGCACGCCCCCCCGGGAGAGCACGGAGCGAAACATCGCCACCTTCACGCGGCAGCTGAAGATGCTCGGCTTCAGCTACGACTGGAACCGCGTCCTGGCGACGACCGATCCCGGCTACGTCCGCTGGACGCAGTGGATCTTCCTCGTGCTCCACGACACCTGGTTCGACCGTGAGCAGGGGCGGGGCCGGCCGATCGCCGAGTTGCCGATTCCTCCGGCCGTGACGGCCACCGGCGCGGCGGCCGTGGCGAAGTATCGCGACGCTCATCGCCTCGCCTACCAGTCGGAGGCGCCGGTCAACTGGTGCCCGGCGCTCGGCACGGTGCTCGCCAACGAGGAGGTGATCGGCGGCGTCAGCGAGCGGGGCGGCCATCCGGTCGTGCGGCTCCCGCTGCGGCAGTGGATGCTGCGGATCACGGCCTACGCCGACCGGCTGGAGCGGGAACTCGACGACCTGGCCTGGCCCGAGAGCATCAAGAAGCTCCAGCGGGACTGGATCGGCAGGAGCACGGGCGCCGAGGTGGATTTCTTCGTGCCGCCGGCCGGCGACCAGGCGGCGGCCTTCACGGCCTGGAAGGCGGCGCGGGCAGCCGCCGGCTTCCCCGAGGCCGCGGGCGACGACGTGCTCCGGATCTACACCACGCGGGCCGACACGCTCTACGGCGTCAGCTGCATGGTGGTGGCCCCCGAGCACCCGCTCGTGGACCGGCTCGCCGCCCCCGGGCAGCGGGCCGCGATCGACGCCTACCGCGAGGCGGCGGCTCGCAAGAGCGACCTCGACCGCACCGACCTGGCCCGCGAGAAGACCGGCGTGTTCACCGGCTCGCACGTCATCCACCCGCTCACGGGGAAGCCCGTCCCGGTCTGGATCGCCGACTACGTGCTGGCCAGTTACGGCACCGGGGCGATCATGTCGGTGCCGGCCCACGACGACCGCGACTTCGAGTTCGCGAAGGCCTTCGGCCTGGAGATCCTGACGGTGATCGAGCCGGCTGAAGGCTCGACCGCCGCCGGGGGCTCGGCCGGCGCCGGGGGCCTGTTCACGGGCCGCGGCCGGGCGGTCGCCTCGGGCCCCTACACGGGCCTCACCAGCGACGAGTTTCTCGCGCGGGTGGCCGCCGATCTGGCCGCCGCGGGCCTCGGCCGCCCGGCCGTCAACTACAAGCTCCGCGACTGGCTCTTCAGCCGGCAGCGGTTCTGGGGCGAGCCCTTTCCGATCCTCCACGAGCTCGACGCCGAGGGGCGGCCCACGGGCGTGGTCCGCGCGGTGGACGAGGCGGAGCTGCCGGTGCCCCTGCCGGCGCTCGCCGACTTCAAGCCGGGCGACACCCCCGACCCGCCGCTCTCACGGGCGGGCCACGACTGGCTGTTCGTCGAGCGGGACGGCCGGCGGTATCGCCGCGAAACCAACACCATGCCGCAGTGGGCCGGCTCCTGCTGGTACTACCTGCGGTTTCTCGACTCCCACAACGCCGAGCGGTTCATCGACCCCGAGGTCGAGAAGGCCTGGATGCCGGTCGATCTCTACGTCGGCGGCGCGGAGCACGCCGTGCTCCACCTCCTCTACTCGCGGTTCTGGCACAAGGTGCTCTACGACCGCGGCCACGTCTCCTGCCCCGAGCCCTTCGGCCGGCTCGTCAACCAGGGAATGATCCTCGGCGAGATGGAGTTCACCGGCTACCGGGCAGCCGGCGGCGGCTGGGTCTCGGCGGAGAAGCGGGGCGAGGCCGACACGCCCGTCCGCCTCCCGGCCGAGCAGGTGGAGAAGCAGGGGGAGCATTTCGTGCTCCGCGACCTGCCCAAGATCCGCGTCGAGAGCCGGGCCTACAAGATGTCCAAGAGCCGCGGCAACGTGGTCAACCCCGACCAGGTCGTGAAAGACTTCGGGGCCGACGCGCTGCGGCTCTACGAGATGTTCATGGGGCCCTTGGAGGCGACCAAGCCCTGGAGCACGACCGGCGTGGGGGGCGTCCGCGGGTTTCTCGACCGCTGCTGGCGGCTGGTGGTGGACGAGCGGGCCGACGAGCTGGCCCTCGCCCCCCAGGTCTGCGACGACCCGCCCACCGACGAAGAGCTCCGCGAGCTGCACCGGATGATCGACAAGGTCACGAAAGACATCCCGGCGCTCTCCTTCAACACCGCGATCGCCCGGATGATGGAGTTCGTGAACTTCTGCACGCCGCTCGAGCGAAGGCCGCGGGCGATCCTCGAGCCGTTCGTGACGGTGCTCGCCCCCTTCGCCCCGCACCTGGCCGAGGAGCTGTGGGAGCTGCTGGGCCGGCCCGCCCCGGTGTCGATCGCCGCCTGGCCGGCGGTCGAGCCGAAGTGGCTGGTGGATGACACCGTCGAGATCCCGGTCCAGATCCAGGGCAAGCTCCGCGGCCGCGTGGTGGTGCCCGCCGGGGCCGACGCCAAGGCGCTCGAGGCCGCGGCGGCCGCCGATCCGAAGATCGCGGAGCTCCTCGCCGGCAAGCGGATCGTGAAGGTGGTCGCCGTCCCCGGCCGGCTCGTGAACTTCGTGCTCGGCTGACCGGCGGCCGCGTCGTCGGGAGATGCCCAGCCGCAGCACTCCAGCGGCCGGCTCGTGGGCTGTCCTGATCGTTGCCGGCGGGGTTACCATGTGGGCCCCCCCATCCGATCGGCCCCGAGTGCAGGTTCGCGTCATGTCCGTGCGGCACGTGTTGGCTCTCGTCCTCGGCGGCGGCCGGGGCACCCGTCTGTTTCCGCTCACCCGCGACCGCTCCAAGCCGGCCGTGCCCCTGGCGGGGAAATACCGGATCATCGATGTGCCCCTCTCCAACTGCATCAACTCGGGGGTGCAGCGGATCTACGTGCTCACGCAGTTCAACTCCGTCAGCCTCCACCGCCACATCCGCCGCACCTACACCTTCGACGCCTTCAGCGGCGGCTTCGTCGAGATCCTCGCGGCCCAGCAGACCCTCGACGCCGACGTGGGCTGGTATCAGGGCACGGCCGACGCCGTGCGGCAGAATCTCCGCTACCTCCAGCAGCCCGACATCAAGCATGTCTTGATCCTCTCCGGCGACCAGCTCTACCGGATGAACTACGCCGACATGCTCGCCACCCATATGGACACCGGCGCCGACGTCACGATCGCCGGGATCCCCGTGCACGACGAGGCGGCCTCGGCCCTGGGCATCATGCGGATGGACGACGCCGGCCGCGTGCACGGGTTTCTCGAGAAGCCGCAGACCTCCGCCGAACTGGCCGACTTCCGCACCGCCCCGGCCTGGATCGAGGCCCGCGGGATCCCCGCCGGCGGCCGCAGCCTGATGGCCAGCATGGGGATCTATCTCTTCAACCGCGACTGCCTGCTCGACCTGCTGACGAAGACCGACTACCGCGACTTCGGCCGGGAGGTGTTCCCGGCGGCGATCCGGGCCAAAGAGGTGCAGCTGCACGCCTTCGACGGCTACTGGGAGGACATCGGCACGATCCGCTCCTACTACCAGTGCAACCTGGACCTGGCCCGGGCGGCGGTGCCCTTCGAGCTGGCCACGGCCGAGGCGCCGATCTACTCCCGGGCCCGATTCCTGCCCCCCTCGCGGATCGAGGGGGCGAGCGTGCGGCACAGCCTCGTCTCCGACGGCTGCCTGATCGAGGAGGGGGCCGTGATCGAGAACAGCGTGATCGGGCTGCGGTGTCGGATCGGGAAGAACGTGGTGATCCGCAACTCGGTGATCCTGGGCAGCGACTTCTACGAGACGCCCGCCGACCTGGCCACCGACGCCGCCCGCGGCGATCCCCCCCTGGGCATCGGCGAGGGCACGATCATCGAGGGGGCGATCGTGGACAAGAACGTCCACATCGGCCGGCGGGCGCGGATCGTCAACGAGCACCACTGGACCGACACGGCCGACTGCCCGCGGTTCATGGTCCGGGACGGCGTGGCCGTGGTGCCCCGCGGGGCGATCGTGCCCGACGGCTGGATCCCCGAGCCGGGGCTCGTGAAGCAGGCCTAGCGGGGGGCGGGAGGCGGTCCTTCGGTGTCGCCTCCGGCCGGCTCGGCAGCCAGGCGAACGGGGGCGGCCTGCGACCCCTCGGCGGCGGGCTTGGACTCCCGCCGCACGATCGGCGGCCAGGGACGGGGTGCCGCATCGATCGGGGCGATGCCGTTGCTGCGGGCCCGAAAATCGTTTTGCGTCACCGACCCGTTGGGCACCGGGCCGGAGTAGTCGTAGGGGTCGGGGCACATCGTGCAGCCGGCCAGCATCACCAGGGCGGCCCCCGCGGCGAGCAGGCCGGTTCGACTTGGCAGCCCGGGGACCCCCGTCATCGACATTCCCTCCCGGCAGGCGGGCTGCCGCGGGGCCGGCCCCCCGACCGGTCCCGCGGCAACTTCGCACCGAAATCAGCGGCTGTTCCCCAACCCCGTCCTTGATGATCGGATCGGCAGGACCGGTTTCTTCAGCAAAACCGGCCCCGGGCTACAACTCGACCCCCAGGGCGGCCATCAGGATCTTCATGTCGTCCCAGACGTGCCGCTTGGCGGCCGGGTTCCGCAGCAGGTACGAGGGATGGTAGGTGCAGATCACCCGGGCCGGGCCGTACTCGAACCAGCGGCCGCGGAGCTGGCCGATCGGCTCCTCCGTCCGGAGCAGCGCCCGGGCCGCCGAGGCCCCCAGGCAACAGATGAACTCGGGCCGGATGATCTCCAGTTGCCGCTCGAAGAAGGGGCGGCAGTTGGCCACCTCATCGGGCTGCGGCGGCCGGTTGCCCGGCGGCCGGCACTTGAGCACGTTCATGATGTAGACGTCGTCGCGGGTGAGCGTGCAGGCCTCGATGATCTTCGTCAGCAGCTGCCCGGCCCGGCCCACGAAGGGCAGGCCGCTCGAGTCCTCGTCGGCGCCGGGTGCTTCGCCGAAGAACACCAGCCGGGCATCGGTCCGCCCCGCGCCGAAGACCGTCTGCGTGCGGCCCGCGGCGAGTTCCCCGCACCGCGTGCAGGCCGCCACCTCGCCCCGCAAGACGGCCAGGGGATCCTGCGGCGCAGCGGCGGGAGACGGCTGGCTCACGGCCGCGGCAACCTGCTTCGGACTGCGGCTCAGCGGCGGGGACGACGTGGCAGGCACAGCCGGACGGGCGCCGGCCCGCGGCAGCGAGTTCACGCCCGCACGCGCCAGGCTCTCGAGCCGCTGCCGCACCGCCCGGGCCTCGGATCCTTCCATGGCTGTCGCTCGCAAGGCGTCGGGGACGCGGGGCGTTCAAACCGTCACAGCGCCCGGCGATGCCGTTTGGGGCCGCGGCCCTTGCCGAGGAGCGTCTTGGCCGGGGCCTTGGGCGGCTCGGCGGCGACCGGCTCGGCAGCCGCCTTGGCCGCGGCCGCCCGGTCGAAGCCGCCCGTGGGCACCTGCTCGACCGGTGCCGGGGCCGCCCGCTGGTCGAAGGCCTCGAAGCCGGCGATCTCGTCCCGCTGGAGCAGCCGCTCGATCCGGATCTCGATCCGCGTCAGCTGCGGCCCCTCCTCGGGGCTCACGAACGTGAAGGCGATCCCCTCGCGGCCCATCCGGCCCGTCCGGCCCACGCGATGCACGTAGTCGTCGCAGAACTCGGGGATGTCGTAGTTGACGATGTGGGACACGCTCGAAACGTCGATCCCGCGGCCCACCACGTCGGTGGCCACGAGGATCTTGACCGTGCCGTCGCGAAACTGCCGCATCACCCGGTCGCGGACATTCTGGGCCAGGTCGCCGTGGATGCAGGCCACCTCCTCCGCCGCCCCGCGGCGTGAGCGGCGGCGGGCCAGTTTCTCGAACACCTTGTCGGTGCCCCGCTTGGTGCGGCAGAAGACGATCGCCTGCCGGGGCTGCTCCCGCTCCAGGAGCTTCTCCAAAAGCTCAAACTTCCGGGTCGGATCGACCGTGAAATACCGCTGCTCGATCGTCTCCACCGCCAACTCGTTGGTGGAGAAATCCATGATCTCCGGATCCCGCATGTAGCGGGTGGCGAGCTTCTGCACCGGTGGCGGCACTGTGGCCGAGAGCAGGAGGGTCTGCCGGCTGTCGGGGCAGCGGCGGAGGATCTTCTCGATGTCGGGGCGGAAGCCGATGTCGAGCATCCGGTCGGCCTCGTCGAGCGTGACGATCTCGAGCGCGTCGAGCCGGAGCGTGCCGCGGCTCATGTGGTCGAGCACGCGGCCCGGCGTGCCGACCACCACCGCAGGATGCTTGGCGAGCTTGTCGATCTGCCCCTTGAGCGGCTTGCCGCCATAGACGGCCACGCAGTGCACGCCGGAACCATGGGCCAGCTTCTCGAACTCGTCCTTGACCTGCACGGCCAGTTCGCGGGTGGGCACCATGATCAGCGCCCGCGGCCCGCCCCCGCGGCCCGGCTTGGAGACGGCCTCCAGGATCGGCAGCACGAACGACGCGGTCTTGCCGGTGCCCGTGCGGGCCTGGCCGAGCACGTCCACGCCGGCGAGCGCCCGCGGGATCAGCCCCGCCTGCACAGGCGTGGGCACCTCGTAGCCGGCCCGATCGACGGCCGCCATCGTGGCGGGCGAGAGCCCGAGCGAGCGAAAATCGGTCGCCGCCATGTCGGCGGCCCGCCGCGGGGCGGTACGGCCACCGGTTCCGTCGTGGGCCTGGTGGTGGCCGGAGGCGGCCCGGCCCGACTCCTCCGGGCGGCCGCGCAAGTCATCCATCAACACTCGTAGTCCTCGCGTCTGGTGCGGTCGTCGGCTCGCGAAAGCCCCGGAGCGTCCTGCCGCCCGTCGGGCCCGCGAAGCCTGCTGGACGACCCGCTGAAGGACCGCCCTGAACACCCGAACCTTACCACCGCGGGCCCGGGACAGGCAAATCCGGCCTTACCATACACCGCCGGTCAGCGATCGAAGAGTCGCTTGATCGCCCAGACCGTGGCGGCCCGACCGGCCCGGGCGATCGACCGGGTCAGCGGAATCCGCTTCGGGCAGACCGCCACGCAGTTTTGGGCATTGCCGCACATCTGGATGCCGCCGGGGCCCGTCAAGGCCTCGAGCCGCTCGTCGGCGATCATCTTCCCGGTGGGGTGGGCGTTAAAAAGCATGGCCTGACTGATCGCGTGGGCCCCGACGAAGGCGGCGTCGAAAGCCTCCCGCCGCCGGGCCTCGAACTCGGCCTCGGACTCCCCCTCCTGCCGGGCCGGCTCGATCTTGGTGAATTGCGGGCAGGCCTCCAGGCAGCAGCCGCAGGAGATGCACTCGGCGAGCGGATAGGCGTCTTGCTGCTGCTCCGGCGAGATCCGCGGGCCGGGGCCGTGGTCGTAGGAGTCGTCCACCGGCACCCAGGCCTGCACCCGCTCGAGCGAGCGGAACAGCCGCCGCCGATCCACCACCAGGTCGCGGACCACGGGAAACTTCGACATCGGCTTGAGTTCGAGCTCGCCGCCATCCTCCGCGAGCAGCGTGTCCACGAGCGCCGAGCAGGCCATCCGGGTCCGCCCGTTGATCAGCATCGTGCATGACCCGCACACCTCCTCGAGGCAGGAGCAGTCCCAGGCGACCGGAGCCACCCGGCGGCCGTCGGGCGTGCGGGCCTGGGCCGCGATTTTCTGGAGCACGCTGATCACGTTCAGGTTCGGCTCGTAGGGCACCTCGAACCGCTCCCAGTAGCTCTCGCCACCGGCCTGATCCTGCCGCAGGATCCGCACCCGAACCTTTCCGGCCACCGCCTGCCCGCCGTGCCCGTTGCCGGCAACATGCCCATTGCTCTCGACAGCCTTGATCATCGCCCGCGTCTCCTCTCGTGTTGCTCGTGCCTGAACGATCCGCGCCGGCGGCCTCGACCTCAGGTGGCGGCGGCCGCGGCCGCGAGCGTCGACTCGTGCCGGCCGTTGCTCGCCGCTCGGGCCGCCTGCCGCTCCTTCCAGACCTCCTCGATCGTCTCCCCACCGACCAGGCCGTAGAGCCGGGGCCGGGGGGGAATCAGCGAGGTGTCGATGTCCTGGTAGCTGATCTCGGGATTGCCGTCGGCGTCGCAGGCCGCGATCGTGGACTTGAGCCACCGGCTCGTGCTCTCCTCGAACCGGTCGCACCACCGCTCGGCCTCGGCCCGCTTGGCCGCCGGCTCGGTGGCCTCGATGCCCGGCATCGCGAACTGCGGCTTGAAGTGGGCGCCGCGGCACTCGTCCCGGAGGAGCGCTCCCTTGAGGATCAGCTTGGCCACCGGAAACATGTCGCCGAGCGACTTGGTGAAGACGACATTCTGGTTCGTCCAGTTGCCCGTGTCCGACACGGCACACCTCCGCCACCGCTCCTCCATCCGGCAGACCTCGTCGTAAGCGTCGGCCAGCTGCTCGTTCCGCCGCACCACCGTGGCCACGCGGGTCATCAGCCCGCCAAGTTCCTGATGGAGCGCGTAGGGATTCTCTTCCCCCGCCGTCCGGCCGAGCAGCTCGCGATGCCGCTCCTGCTGGCGGCGGACCTCGGCCTCGAAGAGTTTGCCCGAGTCGCCGCCCCCGGCCCGCTCCTTGGCCGAGACCAGGCTCGGGGCCACGAACAGCCCGCTGAAGATGCAGGAGAGCAGCGAGTTGGCCCCCAGCCGGTTGGCCCCGTGATACTGGTAGTCGCACTCGCCGATCGCGTACAGCCCCGGGATATTCGTCTGCTGGTTGCGGGGCGAGCCCTCCACCATCCCGCCGTCGGCGCTCCGCTCGTAGTCCACCCACAGGCCGCCCATGGAATAGTGGACGGCGGGGAAGATCTTCATCGGCATCGCCCGGGGATCGACGCCCTGGAACTTCTCGTAGATCTCCAGGATCCCGCCGAGCTTGCGGTTGAGCGTCTCCCGCGGGATGTGGGTGAGGTCCAGGTAGACGCAGAGCTTGTCCTGCTCGACCGACAGGCCGTCGGTCGTGCAGATGTCGAAGATCTCCCGCGTGGCGATGTCGCGGGGCACGAGGTTGCCATACTTCGGATACCGCTCCTCGAGGAAGTAGTAGCGCTCGGCCTCGGGGATGTCCCGCGGGTCGCGGGGATCCTGTGGCTTCCGCGGCACCCAGACGCGGCCCCCTTCGCCCCGGGCGCTCTCGCTCATCAGCCGCAGCTTGTCGGCGCCGGGAATCGCCGTGGGGTGCACCTGGATGAACTCGCCATTGCCATACCAGGCCCCGGCCCGGTAGGCCCGGCTGACGGCGCTGCCGGTGCAGACCATCGACATCGTGCTCCGGCCGTAGATCAGCCCGTTGCCGCCGGTCGCGAGCACCACCGCGTCGGCCGGGAAGGCCCGGAACTCCATCGTCACGAGATCCTGGCAGACCGCCCCGCGGCAGCGGCCGCTGTCGTCGAGCACCGGCGCCAGGAAGTCCCAAAACTCCCACTTCTTGACCTTGCCCTCGACCTCGCGGCGGCGGACCTGCTCGTCGAGGGCGTAGAGCAGCTGCTGGCCGGTGGTGGCCCCGGCGAAGGCGGTCCGCTTGAAGAGCGTGCCGCCGAACCGCCGCTGGTCGCGAAAGCCTTCGGTGGTGCGGTTAAAGGGCACGCCCAGGCGGTCCATCAGGTCCACCACCCGCGGCCCCCACTCCGCCATCTCCTTGACGGGCGGCTGGTGCTGGAGGAAGTCGCCGCCGTACACCGTGTCGTCGAAATGCTTCCACTCGTCGTCGCCCTGCTGCCGGGTCAGGGCGTTGACGCTGTTGATTCCCCCCTGGGCGCAGACGCTATGGGATCGCTTGACGGGCACCAGGCTCACGAGGTCAACGTGCACCCCCAGTTCGGCCAGCCGCATCGTGCAGGCCAGGCCGGCCAGCCCCCCCCCGACCACGAGAATCCTCGGCTCGGCCATCGGCTCACCCTCCTGTGTGCGACTCGCTGACCGGGTGCATCGTGCCCGCCCCCGGCGGCTCGAGCCGCTCGCGTTGCTGTTCCATCCAGTCCTCGGTCGCCCGGGCCTGGTCCACGTCCACGGCCCGGAGCCCGCCCAAGGCCCCGAGGCCCGCGGCTGCGAGCACCAGGCCCACCGCCACGCTCACCGCGTTGGCCCGCCGCATGGCAGCCGGGCTCGTCCAGATGCCCCAGGTGATGCCCAGGGTCCAGAGGCCGTTGGCGAAGTGAAACACCGTCGACAGCACGCCGATCGCGTAGACAGCCGTCACCCAGGCCGGCCGCAGGGCCGTGGCCGCCGTGCTCGTGGCATGGTGCGGGTCGAACTTCCCGCCCCCGAGCGGCGCCCCCAGCCAGTGGAGCTGGTAGATGTGCCAGATGATGAACACGAAGGCGATCATCCCCGTCGCCCGCTGGAGCGTGTAGCGGACGTTGCCCACGTAAGGGTAGGAGCCCACGTTCGGCAGCCCGTTGGCGATGATCACGAAGCCGACGGCGGCGTGAAACAGCATCGGCAGGAAGATGAAGGCCACCTCCACGGGCACCAGCAGCGGCCCGAGCGAATGGATCAGGTCCACCCGCGACTGGAACGAGGCGGCCCCGGCGAGGACCGACGAGTTGGTCAGCAGGTGGACGACCAGAAAGGCCCCGACCGGCATCAGCCCGGCCAGGGAAAACAGCCGGTAAATCAGGAACTGATGGCGTTCGAGAAACGAGGGGGAGTCGCTCACGATCTGGGCTTCTCGGGGGCGGGGCGAAATCCGTGTCGGGCGACCGCGGCCCGCGGCTGCCGCGGCCCGGCACCCGAGGGGAGTATAGGGGGGGCCGGCGGGCCGACAACGGCCGCCACGGTTTGTCGGGCTGGACGGAGGGATTTTATACTCTAGCCAGGTCGCGGCCCGGGCGCGAGACCCGGAACGGAAGACGAACGACGGAGAGCGGCTGGTGGCGGCGCCCCCGGAAGGATCGAACGAACCGTCGGCCCGAGATCGCGAGATCGTCGCCCATCTTCCCGACGGGTTGGCCGTGCTCGATCCAGGCGGAGGGATTCACTGGGCCAACGACCGGTTCGCCGCCTGGTGCGGCGCCAGCCCTCTGGGCTGCGACTTTTTTGCGGCCCTCGACCTGCCTCCCGCCGAGAGGGGCTCGTTTCGGGCGGCGCTTGCGGCGGGCCTCCCGGCGACCGCCACGCTGCGCACGGCCGGCAACCGCTTCTTCGACGTCCGCGCCTCGGCGGCGTTTCCGGTCGCTGCCGAGGCGGGGCCACAGACCCGGACGGTGGTCGCCGTTCGCGACGTGACCGATGCCATCCTCGAACAGCAGAAGCGGGCCGCGATCCATGCCGCCGGCCAGAAACTGGCCGACCTCTCTCCCAAGGAGCTCGCCGACATGACCGTCGACGAGCGGATCGAGTTGCTCAAAAGCAACATCCTCCACTACTCCAAGGATCTGCTGAAGTTCGACGTCCTCGAGATCCGGCTGCTCGACCGGCAGACGGGCCGGCTGGAGAAGTTGCTCGCGGAGGGGATGGAGCCCGAGGCCGAAGCCCGGGTGCTCTATGCCCGGCCGGAGGGCAACGGAGTAACCGGCTACGTCGCGGCCACGGGCTGCAGTTACACCTGCGGCGACACGACCCGCGACGGACTTTACCTGGAGGGCTGCAAGGGGGCGAAGAGCTCGATGACCGTGCCGCTTTTGCTGCACGACGAGGTGATCGGGACCTTCAACGTCGAGAGCCCGATGCCCGGCGGGTTCACGCCGACCGACCTGCAGTTTCTCGAGATCTTCTCCAACGACGTCGCCGCCGCCCTCAACACCCTCGAACTGCTCGTGGCGGAGAAGGCCTCGACGGCCGCCGAGAGCATCGAGGCGATCCACGGGGCGGTGGCCCTGCCGGTCGACGACATCCTCAACGATGCCGTCGGGGTGATGGAGAAATACATCGGCCACGACGCCGACGTGGTGGCCCGGCTGCAGCGGATCTTGAAGAACGCCCGTGACATCAAGCAGGTGATCCAGCGGGTGGGCGAGCAGATGGCCCCCAGCGCCGCCCAGGCCCACCGCCGGCAGTCGGACCGCCGCCCGGCCCTCGTCGGCCGCCGGATCCTGGTGGTCGATTCCGACGAGCAGGTTCGGGCCGCCGCCCACGCGCTCCTTGAACGATCCGGCTGCACGGTCGAGACCGCCCGCGACGGCGCGGAGGCGGTGTCCATGGTGCGGGCCGTCGGCGCCGACGCGTACGACGTGATTCTCTCCGACATCCGCCTGCCCGACATGAGCGGCCATCAGCTGCTGCTGCGGCTCCAGGAACTGCTCGACCCGGTGCCGCTGGTGCTGATGACCGGCTTCGGCTACGACCCGGGCCATTCGATCGTCAAGGCCCGCCAGGCCGGGATCGATCTGGTGCTCTTCAAGCCCTTTCGCGTGGATCAGCTCCTCGACACGGTCGAGAAGTCGATCGCCCGCCGCGCCGCGACGGCCCTGGATCACGGCTAGGCCGTCCCTGCCCCGACGTCCCAGTTTGCCGGGCTTGCGGCCCCTTCGGCCGGCCGACATGGCCTTGACCCGCGCCGCGGCCGGGCCGTATTCCTCCCGCCCATGGCTTTTTCCGCCCCGGGACTCCGAAGCATGACCCGCCGCCCCCGAGCCCCTCTCGCCGGCCCCTTCTTCGGCCGCCTTCTCGCCTGGACGTTGGCAGCCGTGCTCTGGCCGGCAGCCCGCGCCGCCGAGGAACTGCCGCCGCCGGCTGCGGCCCAGCCCGAGGCCGATGCCCGGCGGGTGATCGCAGAGGCGATCGAACGGGGGAGAGCCCAGCCCGGAGGCCGCCCGGCGGCCGACACCGCTCGGGCCATGCCCGTCCCGGCCGCCGACGAGCCCGAGGGCCTGGTCCTGGCGCGGGTCTCGGCCGAGGTCGCCGCCCGCCAGCTCGAGGCCAAGCGCCAGGCCCAGAAGTCGCCAGGCGACGCCCTCGCGCTGCTCGACGAGGTGGCCAAGAGCCTGGCCGACCAGCCGCTGCCCGGCGACGCCCGCGATCGCCTCCTCCGCCGCATCGAGCGGACGCGGCAGGACATCGAGGAGGCAACCGGCAAGCGGCGGGCGGAGCTCGCCCTCGAGAAACAGAACGAGCGGATCGAGGGGGAGATTGACCGCGAGCGGGCCAAGCGGGTCGAGGTCGACCAGCGGATCGCGATGCTGGTCGAGGAATACAACACGCTCGTCGACGAGCAGCGGTTTCCCGAGGCCGAGGCCGTCGCCAAGAAAGCCGGGCAGCTCGCCCCGGACAATCCGGTGGTCCGGCAGCTCCTCGCCCAAAGCCGCACCATCCGCCGGCTCGACACCCAGCGGTCGATCGCAGGCGGCAACGAGGCCGGGTTTCTCGATGCCGTGGAGGACGTCGCCCGGTCGGGGCGGCCGATGGCCGGGCCGATCGAGTTTCCCGCCTCGCGCGAGTGGGCCGATCTGACGAAGTCACGGACCGAGCGGCTGGCCGAGGGCCGGAGCCGCGTCACGGCCGCGGAGCTCGAGATCCAGAAGAAGCTCGAGGGCAAGGTCCGGCCATCGTTCCGCGAGCAACCGCTGGCAGCGGTGCTCGACGAGCTCTCAAAACAGGCCGGCGTCGCGATCCACATCGACCTGGTGGGGCTCGAGCAGGAGGCCGTCGGCAGCGACACCCCTGTGACGCTCTCGCTCGACCAGCCGATCTCGCTCAAGAGTGCCCTGAAACTGCTGCTCGAGCCGCTGCACCTCGGCTACGTCGTGCGGGACGAAGTGCTCAAGATCACCAGCCCGCGACTCGTCAAGGGGGATGTCTACGCCGTCACCTATCCCGTGGCCGACCTCGTGCTGCCGATCCCCAACTTCTCCTCCGACGGCCTGGGCATCACCGGCGCGCTTCGCGACGGCTACCAGCAGGCGGCGCTGCGGAACTCGCTGGCCGTCCAAGTCGGCCCGCCGCCCGCCGGCATTCCGGTGGCCCAGGGGGGCGAGGCAGCGATGGCTCCGACGTCGCTGGCCCAGTTTCAAGGGGGCGGCGGGCCGCCCACCACGGGCGCCACGCCCTCGATTCCGTTCGGCCCGCCGTCGATCGGCGGCGGCCAGCAAAACTTCGGGCCGCTGATCGACCTGATCCAGAGCACCGTCGCGGCCGACACCTGGGACACGGTGGGCGGCCCGGGCGCCATCAAGCCGTTCGACACGAACCTCAGCCTCGTGATCAGCACCACTCAGGAGGTGCATGACCAGATCGCCGACCTGCTCGAGCAGCTTCGCCGGCTGCAGGATCTCCAGGTCACGATCGAGGTCCGGTTCATCACGCTCAATGACACCTTCTTCGAGCGGATCGGCGTCGATTTCGACTTCAACATCCAGAGCGGGGTCAACCAGCCGCTCAACATGACCGCGATCCCGAACCAGTCCAACGGCTCGGCGTCGCCGTTCTCGCGGGGCATCAACGCGTCGCCCGGTGGGCCGTCGCAGGTGATTGGCCTCGACAACACCGGCAGTCCCGGGGTGGCGCTGAGCCCGGGCGGCATCGGCGGCGTCGGCGGCGTCGGCGGCGTCGGCGGCGGCGGCGGTGTCGGCGGTGTCGGCGGTGTCGGCGGCGTCGGCGGCGTCGGCGGCGTCGGCGGTCAAAACCAGATCGGCCAGCAGGCCGGACGGAGTTTCTTCTCGATTCCGTTCCGACAGAACAGCTTCGGCAGCGCCACCGTGCCCTCGCTGCCCGGCCTGCCCGACCCCGCCACGTCGGCAGCCAACTTCGGGTTCGCGATCCTCTCCGACATCGAGGCCTATTTCCTGATCCAGGCGGCCCAGGGCAACACCCGCTCGAACGTGATGCAGGCCCCGAAGGTGACGCTCTTCAACGGCCAGCAGGCGTTCGTGTCCGACACGCGGCAGCGGCCGTTCGTGACGGCCGTGATTCCCGTCGTGGGCGACTTCTCGGCCGCCCAGCAGCCGGTGATCACGGTCCTCAACGAGGGCACCGCCGTCAACGTGCAGGCCGTCGTCTCCAACGACCGGCGGTTCGTGCGGCTCACGCTCGTTCCCTTCTTCTCCCAGATCGGCCGGGTCGAGCAGTTTCAGTTCGAGGGCTCGCGGTCGACCAAGTCGAAGAGCAGCGACGAGAAGTCGGGCGCCGACGTCGAGATTCCGGGCGTCAACGGGCTCGGCGGCCTGACGAGCGGCCAGGCGGCGTCGGCCGAACTCGAGGTCCAGTCCAACGGCACGACGATCCAGCTGCCCGAGTTCCTGTTCACCACCGTGACCACGACGGTGAGCGTTCCCGACGGCGGCACGGTGCTGCTCGGCGGGATCAAGCGGCTCCGCGAGGGCCGCAACGAGTTCGGCGTGCCGATCCTCTCGAAGATTCCCTACATTAACCGGCTGTTCAAGAACGTCGGCCTGGGGCGGACGACCGACAGCCTGATGCTGATGGTCACCCCGCGAATCATCATCCAGGAAGAGGAGGAAGAGCGACTCCTGGGCACGAGGGAGCCATGACACCGGCCGCCGTGCGGTTCTGCCTGGTGGCCGGCAGCCTGCTCGGTGGCCTCGCCGTCGCCGCAGGCGCGTTCGGCGCCCATGGCCTCGCGGCCCGTCTGGCCGCCGGCGGTCAGACGGCCAACTGGCAGACGGCCTGCTCCTACTGCATGGTTCACGCCCTGGGGCTCCTGGCCGCCGGGCTCGTCGCCGCCCGCCGCCAGCCCCACTGCCGGCTGGCGATCGCGGCCGGCTGGTGCTTCTTGGCGGGCACGCTGATCTTCAGCGGCTGCCTCGCGGCCCTCGCCCTGTCGGGCCTCAAGATCCTGGGCGCGATCGTGCCGATCGGCGGCGTGCTCCTGATCGCCGGCTGGATCCTGCTGGCGTCGGCCGCCGCCCGGCTGCCCGCCGCGGACTGAGCCGCCGGAGGGCCCTCACTCGAACACGTCGGCGTCCGGGGCCTCGGCCGCCGGCGGCGGGACGGGCTCTTCGACCCTTTCCGCGGGGAGTTGCTCCCGCTCCGCGGGCAGTTCCAGCGGTTCGGCGGCGGCAGCCGGCTCCGAGTCCAGAGCAGGCGGAGCCGGCATCTCCTCGGCCGGCGCGAGCGGCCGGGCGGGATCAGACGGCAGCTCCTCGCCCCCGAACGCCGGCAGCGGATCCCGCGAAATGCCCTCGGGCCGCCGCTGGCGGAGCACCTCCGATTGCCGCGAGTCGATCTGCGAATACCGCCGCTCGACCGCCTGCCGCCGCTGCTCGAGCCCGGCCACCCGGGCCCGCACGCGGTGCCGCTCGAGCATGAGCCGGTCGTGGCCCTGCACCCGCTCGAGCGCCCGCGGCACGCCCCAGTCGCCGACCGCCTCGGTCTCCTTCATGGCGCCGGTGGCGAAATCGGCCTCCGACTCGTCGAGCCGCCCGAGCTTGAGGGCCGCGAGACCCCGGAAGTACCAGGCCCGCGGATCGCGGGTGCCCGCCTCGATCGCCTGGGTCAGATCGTCGTAGGACCGCTGGGCATCGCCGCCGTAGTAGGCATGCACGCCCGCGCCGTAGGCTCGGGCCAGCGGCGTGACCTCCGTCAGCGCCGGCTCCGCCCGAACGCCCGCCAGCAGGCCGCCCGCAGCAGCAACCCACACAGCCAGACCGACCGGGCGGCCAACCGAGCGACACGACCCCGACGCCATCGCGGCCATTACACGAATCTCCACGGGCGGACCGGCCGACGGGTGGCCTGCTCCTCGAGACAGGATATCGACGGATGGTAGCCCGCCGCCCCGCCCGCCACGGGCGGCGGCGACACGACCGCTACGACCGGCCTTCAGTCGGGCCGCAGGGTTTGCCCGTCCCCGGCAGCCCCCCGGGCCGCGGCGTGGCGGCGAAAGGTCGGTTCATCGAGGAACACGGCCGCCCGGACGAGGCCGAGCATCACCGGCTCATCGGGCCAGCCGAAGCCCTCGAGCAGCCGGTCGAACTCGGCCGGCGGGCACGAGCCCTTGAGATCCACAAGCAGGACCCGGCCTTGTCGCTCGAACAGGTTGCCATCGACCTGCCAGGGCCGGTCGCCGGCCGGGCTCGTCCAGACGAACGACCCGTCTGGCTCGACGAACATCCGTGGCAGCCGCGCGAGCCGCTCGAGCGCCTCGTCGAAGCTGATCGCGAGCGGTTGCGTAAGCGATTCTCGGGAGACCGCCAGGATCGGCCACGAGCCGCGGTCGTCGGCATGGTGGCCGGCGGCGGTCGCGGCGGCGGGCTGGCGGTGGAGGACGGCCTCGAAGGCGTAGAGTTCACCGGCCGGCGGCCTGCCCGTGGCTGTCATCCCGCCTCCACGCTCTCCCGCACCCAGGCGGCGTAGCCGGCGGTCGCCTCGACGGGCACGACCGTCACCTGCGGCGTCTGGTAGGGATGCCCGTCCAGGATGGCCTTCAGGCAGGCGTCGCGCAGCCCGAGCGTGGTCTTGCAGGTGCACCGCCACTCCTCCGCCGTCTCGATCGCCGACCGCCAGCGGTAGGTGCTTGTCACCGGGCCGTCGATCTGTACGCAGGCGACGAGCCGCACGGCCACGAGCCGCTCGGCGCAAGCGGCGGCTTCCGCCCGCGCGCTGAACGTGGTGCGGATCTCGACGAGCCCGGCCTCGAGCACGGCGTTGCTGGATGCTGGCATCGGGACTCCTCAAGAGGTTGCATCATGCCGCATCGATGAACCCGCTGCCAGCGTGGCCGGCGCCGATCGCCACCACGGGCGGCGTCGCTGGCCGCTCGCCGAGCGACTCCACCCACTCCGCCCCGTCGCCCCTGCGGCAGCAGAGCGAGGGAGGATCGACTCCGGCCCGCTCGGCCACGACCGCCCCGCCGCCGGGGTGGCGGTCTGCGACGGCGCCCAGCCGCCGGATCGCCTCGGGAACGGCATCGTCGCCGGGAACCCGGCCGAGCCAGGCCGCCAGCACGGCCAAGGCGTCGAACTCGGTCTCGCAGGTCGGGAGTTCGCGGCTCGCGGCCTGATGCCAGGCGGCGACGGCCCGCCGCCACAACCACCAGACGCGGTCGCCGTCTCGGCCCGCTCCAGCCATGCCGCCAACGATCGCCGGCCAGCCCGCCGGCCGCGCCACCGACAGCCCGGCCAGCCGCGGTCGCACCTGCGGCCAGAGATCCGCGTCGGCCCGTACCGCCGTCGCGAAGCGGACCACGAGGTCGGTCGCCAAGCTCTCGGCGAGCGTTGGCTGCCGACCGCTCGGCCCCATCACGGGAGCCTCACGATGGGCGAGCGGATCGAGATCGTGGCCATGCCGCACCTGCTGCCGGCTGTCCGCCCACTGTTCTCCGGTGGCGATCCCGAATCGGGCGGCGAAGGGGGCATGATCGGGAAGCCAGACGTCACGATCGCCCGCCAGCAGCACGAGCCGGATCTGCGCCGCCTGCTCCGCCCGCTCCGACGGCCGACCTCGCGGCGTGGGGGCCGGCACCGGCATCCCCTGGCCCGCCCAGCGGGCCAGCGTGCGGAGCACCGGGCGGGCAGCGCGAAGCGATTTGAGCGCGACGCGGCCCCTGGCCGCTTCCCCCCGGGCACCGCCGTGCCAGGGACGATCCCGGCCTGACCAGGTGTCGGAGAGGAGCCAGTCGAAGGTGTCGCCGGCGAACAGGAGCGCGACCTCCTCGACGGGTCGATAGCGGCCGTCCCGGGTCCAGCCGGCCCGCACGACCGCCCGGCGGATCGCATCCAGCCAGCGAATTGCCGCCGACGCCCGCGCATCCGCGAGCGAGCCGTCGCCGATCCCCCAGTTGGCCGTGATCGCGAGCATGGTCGCCTCGCCCCCCGCTCGGTGTTTTCGGCGGCCGGGACGGCCCGGCTTGCGACCGGCTGGGGAAAACGCCGTGCAGGCTTTGGGCAAACGCCGGTCAGGCGGGTCCGGCCAGACTCGCCCGGGCGGCCCGGGTGATGGCCACCACGGCCGGGTGGGCCAGCCGCTTCTCCATGGAGATGGCGTAGACCCGCTCCCGGAGCCGTTCCTCCCGGCCCACCACCTCGACCCCGTACATCCGCCGCACCTCCTCCTCGACGGCCGTCGGGGCCAGAAACAGGCCTTCGCCGCGGCCCCCGAAGGCCTTCAAGAGCCCGCTGTCGGAAAACTCGCCGCGGATCTGCGGCCGGATGCCCAGCTCGTCGAACCACTGATCCATGGCCCGCCGCAGGGCGGCGTTGCCGGCGGGCACGAGCAGCGGGGCTCCCGCGAGCGAGCCGGGGAAACCTGGCCGATACTTCTCGGCCAAGGCGGCCGTGCCGAAGACCGCGATCCCACAGTCGCCGAGCGGATGGTTGAACACCCGCAGTCCCAGCCGGGGATTGGCCGGATAGTCGCTGATCACGAGATCGAGGTCGTGGAGCGTGAGCTGGGCCAGCAGCCGGTCAGGATCCCCGTCGATGCACGAAACCTGCACGGCCTCGGGAAGATGGAGAGCCGGCTCGAGCAGCCGGTGCACGATCAGTTTGGGGAGCGTGTCGGCCACGCCAACGGTAAACTTGAGCACACCCCCCGTCACCCGGCCGGCCACGGCTCCCTCGAGTTCCCGACCGAGGGAAAAAATCTCGTCGGCGTAGCGGTACACGAGCCGGCCGGTCTCCGTGAGCGCGATCGACCGGCCCCGCCGCTCGAGGAGTTTGGCCTTGAGCGACCTCTCCAAGGCCTTGATCTGCCCGCTCACGGTGGGCTGGGCCAGGTGGAGCCGCTGACAGGCCCCGGCAATGCTGCCCTCCCGGGCAGCCGTCCAGAAATACAGCAAATGGTGGTAGTTGAGCCAGTTCACGATCCAGCCCATCGGTTTTTGCGATGAATTGTATCGAAACATTCTCGTTTGTCGAAGTCACGCCGGGATCCTTTAGATTCCGATAATTCCTCGGATAGCGGTTGCGCGGACCTTGCCGCCTCCGCCACGCCCGCCCGGAACATCCGCATGGTGACCGCGGTCGCCTACCCGCCGCACGACGAGGCTCCGGCCGCCGGGCACGGACCGCTGCACGCCCACGGCAAGAGCCCGGCCCAGCGGCTGCTCGATCTCGCCCGGTTGGAATGGGGCGACGTATTCACGCTCCTGGCCTTCGCGCTCGGTGTCGGCCTGTTGTCGCTCGTCGCCCCGGCCGCGATCGAGGCGCTCGTCAACACGGTGGCCTTCGGGATCCTGCTCTGGCCGGTGCTCGTGCTGTCGCTGGTGATGTTCGCGCTGTTGTTCGTGTCGGCGGTGCTGCGGGCGCTGCAGACCTACGTGGCCGAATGCCTGCAACGGCGCCTGTTCGTCCGCACGGCCCTCGGCTTCGCCGACCGACTGGCCCGCACCGGAATCGCTTCCTTCGACGGGGCCAACCGGGCCGACATCGTCAATCGCTTCTTCGAGGTCTCGTCGGGCCAGAAGTCGATCGCCACCCTGCTCGTCGAGGGGGTCGGGATCATCATGATGACCCTCGTGGGCCTGATCGTGCTGGCCTTCTACCATCCCTACCTGCTGACCTTCGCGCTGGTGATGGCGGGAGCGGTCGTGTTCCTGCTGGTCGTGCTCGGGATCGGCGGCGTGCGGACGAGCATCGCCGAGAGCTACGCGAAGTTCGACGTGGCGGCCTGGCTCGAGGAGGTGGCCCGCTGCCCGCACACCTTCCGCAGCGGCGAGGGGGCGATGCTGGCGCTGGAGCGTGCCGATCAGCTCTCGGACCACTACATCGCGACCCGGAAGCGGCACTTCGCCGTGATCTGGCGGCAGACGCTGTTCGCCCTGCTGCTCGAAGCGGTGGGCTGCACCGTGCTCCTGGGCCTCGGGGGCTGGCTCGTGATCAACCGCCAGCTCACGCTCGGCCAGCTCGTGGCCAGCGAGCTGATCGTGACGCTCGTGCTCACCGCGCTCTCGAAGATCGGCAAGTATGTCGAAATCTTCTACGATCTCCAGGCCACGCTCGACAAGCTGGGTGTGCTCGACCGGCTGCCGCCCGAGCCAACGGATGGCGAGACGCTGCCCGCCGACGGCGGCCCGCTGAGCGTGGTGGTCGAGCTGCCCGGGCCCGGAGCGATGCGGCGGCTGGAGCTCGCGGCCGGCGAGCGGGTGGCGATCGTCGGCCCGACAGGCAAGACGCCGCTGCTCGAGACGCTGGCGCTCCTGCGACTGCCGCGCCCCGGCCTCCTGGAGCTTGACGGGATCGACGCCCGCCAGCTCGACCGGCCGGCCACACGGCAGCAGATCGCGTTCGTCGGCCGGGCGGAGGTGTTCGCCGGCACGCTGGCCGAAAACGTGCGGCTCGGCCGCGGGAGCGTCACTGCCGCCGACATCCGCCGGGCGCTCGAAGCGGTCGGGCTTGCCGATCGCATCGCCCGCCTGCCCGACTCGCTCCAGACCGCGATCCCGCCGGATGGTCGGCCGCTCTCCACCAGCGAGCTCGCCCGGCTGGCGATCGCCCGGGCGATCGTGAGCCGGCCCCGGCTCTTGCTGCTCGATGGGATCCTCGACGGTCTCGACCTCGACTCCTGCCCCGGGCTGCTCGACACGCTCTTCGATCCGGCTGCCCCCTGGACGCTCGTGCTGGTCAGCGTGCGGGACGAGATCCGCAGCCGCTGCGGGAGGGTGGTGGCATGGTCGTGACCCGCCAGCCGCCGCTGCCGGAGCGGGACGCGGTGAATCGCGTCTCGCTGGCACACTCGCTCACGCCCCGGACCGTCCGCTGGCTGGCCCGGCTCGTGTTCGCCGTCTTCCTCGCGATCCCCTTCGCCCTGGCGCTCGTGCCCTGGCAGCAGACGGTGATGTGCCGGGGCACGATCGTGGCCTACGCCCCGGTCGAGCGGATGCAGGTGCTCACGGCCCGCGTCTCCGGGCAGGTGCGGACCTGGCACGTCGTCGAGGGCAGCCGCGTCAAGGCGCATGACCCGCTGGTGGACATCGAAGACAACGACCCGGAGCTCGCGGCGCGGCTCGAGGCGCAGCGGGCCTTTCTCGCCGACCGGCTGGTGGCGGCCCGGCAGGAGATGGCCGAACTGGCCGCGGCGGCCAAGGCGCAGGAGGCGGCCCGCGACGCGGCGGTGAGGGCGGCGGAGGCCAACCGCGAGGCGGCCGTCCGGTCGATCCAGGTCGCCGAGCAGTCGAAGGCCAACGCCGCCTTCAACCAGGACTTCGAGCAGCTTCGCTACGAGATGTTCGACGACCTGTTCTCCAACCCGAAGTTCGGCGGCCTGGAGAGCAAGCTCTCCCGCGACGAGGCCCGGATGCGGGCCGATCGGGCCGTCACCGACACCGACAAGGCCGATGCCGAGATCGCCAAGGCCCAAGCCGCCCTGCTCACGCAGGAAGCCCTGCTCGTCCAGGCCGACGCCACCGGCCTTTCGGCCATCGCCGTCGCCAAGAGCAACCTCCGCAAGGCCGAGCAGAACCTGTTCTCGATCGAGCGGGAGATCCAGCAGATCGACAACCAGATCGAGCGGTTCAAGGCCCGCCGTGTGGTCGCACCCTGCGACGGGGTGGTGTTTCGCGTCGCGGCCAACGTGAACCAGGGCGGCCTGTACGTCAAGGAGGGCGACGAGCTGTGCACGATCGTGCCCGACACGGCCGACCGCGTGGCGGAGTTGTTTCTCGACGGCGTCGATGCGCCGATCGTGCTGGCCTACGCCGACCGCGAACAAGAGATGCCCCACGTGCGGCTGCAGTTCGAGGGCTGGCCGGCGGTGCAGTTCTCGGGCTGGCCCGAGATGGCGATCGGCACCTTCGGCGGCAAGGTCCGGCAGGTGGACGCGGCCAGCGGGCTGGCGGGCCAGTGCCGGATCCTGGTCGAGCCCGAGCTGGTGATGCCGGGCGACCAGTGGCCCGACCCGGAGTTTCTCCGGCAGGGCAACCAGGTGATCGGCTGGGTGTTCCTGAACCGCGTCTCGCTCGGCTTCGAGATCTGGCGGCGGCTCAACGGCTTCCCGCCGGTGCTCGCGCCGGCCCCGAAGACGAAGGACAGCGCGCCCAAGCCTCCCAAGATCAAGGTGGGGTGAGCCGCTCATGACTCCGCTCCGCCTGCCTTCCGCATTCGCGGCGCTGCTCGCCGCCGTGGCGGCCGTGGCCGCCGAACCGCTGCCGCCGCCTGCCGGGCTTCCCCAGGCCGGCCCGGTGGCGGCCGACGGACCGATCCCGCCGTCGGCGCCCGGCGCCCCCGCCCTCGTGCCCCCGGCCGCCGCGCGACTACCCGGCAACCTGGCGATCGACGACCGGCCCGAGCCGCTGACGCTCGCCGAAGTGCTCGAGAGTGTCCGCCGCCACTACCCGCTGCTGCAGGCGATCGAGCGGGAACGGGGCGTCGCCGCCGGCCGGATGACCGCCGCGATGGGCGCCTTCGATACCAATGTCAACATGGCGGGCAACGCGCTCGCGCCGGGCACCTACGAAAACTACCGCTCCGACTTCGGGCTCTCCCAACTGCTCCAGAGCGGCGGCGTGCAGGTGTTCGGCGGCTATCGCACGGGCTTCGGCACGTTCCCCACCTACAACCTCGGCCAGAAGACGGCCGACGTCGGCGAGTTTCGCGGCGGGCTGACGCTGCCCTTCGCCCGCGAACGCGATATCGATTCCGCCCGGGCCGGCCGTGACAAGGCCCGGCTCGATCAGGCGATCGCCGAGCCGACGATCGTGCGGAGCCGGCTCGACTACACGCGTGCCGCGGCGCTGGCCTACTGGACCTGGATGGGCAGCGGCGAGCGGGAGGGTGCGGCCAAGCGGCTCGAGGCCCTCGCCGTCCGCCGCGACGGCGAGATCGCCGCCAAGGTGGACCGGGGCGTGATGGCCAACATCGAGCGGGTGGACAACCAGAAAAACATCGCCCTGCGGCGGGGCTTGCTCGTGCAGGCCGACCGCGAGGTGCAAATGTCCACGATCGACCTCTCGCTCTTCCTCCGGGACTCCGGCGGCCAGCCCCTCCTGCCCGCCCGGCGACGGATGCAGCCGCTCCCCGAACCGGTGGAGCCCGGGGTGAGCGTCTACGAGGCGGCGCTGTCACGGGCGATCGCGGCTCGGCCGGAGTTTCAGCGGCTGTCGCTCGAGCGGGAGAAGCTGTTCGTCGAGCGGCGGTTGGCGGCCAACGACACGCTCCCGAACATCGACGGGCAGGTCTACGGCAACCAGGACGCCGGCTTCGGCAAGAGCGCCCTCTCCGGCATCGACGGGCTCGACCGGCAGGTGCTGCAGGCGGCGGTCGTGTTTCAGATGCCCGCCCAGCGGCGGAACGCCCGCGGCCGCCTCCAGGCGGTGGATTCGCAGCTCGTGCAGCTCGACCGGCGGCTGGAGTTCACTTTCGACTCGGTGCGGGCCGAGGTGCAAGACGCCTACTCGAAGCTCGAGCGGGCCTACGAGTTTCACAAGCAGGCCGTCCAGCAGGAGGAGTTGGCGGCGCTCGTGGCCGAGGCCGAGCGGGAACAGTTCCGGCTCGGCCGCAGCGACATCCTCCGGGTCACGCTCCGCGAGCAGGCCAAGTTCGACGCGGATCTCCTGGAAATCGCGGCCCGGCAGGAATACTGGCGGGCCGACGCCAATCTCCGGGCGGCCGACACCTCGCTCGACGTGCTTGGCACCGGCTTGGAGCAGGCACGACTGCTGGCCCCTGTGCCGGAAGTGGTGCCCCTGCCCGCGGTCGCTCCGGGGCCATGACGGCCGCCGGCCGCCGGCCTCAGGGCTCGAGGAACGTGGTCTGGCAGATCCGCTCCAGCGAGCCTTCGAGTTCAGTGCCGGTGACGAGCGCCGACGCCTTGCCGGTGCCGGAACCCGGGAGCCGATACGAGACCTCGAAGGCCTGCCGGCCGCCGGGAGGAATCGAGGCCACGGAGCCGAAGTTCACCCGCGAGCTTTCGACCCGGACCCGCGACGGGATCGGGTCGCCCACCATCCGGGCGCCCTCGGGCAGGAGCACCACCACGTCGAGCGGTCCGGTCGGAAGCGTGCCCCCGTTGCTGATGGTGCACACCAGCGTCGTGGCGTCACCGGAGCGAACGGGATCGTCCAGATCGGCGAGCGTCAGCCGCAAGCCCGCCTCGGACGGCGACCGGACCCGCGGCCGGCTCACGGTGGAGGCGATTCCCACGCAGGAGTCGTCGGCGAGCAGGGAGCCGCCGGCGAGCCCCGAGAGCACCGCCCGCACGCAGGCCCGCGTGGGGGGCGAGTCACGAAACATGCCCGGCGTCGCTTCGGCCCGGAGGTTGATCTGCCGTTCCTGGGCACCTTTCGGCTCGATCGCCGGAATCGCCCACGAGACCTTGGCACCGGCGAGCTGATAGCCGTCGGAGGCCTCGAGCGGGCTGAGCTGCTGATCCCAGGAAAACTCGAGCGTGGCCGGCTGCGACGCGGCGGTTCCGTTGTTCTTGATGATCGCGACGTATTTCACGACGTCGCCGGCCGACACCTGTGCCGGCCCGGTCAGGTCGAGTTCGACCGCCGGAACACCGGACGCGAGCGGCACCGTCGCGAGCGGGGCCGCGGCGAGCGGCGGCGACAGCGGGCTGGGCGGCGGCGCAACGAGCGGCGGCGGCGCGGTGACAGCGGGCGGACCGAACCGCGGCTCCGGCACGTTCACCGTGGACGGCGGCGCGGCAGGGGGCGGCACGAACGCCGGATTCGGCGCCACCTCGACACAGTGTTGAGCGCCGCCCAAGTTCCGCTGCGACTGGTCGAGGATCGCGACCCGATGGCACTGCCTGCCCGGCTCGTCGAGCAGGAAATCGAGCGTCAGCCGCCGGGCAGTCCCCGGCGCGAGGTCGATCGTTCCCTTCTGCTCGATCGGGCTCGCCGAGGCTTCATGATGGAAGCCGGCGTCGAAGTAGTCGATCACCCGGAGTCTCTGCAGCGGCTGGCCGGAACGGTTGACCAACTCCACCTCGAACGACACCCGATCCCCCACGCGGCCCACGAGCGGCCCGGTGATCGAAACCAGCACCGGATCCTCAGCCTGGGCGGCGGAGGCAGCCAGCCAGGCCACCAGGAAAACGACAAGCGGACGCAACGACGGAGACGACATGCAAATGGCTCCCAAGGCTTGCCAGACGGCCTGGAGAGGCTACCACGGAGCCGGGCCGGACGTGAACTCCGGCCTCAGGTCGTCTCGGTGCGGTGGCGGACGATCTCCCCCTCCACCATGTAGACCACGTCCTCGGCGATGTTCGTGGCCATGTCGGCGATCCGCTCGATGTGCTTGGAGACCGAGTTGATCCGCAGCAGGCTCTCGGCGTTTTCCGGGTCGTCCCTGATGCCCTGCATCACCCGCCGCTGGATCCGCTGCCGGCCCTCGTCCACGGCGTCGTCCTCCTCGCGGATTTGCCGGGCCAGGCCCGGGTCGCCCCGGACCACGGCGTCGAGGCACTGCTTCACCATCTCCTGGGCCTGCATCGCCATCGAGCGGAGCTCCGGCGGCAGCGGCACCTCCTGGCAGCCGGCCAGCTGAGCCACCCGCTTGGCGATGTTCTTGGCCAGGTCCCCCATCCGCTCGAGGTCGTTGTTGATCTTGAGCACGGCCACCACGAACCGCAGGTCGGCGGCCACCGGCTGGTAGAGGGCCAGGATCTTGAGGCACTCCTCCTCGACTTCGACCTCCATCCGATCGATGGCCTCGTCGTTGGCCATCACCCGCTGGGCCAGCGGCACGTCGCGGTTGATCAGGGCCGTGATCGACTTGGAGATCGCCTCCTCGACCAGCGTGCCGACGCGGAGGATCCGCTCTTTCAGGTTCTCGATCTGTCGCTCGATGTGACGCGTCATGATTCGCCGCCAGGTCAGCCAAACCGGCCGGTGACGTAGGCCTCCGTCTCGCGGAGGACGGGCTTGGTGAAAATCTCGGGCGTGGCCCCGTATTCGATCAGCCGGCCCAGGTACATGAAGGCCGTATAGTCGCTCGTGCGGCTGGCCTGCTGCATGTTGTGGGTCACCATCAGGACGGAGTAGCGGCCGCGGAGCTCCTGGATCAGGTCCTCGATCTTGCCGGTGGCGATCGGGTCGAGGGCGGAGCAGGGCTCGTCGAGCAGGAGCACCTCGGGCTCGGCCGCGATCGCCCGGGCGATGCAGAGCCGCTGCTGCTGGCCGCCGGAGAGCCCCAGCGCGCTATCCTGAAGCCGGTCCTTGACCTCGTCCCAGAGCGCCGCCCCGCGGAGGCTGAGCTCGCAGACCTCGTCGAGCACGCCCCGGTTGTTCTCGCCGTCGATCCGCAGGGCGTAGACCACGTTCTCGTAGATGCTCATCGGAAAGGGATTGGGCTTCTGGAACACCATCCCCATCCGCTTGCGGAGCTCGATCACGTCCATCCGCGGGTCGTAGATCGAGTCGCCGTTGAGCCGCATGTCGCCGGTGATCCGGACGTTCCGCACCAGGTCGTTGAGCCGGTTGACGCTCCGCAGGAGGGTGGACTTGCCGCAGCCGCTGGGGCCCACGAGCGCCGTCACCTTGGCGTTGGGGATCGGCATCGTGATCCGGTGGAGGGCCTGCTTCGAGCCATACCAGAGGTTGAAGCGATCGACCTCGAGCACCGGCCGCTCGGCCAGCACGCCGGCATGCACCTCCGACTCCACCTCGAAGCCCCGGGCGACCGCCAGCAGCCGGTCGGCCGGCGGGGCCTCGCCGGCCGGCTGCGGTTCGGGCTTGATGGCCGCCTGCATGGGGAGGTCTCCGGGGAAGGCCGCGGGATTGTACACCGCGGATTCAGAATGTTTGCGCCGCGTATCGCCGCCGCAGCCGGGACCGCAGCCAAATGGCCGCGATATTCAAGACCGCGATGATCGCCACCAGCAGGAAGGTGATCGTGAACACCATCGGCTGGGCGGCCTGGCTGTCGGCGCTCTGGAAGCCGACGTCGTAGATCAGGTAGGCCAGATGCATGAACTCCCGCTCCGGGTGGACGAAGGGGAAGCTGCCGTCCACCGGCAGATCGAGGGCCAGCTTCTTGACCCCCACCAGCATCAGGGGCGCCACCTCGCCGGCCCCCCGGGCCATCGCCAGGATCAGGCCCGTCATGATGCCCGGCAGCGCTCGGGGCAGCACGATCCGCCGGATCGTCTGCCACTTGCCCGCGCCGCAGGCGTAGGAGCCCTCCCGCATCGAGTTGGGCACGGCCGAGAGCGCCTCCTCCGTGGCCACGATCACCACCGGCAGCGTGAGCAGCGCGAGCGTGAGCGAGGCCCAGAGCAGTCCCCCCGTGCCGAACACGGGCTGGCCATCGGCCACGGTGCTGGCCCGGAAGAACAGCTCGTCGATCCCGGCCCCCAGGCCGTAGCAGAAGAAGCCCAGTCCGAATGCGCCGTAGACGATGCTCGGCACGCCCGCGAGGTTGTTGATCGCGATCCGCACGGCCGCGACGATCGGCCCGCTCGTGGCATATTCGCGGAGGTAGAGCGCCGCGAGCACGCCGAAGGGCGCCACCAGGAGCGCCATGATCAGCGTCATGGTGACGGTGCCCCAGATCGCTGGAAAGACGCCGCCGGCGCTATTGGCCTCGCGGGGGTCGTCGGCCAAAAACTCGCCCCAGCGGGAGGCGTACACGCCCAGCCGCCCGGCCAGCCCCAGCCGGTTGGGCTGCCAGGCCCGCACGATCCCGTCGAGCGGCACGCTCGTGATTCCGCCCGAGGCGGTCTCGAACTCCACCGCCCAGCCGGCGTTCTGCTCCCGGAGCGCGGCCGTCTCGCCGTCGAGCCGCCGGGTCACCTGGGCCACCGCCTCCTGCTCCCGTGCCTCGGCCTCCACTGCCCGCCGCTCGGCCTCGCTCTCCGCGGCCGAGTCGAGCCTGGCCTGCACCACGGCCAGCCGGGCGGCCCGCAGCCGCCGCTGAAGCTTGCCCCGCTCGACCCGGTCGATCCGCAGCGCCTGCCGCCACCGCCGGCGGGCCGCCGGATGCTCTTCGGCATACGCTTTCCAGACGTCGGCCGACCCCTCGGCCACGGCCTGGTCACCGTGCACGAGCCGCCGCGGGATCCCATGCAGCCGTCCTCCCTCGACCCGCTCGACCACCGTGGCCCATTCGGGGCGGCTCGTGGCGGCGATGGCCGCTTCGTCCACCCATTCGAAGCTGCTCCCCGACTCGGCCTGGGCCGCCGTGCGCAGGAGCAGCCGGGCCGGCTGCCCTTCGCTGCCGGCTCCCGGCGGCACCGCCGCTTCCCGCTCGGTCACCTCGCCGAGCAGTCGCCGACCGTCGGTGAGTTCGACCCGTTCCAGCGGCACCGGCCAAAACGTGGCCGCCCCGCGGACGGCGATCAGGGCCAAGAGGCCGACGATCATCACGATTGCCGTGGCCAGGGACCCGGCGGTCAGCCAGACCCAGGGCTCGCCGTGGGCCGCGAGCCCGGCGTGGGCGCTTCGCAGCCGGCGGGGCCGATCAGAGCTCATGGGCCCGCCTCCGGAACCGCTGCCGCACGATCTCGGCGGCCGTGTTGACGACGAATGTGATCGCGAACAGCGCGAGCGCCGCCAGGAACAGCACCCGATAGTGGGTGCTGCCCCGCGCCGCCTCCGGCAGTTCGGTGGCGATCGCGGCGGACAGCGTCTGGAAGCCGTTGAACAGGTTCCAGCTCACAAGCGGGGTGTTGCCCGCCGCCATCAGCACGATCATCGTCTCGCCCACGGCCCGCCCCAGGCCGATCATCACCGCGGAAAACAGCCCGCTGGCCGCCGCGGGCACGATCACGCGGATCGCCGTCTGCCAGGGGGTGGCCCCCGCCCCGAGCGACGCGCTGCGGAGGTGCTCCGGCACGCTCGTGAGGGCGTCGTCGGCGATCGTGAACACCAGCGGGATGATCGCGAAGCTCATCCCCACCGCCACCACCAGCGCATTCCGCTGCACGTAGGTGCCGAACAGCCCCCCCCGCGTATCGAGGCGAATGGCGTCGAAGAAGAAGGCGGCACCGACCGCGAGCACCAGCACGCCGACCGCCCCGGCGGCGAACACGGCGAGCGAGACGGCCGCGGCCCGGCCGCGGCTCCAGGCCGCGCCCCGCCGTCGGAGCAGCGGACTGACCACGTTGCCGGTGAACCAGGCCATCGCCACCGCCGCCAGCGGCAGCATCGCCACCACCCAGCCGCCGAAGCCGCTGCCATCGCGGCCGTCGAGCCAGCTGCGGACATCCCCCCGGAACAAGAGCCGCTCCGCCGCCGGGGCGAGCATCCCCGCGGCGATCAGGCCGGCGGGCATCGCCACCAGGGCCACGACCAGGAACCGCCAGCCGGCCAGGCTCGTGCGGAGGCCCGAGGGCAGCAGCAGCCAGAGGTGGGCCCCGAGCAGGATCGCCAGCGGCACCGTCACGAAGCCCGTCAGCACCGCCATCAGCCACTGCTCGATCAGCGGCGCGAAGATCAGGCCGGCCACGAAGCCGAGCACCACGCTCGGCAGGCTCGCCATCATCTCGATCGTGGGCTTGATCCGGGCCTTCCATTTCGGCTGCATGAACTGGCTGGCGTAGATCGCCGCCAGGATCGCGATCGGCGTGGCGAACAGCATCGAATAGAGCGTGGCCTTGACCGTGCCGAACACGAGCGGCAACAGGCCGAACTTGGACTCGAAAGCCTCGTGGCCCGTCGTCTCCCAGGCATGCACGGGGCCGGGATAGCCCTCGTACCAAACCGGCCCGAGGAGCGTCTGGAGCGAGACCTCGGGATAGCCCGCGTCGATCGACCAGGCGGCCAGCCGGCGGCCGCCGGCGGCGAGCAGCCGGTTCTCCCGGGCCGGGATTGCCAGGGCCGTGGCGGCGGCCTTGGCCGGCGCCGCCGGGCCGACCTCGGTCACCTCGCGGCTGGCCGTGGAATGAAGCAGCCGCACCCGGCCGGCCGCGTCGGCCGTGGCGAACAGCCGCGACCGGGGCGAGGCGGCGATCGCGGTGACGGCCGGAGCCCCAGGGCCCGCGGGAAACTCGCGGGCCGTCACGACGGCCAGGCCGTCGTCCGTCGGCTTGGCGCCGGCGGCCGGCGTGGCCCGGGCCGCGAACATGATCCGCACGCCGCCGTCGTCGCCCCCGACGGCCAGGCCCGTGCCGCCGAACAGCCGCTCGACCGCCGCGACCGGGCCGCCGGCCGCAAACGACTCCATCAGCTTCGGCGCGGTCACGTCGCGAATCAGATACCGCCGCCCGCTGCCGTCGGCCGCGAGCAGAAACAGCTGATCGCCCAGTTCCGAGACCCGGACGAACCGCGGCCGGAAGCCCGGGACGGCGGCAATCGTGGCCCCCGCGGCGACGGTCGTCCGCTTGCCGGTCCGCATGTTTCGCTTCGAGGTGGCCGACTCGACCCGGACGCGGCCCTCCTCGTCGAGCGCCGCCACCAGCGGCCCGCCGGCCAGCGGCGTGATGTCGATGTCGATGATCCGCGCGGGCAGCGACTCGCCGCCGGGCGTGGCGAGGTCGGCGACGAGCCCGACCCGGGCGAGTTGCCCCCCCTGCCCGCGGACGACGACGCCGCCGTCGGGCAACGAGCCCGCTTCACCCTCGGCCGGAGCCGTGGTGCCGGCGGGCAGGTCGGCGGCGGCGAGGAATGACGACTCGAGCCCGAGGCGGCCCGTGCGAAACGTGCCGTCGGCGAATCCGGCAGCCGCGAGCAGGCTACCGGGCACGACCCGCACGGCCGAGCAGCCGGCCAGGCCGATCTCCGCGGCCGGCTTGTGGAACAACGTCTTGCCGTTGGCCAGCCCGAGGCCGCGGAGGCCGTCGGCGGAGAGCACCCAGCCGAGGTCGCCCGACTCGTCGCCGCCGACGGCCAGCGGCGGGGCGTCGGCCAGCGCCGCCGAGCCGGCGGCCGCGGTCCGGGCCGGCCGAAACAGCGGGGCCGCCACCACCAGGAGAAACACTCCCACGCCCAGCACCGCCAGGATCGTGCCGATGCCGCCCAGCGTGATCAGGCCGCGGGCCAGCGCGTCGCTGAACCGCACCCACGGATGGCTCGTGCGGCGACGGCTGCGGCCGGTGAAGGTGCCGTGGGCATGCATGCCGCGGGGTTCGTTTCCTACGGCGTTTCGATTCCGACCTCGGCCAGGGCCTCGGCGGCCACGGCCGGGGTGACCGGCAGGTAGCCGTCCTTGGTCACGTCGGCCTGACCCTCGCGGCTGAGCACGTAGCGGAGAAACTCCCGCCGCAGCGGGTCGAGCTCACTGCCCGGGCGATGATTGACGCTCAGATACAGAAACCGCGACAGCGGATAGTCGCCCGAATAGGCCGCCTCCGGCACGGGCGCCACGGCCTCGGCGTCGGGCTCGGCGGCGAGGGGCAAGGCCCGGACGTTGGCGGTCATGTAGCCGATCCCGCTGTAGCCGATGCCGAACTTGTCGCTCGCCACGGCCGTGACCACCGAGGAACTGCCCGGCTGCTCCTTGACCGTGGGCTTGAAGTCGCCCTTGAAGAGGGCGAACTCCTTGAAATAGCCGTAGGTGCCGCTGGTGGCGTTGCGGCCGTAGAGGCTGATCGGCCGGTCCTTCCACTCCCCCTCCAGGCCGAGGTCGCCCCAGGTGCGGATGTCGGCCTTGGCTCCACCGGTGCGATTCTTGGAGAAGATCGCATCGACCTGCTGGAGCGAGAGCGATTTCAGGGGATTGTCCTTGTGGACGAAGACCACGAGCATGTCGAGGGCCGTGGGCACGACGGTGGGGGCGTAGCCGTGCTTGGCCTTGAAGGCGTCGATCTCGGAGGGCTTCCAGTCGCGGCTCATCGGGCCGAACGAGCAGGTGCCCTCGGCCAAGGCCGGCGGCGCCGAGGCCGAGCCCTTGCCTTCGACTCCCTCGCGGACGCTGGGGTAGAACTTCTTGAAGCCCTCGGCCCAGAGGGCGACGAGGTTGTTCATCGTGTCGGAGCCGACGCACTTGAGCGACCCGGCCACCTCGCCGGAAGCCTTGGTGTAGGCGGGCAGTTCGGCCACGGCGGTGTCGGCGGCGGGCGCCAAGGGCGCGAGCCCCATGATCAGGCTTGCGGCGGCGAGCAGGGAGCGGACCATGGGCCGGAAGCGGTCACGATTCACGGGAAAGATCTCCTGACGGGGCGAGAAGGCGGGAGAGAGGGGGGCTTGGACTACGGCATTCCCGCGGGCTGTCTGGAATACGAGCCCGCCTCAACCGTTGCCCGGAAGGCCCGAGAGGCTAGTCAATCATCGTGAGCATTTGATGAGCCACCCATGCAGCCAGACTCCGGGAACGAAACTATTTGGAATCTGCCCCGCGTCGCTGGACGTGCCATTCGGCGGAAACGAGAACCGGGAGGCTTGCAGCAGCAGCCTCCCGGTTTCATTCCGTCTCGAAGTGGATTTGACTCGGCGGGGGTCAGGCTCTCCCGACCAGTCCGTTGTCAGCGCAACGCCATCCTTCGCCGCGCGAGCGAGATCCCGCAGCACCCGAGGCCGGCGACCGCAAGGCCGAGGGCCGAGGGCTCCGGGACGGCGCTGACCGAGACACTGTACGCCGAAGGACCTGCAGCCCAGTTGCCCGGATTGCTGTTCTGGATCCGGGACGAACCCAGATACGAATAGCCTGACCCGTTTTGCTGCGAAGGCGGCGTGAAATCAGTCTCTTCGTACACCCAGGTCCAAGGCACGGAAAAATCAGGTACGACCCAGTAGCTCGTATTCGCGGCGAGGGTGGCGCCCGTGAACGTGAACGTGTACTTGGCGTTATTGCCCACCTCGGTCGAGGAAGACGTGAACTGCGGAGTTCCTGGGAGATTCGAACTGCTGGAATAAATGGAGACCGTTCGCGGAAGCGTTCCCGTCGAGGTGGCGAAGGCACCGATCGTCACAGACTGCAACTCCAGGGCGGTCGAAGCGGCTCCCGTGGTAAAGCCCTGAGCGATCGCGGCAGTCGTCGCCGATCCGGGCCCGAAGTCCGTTTGGGTACTGCTCAGTCCACCTGCCCCGGTCGGGCCCAGATTGCCGAACACGACCTCGGCTTGAACCGACGAGGCGACCATACCGAAGGACACGGCGACAAAAAGTGCGGCGGCGACCGGCCCCGAGTTTTTCGACATCATGATGACGCTTGCCAAGCTCCACCTCCAAGACCGCGAGACATAGCTTTTCAGACCGGGAGACGCCCTCGGGCGCAGACCCCGGCGAAGAATAGTGGATCACAAACCGGACGTCCACCAGATTGCTCCGGTCGTCGAAAACGCTGGATAATGATTGGTCCGCCCGAGATTTCCGCTGATCGCGGGGGGGGGCCGTGTCACCCGAGCGGGATCGAAAACCGAGCCCGTGCCTCGCGATACCGCCGCGTCCCAGCGTGATCCGGTCACAGAGCGACCCGACTCGAGGACAGCGGTTCAGCCGTCGGCCGGGCCTGACTCCGGGGCGAAGCCGCGGCGGAGCGTGTTCTCCGTGACCGTCCGCGGCACCGTGAACTGCAGCAGATACTCGGGGCCGCCCGCCTTGCTGCCGATCCCGCTCAGCCGATAGCCGCCGAACGGCTGCCGGTTGACCAGCGCCCCGGTGATCCCGCGATTGAAGTACACGTTGCCGGCGGCCAGCCGCTCGGCCGCCTGCCGCAGCCGGGCCGGGCTGCGGGAGTAGACGCCGGCCGTGAGCGCGGAGGCCGTGCCATTGGCCAACTCGATCGCGTGCCCGAAGTCGCGGGCCCGAAACACCGCCAGCACCGGGCCGAAGATCTCCTCCTGGCCGAGCGGCCCGGCGGGATCCACGTCGGCGAACACGTGCGGCCCCACGAAGGTGCCCCGCTCGGCCAGCGGCCCCACCTCCACGCCCGCGACGAGCCGGGCCTCCCGGCGGCCGATCTCCAGGAACGACCGCACGCGGTCGCGGGCCTCCTCGTCCACGACCGGCCCGACCCGCGTGCCGGGATCCTCCGCCGGGCCGACCCCCAGGCTCTTCACGGCCTCGGCCAGCCGGGCCAGGAAGGCGTCGTGCACCTGGTCGAGCACGATCGCCCGCGAGCAGGCCGAGCACTTCTGCCCCTGGAAGCCGAAGGCACTGGCCACCACCCCGACCACCGCCTCATCGAGGTCGGCATCGTCATCGACGATGATCGCGTTCTTCCCGCCGAGCTCGGCGATCACCTTCTTGATCACGCGGCTCTGCGGGGCGGCCGAGGCCTCGGCCGCGAGCCGGTTGATCGCCAGGCCCACGGCCCGCGAGCCGGTGAAGGCGACGAGCGCCGTATCGGGATGCGACACGAGCACCGGCCCCAACTCCTCGCCGCGGCCCGGCAGGAAGGCGACCGCTCCGGCCGGAACACCCGCCTCGCGGAGGATCTCGAACAGCCGCAGCCCCGTCAGCGACGACTGCTCCGCCGGTTTCATCACGACGGCGTTGCCCGTCACCAGGGCCGCGGCGGTCATCCCGCAGAGGATCGCCAGGGGAAAGTTCCAGGGGGCGATCACCACGGCCACGCCCCGGG
>JBIKXY010000395.1:0-4028 GCA_044355515.1 Pirellulales bacterium
TCGTTAGGAAAGTATTTTCAATTGATTTGGCTTTAATTTAGAGAGGATTTAATTATTTAGGTTGATGTTTTTTTTTCATTATTCTTCCTCTAGCTACTTTTTTTGCAATAATTCGTTTTCTTACTTTGTTTACATCTTTATTTTATTTTATTATTTTTTTATCCCTTTCTCTTCTTAGAAATATTTTTTTAGCAACGATTCCTTTCCGAGCTGCTAAATAAGCATCAAGAGTAGCTTTTCTTTTACTTTCTGAGCAATATTTTCCAAGCTGATATTCTGTAAATCCATTTATTTTTTTAACCAATACTTTTTTGAGTTGATTAGGAAGATAAATATTTCTCCTAATTTCAAATTTATCTCCTGCATTTTACTATTTTATAACATTCATTGGTTTTCCTTGTTTGAGTAAGTGTATTATTTGTACAAACTGACAAATTTATATTAAATCAGCAGGTAAAACTGTTGAATGATTGAAGTACTTTGGTAAATATACAGAAAGTATAGTTGAACATGACATATATGCAATCATAAAATTTGATGTAGTTCTTATCCCTAATTATCTTCTTAAATAAAGTGTAAGTTGTGGGATAAATTATGGATCTATTTATTCAACAGTTTAGAGAGCTGCAAGAATAATTTATCTTCTCAAATCATCATTATCATAATATCTCATTTAATTTAAGAGACATGATGAAGTGATGGATAAAAGAAGTTCAAGTGAATCCTAGATAGGCTTATCTAGTTTGGATTATGTAGATTTTAGATATTTTTTAAACGAGAATTGTTGTTTTAGTTATATTTACATAGACATATTTTTATAATAACTTCAATATAAAAAAAAGTTTTATAATTTCTGATTAAATCTTTTTTATATATTTTCTTATGTAAATATCATATTATAATAGTTGCCTAAATAAAAATTATTAATTCTGATGTTAATCTTTTATTGTTTAATTTAGTGATTCGTTAATTAATTATTTTGTCAATTCTCATCAGTGCCTGCTTCATAAAATTAATAAATCTCTTTATTATAAACTTAGTTTCAATTAGGATATTACCTTAAATCAACTATCAATAACATCGACACAATATTTTTTTTCATTATTTATATTTTTAAAAAACAATACACTCAAATATTAAATGAGTGACTCTAGAAATATTTTTAATAATGCTAGCAATCCCTACTTACCTTCTTTCAATAATAATGCTTCAAGTAATAACATGGGTCTTAAATTTCCTACCATTTTAATTTTAGAATCTATTATGTGTATTTCAAAAATATTATTGTATCATGGTTCTTGAATTTAGGTTCATATTTCTAAAATTTTTCAAGGATACTTGATTTAACTGTAGTATATTTACCAAAAAATACATAATTCATATGAATAGGTCCATTATATATTTCAAAATTTACTTTTGATTATACTAATTACTTTCGATGAATTTATGATTGAATTCTCTTTCTACTAAATGGATTTGTATCAATCTTAGGTTTATTTTTATTAAATTTTTTTTTTAATAAATAATAATAAGTACAAATTGGAGTATGTTTTTGATTTTTAATATCATATTCAATTTTATGTCTTTGTTAAAACATCAATTTTTAAATCATCGCTACTACATTATCATTTAATATCTCACATTATTTTGAAATTATTAAATTTTATTTTACGTCAGTCATCCATTCATGTTTTTTAATTTCTTCTAATCTTAATCTATCTTTTGGAGATACCCGAATTAATTTTTTTAATAGATCTCGTCCACTTTAAGATACAAATTAAGGTATCTCAAATATTCCTTTTACCACTTTCTTGTATAGTTTTTTAGTATCAGCATCTTCAAAGGGTAAATATCCACAAATCATAGCATACATTATAATTCCGATAGACCAAATATCAGTTAATATAGGATCATATTTTTATCCTTTTATCATTTAGGGTGCAGCATAACAAGGAGACCCACAAGAAGTTTCTAATTGAACATCCCTTGAGAATTATGTACTTAGCCCAAAATCAATAATTTTAACATTTTAATTGTTCTAAATTAAGATATTTTAGGGTTTTAAGTCTCTGTGTGTGATATTATGACTATGTAAATTATCTATTGCGTTGATGATTTGCGTCATATATTTTTTTGAAATTTTCTAATCAAGTCTTCCTTTTTGAACAATCATATTATACAGTTCGCCGCCTTTAATATATTCTGTTATTATGTAGACACTCTTTTACGTTTCCATAAGTTAATATAATTGTATTATATTAGGATGAAATATTTTTTTAAGTATTGATAATTATCGAAAAATCCTCTTTAAATCGTCTTTTTATACAATCTTTCGTTTTTATAAGATTTTTATCGCCACTTTTTCACCTGTTGGTAAATGTAATCCTTATTTTACAAGACCAAATGTACCCTATCCGATTGTACTCTTAATTTCGAAATCTCCTATTCTTTTATTCATTTAAATTATTATAAAAAATAAAAAAAATATTGTATAGTGTAAAATATCAAGATTCTATAAATTTCTTTGCAAAACTTTTTATATACTCTATTTGGTTTCCCTACTTCGCAGTTATGAATCTTAATATAGATGTGTTTGCACCATAGATTCTGATAAAGTTTTGTTCTTTGAAATCATTTCTCAAAGCTTAAGTTTGAGAATATCCTTTCAAATCAACACTGAATACTTTTAAATTAGGATTTAATAAAGATCTATATTTTGCAATTTAATCTATAAATCCATATCCATCATTAGAATCTGTGCTTATCATCATATCACTTAAAATGATAAAATTATCTACTTTTATTTTATCATTTAGATATTAAGTGATTACTTTAGTTGGGAAATCAGTTGATCCACCCAAAGAATCTGATAAATCGCTTAATAAAGTCATATCAGATTATATTTATCCATTTATTAATTCATTAACTTTTATGTAACACTCTCCACCATTCGGTGATGAAAATATATATAGATCACATTTTTAACATTTTTTATTAATCATCAAACCCATCAAAAGTGACAACTAAAAACATTGTCGAATAGAACCAAATTTTTTACCTCCACTTAATGGGCTTTTCATGGAACCAGAAACATCCATAAATATAGAAGTTCTACCCTTTATTTATTATACATTATCCATTGATAGTGTTAATGCCTTTTTAAGTGCATTTTTGAATATATTAATATGATTTTGATTAAATTAAATCTAAATTTATTATTTAATTTCCTGTTTTACAAATTATTACCTTTACATTTCTCCTTTCTTTTTATTTATATTGTCTAATTAGGAAATAGCAGAATAATATTGAAGAGGAGTTGTTTTATTTTTATGTATATGATGAGCATCAGATAGGAAATTTGCAAATTTATTTATTAAATTTTAAGAAACATTTGATTTTATTATATTTCTTAAATTTCTAATACCTGCTAAATAAGGTATACTGTTATTAGAAATCAATTTCTACCATATTTATTTACTATTTCCTTTCTTACTCAATTATGTTTACCAAGTTTATGGTATTTTTAATTTCATTCTTTTTCCAGCTTTTGTTTCATCAAATCCTTAACCATATAATTTTTAATATTGTTCTTTTGTCTTTGGGTATTTAGCACCAACTATGGAACTTGTAAGTAATGTTGGTTTGATATGTAAAAGTGAAATCAAATCTTTCATCGTTAAGAAAGTCTTTTAAATTGCTTTGGCTTTAATTTAGAGAGGATTTAATTATATAGGTTGATGTTTTTTTTTCATTATTCTTCCTCGAGCTACTTTTTTTGCAATAACTTTAGTTTTAACTTTGCTAACATCTTCATTTTTATTTTTCAGTTTTTTAGCTCTTTATCTTCTTAAGAATACTTTTCTGACTAAAGTACCCTTTCTAGCTGCTAAATAAGCATCAAGTGTGGCTTTTCTTTTACCATCTGAGCAATACTTTCCAAGTTGATATTCTGTAAATCCATTTATTTTTTTAATCAATACTTTTTTGAGTTGATTAGGAAGATAAATATTTCTCCTAATTTCAAATTT
>JBIKXY010000074.1:0-12232 GCA_044355515.1 Pirellulales bacterium
GTCGCCTCGTCCCGGCCCGGACCGAGCAGGATCCATTGCGCGGCTCCCGGTGCCGCCGGGGTCACGGTCGCCCGGCGCGGCAGGGCGGCATCGACCAGGGCCACGCCGCCGACGCCACCGCCGAGCCGCTCGGCCACCAGCCAGGCGAAGGCCGCCCCGGCCCCGCGGCCCGCGATCGCGATCCGGGTCGGGTCGAGGGGCTTCCGCGCGTGCAGCGAGGCGACCGCCCGCGTGACGGTCGCAATGTCGCCGCGGCTCCAGGCGTCGGCCTCGCCCGAGCCGGGCAAGATCACCGCGATGCCATGCCGAGCCGCGGCCGCCTTCCAGGCCGAGGCCTCAGCGTCGATGGCCTTGCCGCGCGGCGGGCCGCACCAGACGAGCGCGCCGATCGGCCCCGCGCAGCGGGGAATCACCGCCAGCGGCGGGTCGGCCACCTCCGCGGCCTCGAGCCTCACGACCTCGACCGCAGCAACGGGGCCGGCGAGCGGATCGGCGACGGTGGCCGGCGGGGGCGGGCCCTCGTCGGGCACGTCGCCGCCTCGAGCGGTCGTGGCGAGGGTCACGGTCGCCTCAGCGCCGTCCCGCGTGTACTCGAGCGTGACCGAGTCTCCCGGCTCGATGCCGGCCAGGGCGCCAGCCAGCGCTTCGCGGCTGTCGAGCCGGGTTGGCTCCCCGCCCCGGCCCGCCGTGATCGTGGTCAGCCGGTCGCCGGCTCGCAGCCCAGCCTGGTCGGCAGGGCCACCGGGGAGCAGCCAGGCCACGGGCAGACCCTCGCGGGCGGTGGTGTCGCCGGGGGCCTTGTCCCCCGCGGACTGCTCGGCCTCGTCAGCCGGCAGGGCCGTCGCGTCGGCCCGCTCGCCCGCCCCCGGCGGTGCGACGATCAGGCCGACTGTGGCCTGCCGCCAGGCGGGCAGCTCGGCGACCAGCGTCACCTGCGTTTCAATCGTCTCCGGCTCCTTGCCGGCGTCTCGCTCGACCGTCACGGTGATCGTGTCTCCCGCGTAGCGGGGCGCGATGGCATGGCGGGCATCGGCAATCCGCCGCACGGTGCGCTCGTCGAGCCGCACGATCCGATCCCTCGGCCGCAGGCCCGCCTTGGCCGCCGGGGAGCCCTGCCGCACCGACGCGATCACCGGCTCGCCGTTGATCGCATCCCGCGAGCGATAGCCGATGCCGAGCACGCCGGCGGCAAGTGACTCGCCCCGTTCGAGCCGTGGCAGAACCGCCAGCACGTCCTCGAGCGGCACGGCGAACCCGATCCCGGCGTCGTACAGTTCGGTGCCTTCCTTCATGCCGGCCGTGTCGGCCGGCAGCGGCGTCAGGATCCCGATGACGCGGCCGGCGATATCGATCAGCGGGCCGCCGTAGTTCATCGGCGAGACGGCCGCGTCGGTCTGCACGGCCTTGCCCCAGACCCGGTCGGTCGCCGAGACGATGCCCACGGCCACGCTGGCCGCGGCGGTGTCCCAAGCCCGGCCCACGGCGATCGCCCACTGTCCCGCGCGCAGTTCGTCGCGAGGCAGCGGTTCGGCCGCCGGAGGGTCAGGCAGGTCGTCGGCCGCGAGCAGCACGAGCCGGCGGGAGGGGTCGCGGGCCCGCACGGTCGCCGCCCGCCGGCCGCCGTCCGGGAGCACGATCACGGCCGAGTCCACGTCGTCGGGAACGGCGAAGGCGGTCGTGACGACGAGCCCCTTCGCGATCACGAATCCGGTCGCCGGGCCGCGGCCGGCCGCCGCCTCGGCGCCTCCCTCGGCCGTCGTCAGCGCGAGTGGTTCTATCCTCAGCACGCCTGCCGACACGGTTTCCACGGCGGCCTGGAAGGCCGCCTCTTCGGCGAGCGTCGGCTCCGTCCCGCAGACGCGGGTCTGCAATGCGACGACGGTGGCGAAACCGAGCACCACCGCGAGGGCAAAACGCGGCATCATGGTTTCGCCTCCCGGGGCCGCGGGCCGAGGTCCAGTTCCACGAGTCCACCGCGGCGGATCACGGTCAGGCTGACGGGGTCGCCCTCCGCCAGCCTGCCGAGCGCCTGCCCGACGCCGGCGCGAGTCGTCACCGTGCGGCCGCCCACGGCGATCACGAGATCGTCGGCGGCGAGGCCGGCCCGGGCGGCCGGTGAGCCCGGCTCGACGCTCTCCACGAACGGGGGCGTGCGGTCGAGCAGGTCGGGCACCAGGATCGCCCCCAGGAGCCGCGGGTCGAAGGGGGCCGCTCCCGCATCAGCCGCGGTGGCAAGGTCGCCGGTCAGAATGGCCTCGCTGCCGGCGGCCAACTCGGCGGCGGGCAGGGCGTAGTTGAGCCAGATGCCCGTGGCCGTGCTCCGGAGCTCCTTGCCGAGCATCCCCACCAGCCGGCCGCGGGCGTCGATCAGCCCGCCGCCGGGGCTGCCGGGATTGTTCGTCGTGCGGTCGAGCACGTAGACATTTCCACGAAACGGCGCCTCGGCCGCGCCCCGTCGGGCCTCGAGCGGCACCACCGCGGCGACCACGCCCCGTTGGGCCGTGACCCGCTCGTCCCCCGCGGCCACCCCGAACATGTTTGAAAGCGCGACCACCCGCGTGCCGGGGAGCACGGGGGCGACAGGATCCTCGACCGTGAAGCAGGGCAGGTCTTCGGCGTCGATCTGGAGCAGGGCGAGTTCGCGGCGCGGGTCGATGCCCACGAGCCGGGCCTCGTAGCGCCGGCCGTCGTCGAGCACGCAGTCGAGCTGCTCGGAGTCGAGCACGGTGCTGGCGACCGTCAGGATCCGCCCGTCGGGCGAGACGAGGATGCCCGACTGGTAGGCCTCGAGGCCGCGCAGGCCGCCGGCGCCGTAGAGCTTGACCACCTTGCGGGCCGCGGAGGCGATCACCGTCTGCGGCGCCGGTTCGGCGGCGGCCGACCCGCTGGCGAGGCACGGCAGGAGGGCCGCGATCCAGGCGGCGAAACGTTTCATCGATCGCCTCCCGTCCGCTCCACCCGCTCGATGACGAACGTGCCGAACGGCTCCGGCCCCCGGTGCACGACCATGCGGGCAGGCATCGTCGGGTCGTCGTCGCGGCGGCCCACGAAGCGGATCTCGCACGGATCCTGGTCGGCCGCGGTCCAGAGGTCGATGCCTGTGACCGCCCCTCGGGCGTCGATCGCGAACCTCGCCTCCACGCCCGCCGCGGCCGTCTCGAGCACGTCCACGAGGTCGCCGCCCGTCGGATCGATGGCCCGCGGATCCCGGGGGGCCGTTCCCCGGTAGATCGTGCGGCCGACCGCCGCCGGCCCCTCGGTGACCAGCCGCCGCCAGAGCACCAGCGCGGCGAGCATTCCGCCGCTGCCCGGCGGCTCGGGGCTCGCGTCGAGTTCGCCGCCGGGGTCGAGCGTGGAGGTGCCCGTCGGCAGATCGATCGTGGCGAGGGTGTCGGAGAGTTCGAGGCGAAACTCGCCGCCCGCGGCAAGCGCGCCCGAGAGCACCCAGGTGGCCACCCGCCCCGCCCCGTGGGCCGTCGCCAGCGCCTTGGCCACCCGGTCCCGCTCGATGAGGTTGAAATGGTAGTTGGCGAAGCCCGGTCGGGCCTCGTAGAGCCCGCTGACGGCGGCTGGCAGCGGGGCCGCAGCCTGCCGCGGGGCCGCGGGCTTCCGCTCCGGCTTGCCGTCAGGGGGCGGGCCTGGCTCTGCCGGCGGGTTTTCGTTCTCGGCGCCACCGGCTGTGATCCGGGCGAGCTCGGCCGGCGTGTGCACGCCGGCCAGCCGGACGAGCATCTCCTCCCGGCGGCCGTCGCGGCGGTAGACCACCGGCACCTGCCAGCCCGCCGGCAGCGTGCCGAGGATGTTCTTGAAGGCATTGACCGTGCGCACGGGGCGTCCGGCCAGCGAGACGATCTCGTCGTCGTACCGCAGGCCTCGCCGCCAGGCGTCGGAGGTTTCGAGGATGTCGGAGACCACCACGCGGCCGTCCGCGGCCGTCGCGACCGTGGCCCCGAGCGTGGCATGGTCCACGAGCAGCCCGCCCTTGAGGCAGCCCAGGAAGTTTCGCAGCTGGTTGGCGGAGATCGCGTAGCCCGCGCCGACGTTCACCCGGCCCCGCTTCTCGAACGAGGCCCGCCCGTTGACGCCGATCAACCGGCCCGCCGCATCGAACAGCCCGCCGCCGGAGTTGCCCGGATTGATCGCCGCGTCGGTCTGGATGCAGTCGGTGTATTCGAGGATCGTGCCGGCCGGGAACTGGTAGCGGTGCGCGCCCGAGACGATGCCCGCGCTGATCGACGGCACGAGGTCGGTCGCCAGCAGAAACGGGTTCCCGGCCGCGAAGCACCAGTCGCCGACCTCGACCGCGTCGCTGTCGGCGAGCGTGGCGAAGGGAAAATCGTCACGGCCGAGCAGCTTCACGAGGGCCACGTCGCCGGTCGGGTCGAGCCCCACGAGCACCGCGTCGTAGAGCCGGCCGTCGGCCAGGCCGCAGGTCAGCGCCGCGCCGGCCGGCTGCACGACGTGGAAGTTGGTGAGGGCGTAGCCGTCGGGGCGCACGAGCACGCCCGAACCTCCCCCCTCCGCCCCGGCGAAGATCGCCACGGCCGTGGCCGACGCCCGGTGGATCGTCTCCACCCGGCGGGCCTCGGCGGCCAGCACCGCCGGATCGACTTCCGCTGCGGCGCCGGAACGGCCGCCAGCCGTCGGCACCGTCACGGCGAGGGCGGCGACGATCCATGCGACTCGGCGACCCGGGGCGTTCACTTTTCGAAGGCTCCTGCGGTGAGGCGGACGCCGCAGCCCATGTCGCCCGGCACGAAGTCGACCGTGAGCGTCAGCCGCCGGCCTCCGGCCACCTCGAGATCGATCGCGACGGGCTCCTGCTCGTCGCCCGCGCCGCCCCCGAGCCGTCGCCGCCATGCCTCCCGGCCGTCGACCGCGACCGCCACGTCGACCGCCGCGGCGGCCTCGGCCGGAACGGTGCGGGAGATCGCACCGCGAAACCGCCGGCTCTCGGCGGGCACCCGCCAGGTCGCCACCGTGCGGGGTCGGACGACGAGTGAGGCGATGCCGCCGTCCGCCGCGGCCACCGTCCGGGGGGCGAAGAAGGCTGCCAGTTGCTTGTCTGCGGCGAGCACTCCGAGGAAAGGCTCCGTCGTCACGGTCTCCAGCGGCAGGCCGGCCAGAGGCGTGGTCCGACCCGCGGCGAAGTCGATCGCCGTGAGCGTGTCGGGCGGGAGCCGGATGTCGTCGACGGCGAAAGCCTCGGCCGACCAGCGGACGTCGCGGGCCGCGAGCTGGCCGCCGCCCAGCCGCACGACGATGCCGCCGGCCGCCGCCTCCTCGCGGAGCCACTCGACCCCGATCACCTTGGCCCGCTTGACGGGAATCGTCTCGCCGTCGAGTACGACCGTCACGTGCTCGGCCGAGACGCCGACCACGGCGCAGGCCACGAACTCCTGGCCGTCCTCGCGGCGGACGACCACGAGATCCGACTCCGGCCGCTCCGGCATCGCCGCCACCCAGCCCGGCTCGATCTCGCCGGTCGCCAGCCAGGCGACCCGCCGGACTCGTTCACTCGGCAGTTCGATCCGTCCGCTCCCGACCTGCATGATTCCTCGGGCACCGTCCTGGACGAAGTCGGCCCCGGCGACGGTGCCGCCGTCGGTCGTGGTCAGCCGCACCGCAGGGGGCGTGGCGGGGGCCGCTCCGATCCGTGCCACCTGGCGCACCGCGGCGATCGGGATCGCCCGCTCGGCCCCGTCGGCGATCAGCCTCAGACTGTCGCGATCGATCGCGACCAAGCGGCCCGTGAGCGGCTCGCCGGCGACGAGATCCACCCGCACTTCGACGACGGGGGCCACGTCGGCAGCGGCCGGATCGGCCGCGACCTCGTCGGCAGGCAACCGGCCGGCGAGCATCGCGGTGGCGGTCACCAGGCAGATCCGCACGAGGCCGCGGTTCACGGGCCGCCCTCCCCGCCGGTCGCCAGCCGCTTGAAGTATTGCTCGATGGCCTCGCGATAGTAGGGCGGATACTCGCGGTCGATCTGCTGCAGGGCAGCCTCCCGCTGGTGCGGCGGGAGGTCGCCCCAGCCGTCGCCGGCACCAAGATCCTTCTTCCGCACCTCCCCTTTGCCCAGCCCCCGGGCCAGTTTGCTGTCTTCCATCGGCCGGCTGGCCGAGCCTCCCCGCTCGCCGCCGCCCCCGCCGCCGGCGGCCGCCAGCCCCTGCTGCTGCTGCTCGAGTTCCTCGATCAGCTTGTCGAGCGATTCGATCACCCCAGCCTGCACCCGCTTGGTTTCGGGGCCGGCCTGGCCGAGATCGAGCCGCCGCCGCACGTCCTTCATCCGGCGAGCGATGTGGTCGAGCGAGTCGGTCTCGACGGCGGCGATGTCGGCGCGGAGCAGCCGCGCCAGCCGTGCGTAGCGAACCGGGATCTCGGCCTCGTGTTCCAGGAGCCGCTCGAACGATTCGACCGCCGGAGCGCGGATCAGCAGCCAGTGCTGGCAACAGCCCCGATGGAAGAGCAGCGTCGCCGGATCGACCGATCCGGCGACGTCGAGATCCGCAAGCAGCGGCAGCGCCTCGTCGAACCGGTCGCGACGCACGAGTTCGCGGCCCCACCAGAGCCGGATGGCGTCGCGAACGAACGTCCCGCTCCGCGGATCGGCGAGCCAGGCCGGATCCGGCTCGCCCCCCCGGCCGGTCGCCTGCACGGCGGCCGCGGTGAGTGGATCCCGCAGGGCCAGAGCCTGCATCACCACGTCGAGCAGGTCGCGGCGACCGGCCGCCGCCGCCTTCCAGGCCTCGTCGAGCTCGGCGGCGGCCTCGTCATCGACCGGAACCAGCCGGTCGGCCGAGGCCTCGTCGAGCCGAGCCCGCACTGCCGCGACGCTGGGGGGCGACCAGGAGGCCTCCCGGGCGAGTTCGGGATCGCGGTCGCGGGCCGAAGCCACCGGCACGCTCTCGCCCCGGAGGGAGGTGACGGCGAGGACTGCCAGCGTGACCGCGGCGAGAATGACGGGCCGGTGCATGAATGGCATTCCGGACGGATGTGGCCGACGGCACCATCATACCGCCCCCGCCGCGGGCCGGCGGCTAGCGTTCGGTGCGGCCGGTGACGATGTCGCGGGCGGCCTGTTCGATGGCCCGCTGCCGCTCGGCCAGCCGGCCGAGCGCCGCGCCGAGCTCCGCCTCCACCGCCCGCTCGGCGCCGGCATCGAGCAGGCGGCTGAACCGTTCCGTCCGCGTGTTGACCCGCGCCTGGAGGCTGCGGAGCATCTTGAGCTCGGCGAGCTTGTCCACCAGGGGCCGCTCGCCGGGCTCCGCCGGCCGGCCGCCCCCCTGCCCCGCCTGCTCCTGCTTTGGCTCTTCCCGCCGCGCCTTCTCCAGGGCCGCCAGCAACTCCTCGAGTCCCGTCACGATCTCGCCGGTGATTTCGAGCGTGGCCGGCGTGACCTCGCCCCGGGCCAGCCGCATCGCGACCTCCGCCGAATCGTCCCGCACCTGCCCGAGCGCCTGGGGAATCGCCACGGCCGAGCCGTCGTCCTGCACGAGCAGCAGGGCCCGGGTCGCCTCGGCCGTGACCGCCTCCTGCTCCCGGCCGAGCCGTACCGCCTCGAGCTGCCGTTCCCGCCGCGACATCGCCGTGGAGCCGACCAGCCCGAGCGCGGCGTCGCGGACGCTCCGCTCCGCCTTGAGCATCGCCCTGATCCTCGTCTCGAGCTGCACGAGCAACCGCTCGGCCTCCTCCTCCCGCAGCTGCCGCAGGATCTCCTCGAGTTCGGCCCGCGCCGACTCGAGCTCCTCGAGGGCCTGCTGCTGCTCGGCCCGGGCTTCCTTCCGGCGGGCCTCGTCGAGCTGCTCGGCCGCCTGACGCATCCGCGCCTGGGCGGCCTGGAGCCGCCGGCGGGTCCGCCGCTCGCGGGAGGATTCGTCGGCGCCCGGGGCCTGCTCGGCGCCTGACGATTCATCTGACGCGCCACCCTGCTGCTCGCCGTCTGCCTGTCGCTTGGCGAGCCGCTCCATGTCTGAGGCCAGCTGCCCGGCCTCCTCGGCGGCCTCCCGCTGGCGCGCCGCCGTGCGATCTTCCGGGGCCCCGGCTTCCGTCGAGCCCTCGATATCTCGCTGCCGGGCGATGAGCTTCGTGACCCGGCTGAGAAACTGCCGCAGCTCCCGCTTCGTGTCGCCGAGGGTGCGATCCTGGCCGCCCTCTTCCAGGAGATCGAGCAGCGCGCGGAACTGCTCGATCGCGCCTGCTTGGCTGGTGCCCGCCTGCAACAACTGCCCCGCTTCCAGGAGCCGCACGATCTCGCCGAGCCGGTCGCCCACATCCGCGTCACGGGCCTGGTCGAAGGCGTCCCGCAGCACCGCGGCGCGGCGGGGATCGGTCGTGGCCAGAATGTCGGCCAGCCGGAGAAACGCGCGTTCGAGTTCGAGGTACTGCCGGGCCAGTTCGGCCTCGCGCCGGGCGAGGGTGTCGGCCGTCTCGGCGGTCTCGACGGGGTCGCCGGCCGGGGCCGGCGGCTGCGCCGGGGCCGCGCCGAGCCATGACGCCACCAGGCAGGCCACGGCGATTCGACCGCCTCCTCGCCGTCCGATCTCGATCTGCATCGCAGGCTTTCCCGGGATCACTCGAGCAGTTCGCGGGCCCGCTGCCGCTGCCGCTCCAGCGTATCGCGGCGGATGCGTTCCTGCGTCTCGATCACGCCCCGCAGCCGCTCCACGACCTCGGTGAACGACTCGAGTTCGAGCATCCGCGCGAGCACGGCCCGCAGCGCTGCCAGGGCCGCGTCGGCCCGGGCGGCCAGTTCCGCGGGATCGGGTTCGCCCGCCGCCCCTCGGCAGCCTTCGGCCAGCGCCGCCAGCGGTCCCTCGGCGACGGCCACCAACGGCGCGGCGATCTGGCCGACCAGCCGCGTCTCCAACTCCGGCGTCAAAAGCCCGTTGTTGGCCAGTTCACCGCGGATCCCCCGAAATGCCGCGGCGATTTCGCCGGTTTCGCCGCGGCAGCGGGCCGTGGCTTCGCCGAGCCGGCCGGGGGCGAGCCTCTCGTCCCCCGCCGTCGCAGGGTCGTCGAGCCCGCGGCGGGCCAGCGTCAAGTCTTCGATAGCCGCCTCGAACCGCCGCCGCAGCAGCACCTCGCGGGCCTCGAGCATCGCCTGGAGACTCTCGGGCGAGACGACGTCGAGCGCCCAGGGCTCGGCGGTGCCCTGGTTGGGGCCCCCGGCGAGCGTGCAGCGGTCGCGGGCCGTGACAGCGATCGTGAGGCGGTCTCCCACGGCCAGCCCGAGCGGCTCGAGCAGCACGAGCTCCGGGCGATCCGGCGGAATCTCCAGCAGGAGTTCGCCGCCGCGGACCCGCCTGACCGGCAGGCTGCCGGGCGTGGCCTGGCCGACGCGGGCCAGCGAGACCGAGGCGCCGGCCAGCCCGTGATCGTCGGTGATTTTGCCCACGATCGGTAGCCGCGCCGCCGGCGTCACGGCCGCGGAGATGTCGGCCAGTCGCAACGCCAGCCGCGGCGGCTCGTCGGGCACCGCGGTCAGGGCGAGGGTGATCGGCTCGCGATTGGCGATCCCGTCGGTGTCGGTGAACGAGGCCACGAGCGTGCAGTCGGCGTCGAGCAGGGGAATCGTGGCGGCGAGCGTGTCGGTCGGCATGCTCGGCGGCTGGATCGCGGCGAGCGTCTGCTCCCCCTCCTGGCCGGCGAACCGGCCGGCGAGCGTGGCTGAAATCAGCGGCTTCGTGGCCCGCAGCGACACCTCGACCCGCGAGCCGCGGGGAATCGGCACCACCCGCGAGGCCGGCGGCTCGCGGCGGCCCCCGCCGAGATAATCGGGCAGCGTGGCGCGGATCGTCGCTGCGGCGACCGCCGGCGGCTCGACCACGTCGAGCCTGAGGCCGCGGAGCCGGGCGTCGCCGCCGCGGATCTCGAGCTCGAGGTCGTCGACGACCGCCTCGAGGAGGTGGCCGAAGATCTGCTGGTGGTCGTCGGCACCTCCTCGGGTGCCCATCCGCACCGTTCGCCAGCCGCCCCCGGCCGTGCGGCTGCGGAGCTCGACCACCTCGGGCAGCGGGCCGGTGGCCGTCGCCCGCACGAGCAGATCGACGTCGCCGCCCCGGGCCGCCTTCAGCACACCCCCCGCGAACCCCTCGGCGGCGAGCTGCACCCGCCGCGGCCAGGGCACGTCTTCGAACCGGGCCAGGCGGCGGGCCCAGATGACCGCCAGGTCGGGCCGCGCGAGGGCGAACCCCGTCACGCTCGCGGCGGCGGCCGCACCGGCCAGCGCGAGCGACAGGAGCCGGCCGCGACGAAACACGCTCTGGAGAGCGATCCCGCGGGCGAGCGCGGCGGCCGCGGCAGTCGTGCGGCCGGCGAGTTCCCGATCGACCGGCTCGGCCGCGGTCGCGGCCAGGGAGATGGCCGTCGAGAGCGTGTCGCCGCACTGCGGATTCCCTCGTTCGACGGCCAAGGCCAACGCCCGGTCGGGAAGCGGGGTCGCCAGCCGGCTCACGAGCCGCGTGGCCACGAGCCAGAGGATCGTGGCCGCCGCGGCGGCGACCGCCACGCCCCGCACCCAGGCTGGCGGCTCGATCAGCCAGTCGAGCGCGAGCGTCGTCCAGAAGATGGCCGCCGCCGCGATCGCCAGCACCCCGAGCGACTCGATCCATACCCAGGCCCGTGCCTCACGGCGCACGCGGGCCAAGAGCCGCAGGAGCGGCTCGATCGCGGCGGCTTGGGAACCGGTGACGGAGGCCATGACAGGCTGATCATAGGAAATCCGGGACGGGGAAATCCGGGACGGGAGCGGATTTCCCCCCCCTCTGCGAGTCCGGCCGGCCGGCGGCTTTGTTGTGACCTCGCGTCCGACCCCGGTCAGAGGCTGTGAATGTCGATCGCGGGCAGCTCGTCGGGCGACGCCTGAATCGCTTCGCGGTCGTCAGGAGCCGGGACGAGATCACCCCAGTGCGTAAGGGGCTGCCTTCACGCGGGCGAAGCCATCCTGGCCTTCTCCCGCTGAAGACGCCGTCGGTTACGCACGCGTGCAGATGCACGCTTCAGTGGAACGGGGCCAGGAGCGGAATCGATTGCCTTCCGTTCCTGCGGTACACGAGGAAGTCCCGGTCGAGCGTCAACACGCAGCACTCCGGGGTGATCTCGCTCATCCGCACAAGGCACACGTCGGCGAGCGTGGCAGGGAGGTCGCTGTATTTGCGAAGCAGTCGCCGGAGTGATGCGATCTCACCACGCACGTCAAAGTCAAAGATCAGTTCACCGCGTTCGACGAGTGCCAGAATAAGGTCCGGATCGAGACCGCCCCGCTTCAGTAAAAACAGCGCCTCGGTGAGCACTGCCTGGCAGCTGATCAGCGGGTCGGTGAGGTCACGAAATCGGTCCCGCACCCACCCGTGAAACTCGGAGTCGCGGTCGAAGTAGGCCACGAGTGGCCCGGTGTCGGCAAGGATGCGGCTCACTCGCCGAAGCCCTGCAGATGATCGCGATTGGTCGCCAGATCGCTGCGTCCGCTGGCGCCGACGCCGCACAGGTCACGGGTGCGATCGTAGAGGCTGGTCGTGGCAGCGGCCTTCCGCAAATGGACGCCGACCGCCTCTCGGATGAGGTCCGAAACAGAACGGCCCGAGTGCTTGGCCTCGCGCTCCAGCCGCTGTTTCACGTCGGCCGGAAGTTTGATCGTGAGGTTGACCATACCAGGAATGTATTCCTTTCTGTGCAGAAAGCAAGACGATTCCTTGCGGCGATGCTGTGTGCCTGTGCCGACGCCCGCGGCGCTCGAGCAGATGCGGCCCGATCGCGACGTCTCCCGGCCCAAGCAGCTGCTCAAGCAGCGGAAGCCGCCTACACGCGTGAGGGGTCCGCTTTCCGAAGCAGGAACACCGGCACGCCGGCGGCGATCGTGGCGATCGATACGGCCGCCACCAGTGGCCGCTCCCAGGCCACCGCGGCGGTCAGCAGCCCCGTGCCCAGGAGATACACCGCGGGCACGAGCGGATACCCGGGCGTGCGGAACGGCCGCGGGAGGTCCGGCCGCCGCACCCGCAGCACGAAGACGGCCGCCACCGACAGCATCGAGAAGATCGCCAGCCCCACGCCCGCATACATGAGAATCGTTTCGAACGACGCGGTCCAAAGCAGCAGCACCGACCAGCCGGCCTGCAGGAGCGTGGCCACCGCCGGCGAGCCGGCCCTCGTCTCCCGCCCGGCGAGCGCGGGAAACTGCCCGGCCCGGGCCATCGCCGCGGCCACCCGCGGCCCCGTGACCACGTAGGCG
>JBIKXY010000075.1:0-12155 GCA_044355515.1 Pirellulales bacterium
ACATGCTGGCAAACAGCACGATGCTCCCCCGCCCGCAGGCCTTCATCCGTTCGGCGAGCGCGCGAACCAGGATGAACGTGGGCGTGACACCCAGACGGAAGGTCGCGTCGAGATCGTCGGCGCCGAGCATTTCGAGCGTCTTGCCGGCCGACGACACGAAGGCCAGGTGCACGATGCCGTCGGGAACGCCGTGCGCCGCCACCAGACCGTCGAGGGTGCCGGGGAGGGCGGCGGTCTCTGTGAGGTCGAGTGAAACGGGAACCGTGCGGCTGAGCGACCGTGCCGCAACAAGGGCCTCGGCCTTGCCCGGCAGATCGATGCACAGCACGCGGCCGCACTCGGCATCGAGTTGGGCCGTGATCGCAGAGCCCAGGTAGCCAGCCCCACCCGTGACGAGGACGGTCTTGCCGGAGAGCGAATGCCAGTTCGTCATGAGGCTCGGGCGCTCGGGGAGAAAGCGGGGGCGCACGGCATGCGCCGCATGCCATGATCGGCCGATCGGCCCCGCGAGTTATGGCCGAATCGCAGGGCGGCACGCAAGCCTGCGGCCGCCCTGCATCGGGTATCGTGGGATCGCGGCGGCACCGCATCATCACCCGAGGAGTCCCCATGAACCGTCCCGCGGTCTCGTATCCGGTTTTGCCCGACACGCCCGTCTCGCACCTGCCCTTCAGCCCGGTGGTGGTCGTGGGCAACATGGTCTTCGTTTCGGGCCAGGCCTCGGTGGACGAAACAGGCACGATCGTCAGCGACACGTTCGCCGGGGAGTTTCGCCGGTCGATCGAGAACGTGCGCCGCGTGCTGCTGGCGGCTGGCTGTGACCTGTCGCACGCGGTGCAGACGAGGAACTACGTCCGCGACAACGACGACCTGCCGCTCTTCAACCAGCTCTACGCCGAGGCCTTTTCGAAGCCGTATCCGGCCCGGACGACGATCGTCAACTGCCTCGGCCCGCAGCTCAAGTACGAGATCGAGGTGGTCGCCGTCTGCCCGGGCTGAGGCGTGCGCCGGATCGCGTCACGGCAACGGCGCAAGGTCCGTGGCGTCCACGAAGGTCTGCAGGCCCCCGGCCGGCAGCCGCCGGGCGAGCTTGTCGAACCTGAGGCTCACGTGGCTCGCCGCCGCCCGGTCGGGCACGCGGCGGATGAACACGCCGGCCACCTGCTCCGGCCGCCGCCGGGCGACCGCGGCGTAGACCTCGGGATCCCGCTCCCCCGAGTCGCCCACGAGCGTGAACCGCCGGCGGGGGAAGTCCCGCATGATCTGCTCGATGGCCCGCCGCTTGGAACGCTTGCGGGAAGTGAGCCGGCCGAGCGGCGTCGAGTCTTTGAGCCGGAAGAGCTTGAGGTGCATGGAACCCGCCGGCAGTCCGGCCGCCCCCAGGAAACTGCACAGGCAGTTGGAGAGTTGCCAAGGGCTCGCCGACACATAATGGAAGGCCGCGCCGGCCGCCTCCCAGCGACCGAAGGCCTCGGGCATCCCCGGCACCGGCACGAACTCGCGGAGGAGCGTGTTCTTGAGCAGCTCGCGGCGGTCGGCCACGTTGCTGACTTTGACCGTGTCGTCGATGTCGGAGATCACCGAGCTGCCCGTCTCCTCGACGAGCTGGATCCGGCCCTCACCGACCGGCTCGGGCGCAGGCTCGTCGGGCTCGGCATCGGGCACGTGCGCGTAGGCGAGCCAGCGGCAGCCGCCGGCCGCGGGCCGGGCATGGACCGCCGCGAATGAGTCGTCGAGCGGAAACTCCGCCTGGAAGTGACCGCTCTTGTCGGAGGGCCCCAGCTCGACGATCCGGTCGCCGACCGCCACCCGCAGCCGGCGGCCGGCCACCCGCTGAAAGAGGAAGGAGTCGGCCCGCCGCCGAAACACCTCCGTGTCGAGTTCGGCGTCGGAGAGGTCCAGGAGCCGCTTGAGCACGGCCACCGCCAGAGCCCGCCGCCGGCTCCGCTGGGGCAGCGGGCGGGTCACCATCCCCGCCACGGCCGCCTGCCAGCCGGTGGGGGTGCGCCGCGCGTAGGTGGGAAAGAAGACGATCATGGGGCCAGGGGAGGTTCGCTTGAATTCCCGGGATTCCCATCTTACAACGACCCCCCGGTGGCAGCCGGTTCACGGCGACCGGCGTCCCCAGGAGTGCATCGATGGGTGTGAAAAAGACGGGCAAGGGCCGCCGCAAGCTCGGCCAGAAGAAGCGGCGGATGCGGGCTCGGATCCGCCACCGCAAGCGTTGAGGCCACGCGGCGGGCCATGCTCGACCGCCGTGACGAGTTCCGGCCCCCATGCCTCCGTCACGACCCTCACATCTTTGCGGCCCGGCCTCCGGATTCGCTCCCGGCGGCGGTTGCCGCGCCCCTGGCATGGGGTAGGGTTGCGTGGCTTTCGCCGAGCCGCCCGCTGACGGGTCGGTTTCCCGAACCGCGAATGCCACGGTTGGCATGCCCAGGAGACGGAGCGATGCGCGCAAGCGGATGGATCGGACGGGTTGCGGCGACGGCGGTGCTCGTGGCCGCGAGCGGCACGAGCGGCTGCAAGTCGCTCAACGAGCGGTATATCGCCCTCGAGGTTTGGAAGTACGAGCGGTGCTTCGGCCACCTGCCCCCCGGCTTCGTGCCCCCCGGGGCGGCGGCCCAGGCCGCGCCGCCGCGGGTCTGCGGCCAGGCGACCGGCTGCCAGGACGCCTGCCCGCCGGCTGCGATGAGCGGCTGCAACGACTGCGCCGGCGGAGGCATGGTCGACGGGGGCATGCCGATCGGGGGCATGTCGGCAACGCCCGCGATGGCGGCGCCGGCCGGTCCGGGCGGCGCTCCTGCCGGCATCACGGCCGGGAAGCCGGTGGTGATCTCCGACGAGCTCGTCGTGCCGTAGCGCTCAGCCGAGCGTCTCGGCCGGGCCCGGGAATCGCCGGGCCTCGACATCGGCCTTCCAAGCCGACAAGGCGGCCGCGACCGAGCCTTTGGTGTCGGCGTAGGCCCGCACGAACCGCGGCACCCGGTCGCCGGACAGGCCAATGAGGTCGTGCATCACGAGCACCTGGCCCCCGCAGTCGGGGCCGGCACCGATCCCGATCGTGGGCACCGGGAGCGAGCGGGTGATCTCGGCTGCCACCTCCCGCGGCACGCACTCGAGCACGACTGCGAAGGCGCCGGCGGCGGCCGCGGCAGTCGCGTCCGCCAAGAGCGCCTCGCCGTCCCGCTGCATCCGGTAGCCGCCGAGCTGGTGCACGGCCTGCGGCCGGAGTCCCACATGGCCCATCACCGGGATGCCGGCGGCCACGAGGGCGGCGATCACGTCGGCCTGGCCGGCCGTGCCCTCGAGTTTGACGGCCTGGCAGCCGGTCTGCTTCAGCACCCGGGCCGCCGCCCGGATCGCCGCCCGGGTGCCGAGATGCTGGAGCGGAAAGGGCAGATCGACCACGACCATGGCCCGCGACACAGCCCGGGCCACGATCTCGCCGTGGTAGATCATCTGTCCGAGCGTGGCGGGAATGGTCGAATCGCGGCCGGCCACCACCATCGCCACGCTGTCGCCCACGAGCACGCAATCGACGCCGGCCGCGTCGGCCAGCCGACCGGTCGGCCAATCGTAGGCGGTCACCATCGAGATCGGCCGGCCGCCGCGGCGGGCCGCAGCCAGATCGTGAACGGTCACCCGTCGTGGCCGCGGGGCGTCGGCCGTCGTCTCGGGGCCGCGGCCGGCAGCATTCATGGCAGACCCTTGAGGAAATCGTCCAGTTCCGCATCGTCGGTCGGCGGAGCCTCGTCGATCTGCGGCCAGGCATCGGCGGCCGGGGCCGCGGCGTCCACGCCGGCCAAAAACCCGAAGTCCGCCGCCCCGCTCGGCTCCTGGGTCGGCGGGACCACTTCGCCGAGCGGCGCGGTGGGAGCGACCTCGAGCGTCGGCTCCGGTGCGGCCGGCTCCTCCCCGGCGAGGTCGGCCGGCGGCGCGGAGGGTGCGATCGGCACGGTTTCGCTCTCGTGGACGGTTGCCCCCCCGTACTCGACGCGGAACCCTACGTTGCCCAGCCTGCAGGTACTGCCCGACGACACGGGCGCGGGCACGCGCGGCTCGAGCCGACGGCCTTCGAGGAACGTGCCGTTGGTCGATTCGAGATCCGTGACGCAGACCCGACCTTGGTCGTCGAGCGAAAACTCGCAGTGCCGACGGCTGACAGCGTCCTTGGCAATGCGCAGCTTGACGTCCCCGGCGTCGGACCGGCCGATGATCACCGGCAGCCGCTTGAAATGGGTCAGCGACTCACCAGACGACGACTTGAAGACGAATCGCAGTTCCATGAATCGATAGCCCGCCGGGGAGCCCCGGCGCGCCGGTCGCAAGGGCAAAACCACGACCACCGTGGAGGCGAGCGGAGTGTGCCGCCGCTCACCTCGGGAGTTTACCGCCGCCCGAGGCGAGGGAAATTGCCCCTTGCCCAGCCCCCGCAGAAATCGCCCCCCTCCCAGCCGGTGACCTTGCGACCGGCCGGCGCGGCCCTATAATCGCGGGGTTCCTGTGGAACGGCGGGCTTCGATTTCGATCGTGCCAGGCCCTCGGGTTTCCCGTTCCTCGGAAAGCGGCACGCCGCGGGTGTAGCTCAGTTGGTAGAGCACCACGTTGCCAACGTGGTTGTCGTGGGTTCGAATCCCATCACCCGCTTCCCTCTTTCTTGTTCAGAGTTTCAGGCCTCCGTCTCCCCTTCCCTCCGGAAACGCCGATGTCGTCCAGTTCGTCCGACGCGTCCACCGCCGTTGCCTCGCCCGAGAGCGAGTCGGAGGCCAAGCCGCTCGACCTCGAGGTCGCGATCGAGGAGGTCTCGACCTGCCAGCGCCGCGTCAAGGTCACGATCCCCCGGGCCGACATCGACCGCTACCGTGATGCCGCGATCGGCGAGTTGATGCCTTCGGCGCTCCTGCCCGGCTTCCGCCCGGGGCGGGCGCCCCGTCGGCTGGTCAGCAGCCGCTTCAAGAGCGAACTCTCCGATCAAATCCGTTCCAAGCTCGTGACCGACGCGATGACGCAGGTCTCCGAGAGCGGCAAGCTTGCACCGATCAGCGAGCCGGAGTTCGATCTCGCCGCCGTGCTCGTGCCCGAGGACGGTCCGCTGACCTTCGAGTTTTCGATCGAGGTCCGCCCCGAGTTCGACCTGCCCCAGTGGAAGGGCCTGGCGATCACCCGGCCGGCCCGGGAGATCGGAGCCGCCGACATCGACGAGGCGCTCGGCAACATTCTGCGGGAGCGGGGCCGGTACGTGCCGGCGGGCAAGGGCCCGGTGGTCGGCGACCTGATCGTGGCCAACCTCCGGTTCACCAAGGGCGACGAACTCCTCTCCGAGGCGACCGAGATGGAGATCGTCGTGCGGCCCAAGCTCTCCTTCGCCGACGCCGAGCTCGAGGGCTTCGACGCGCTCGTCGGCCAGGCCAAGCCGGGCGACACGGTGACGGCGACCGTCACGGTCTCCGACGAGGCGGCCGTCGAGGAGCTCCGCGGCCAACAGGTCACGCTCGCCCTCGAACTGCTCGACGTCAAGCAGCACGAACTGCCGACCCTGACGCCGGCGGTGCTCGAGGAACTCGGCGGCTTCGAGAGCGAGGAGGCCCTCCGGGAGGCCGTCTCGCGGCAGCTCGAGGGCCAGCTCGAGTGGCATCGTCGCAAGCAGGTCCGGCAGCAGGTGGCCGCGGCCCTGACCGCCTCGGCCGCGTGGGATCTGCCCCCTGACCTGCTTCGGCGGCAGGCCCAGCGGGAGCTCGAGCGGGCGATTCTCGAGCTGCGGCGGAGCGGCTTCGATGACGACTCGATCCGTCGCCACGTCAACGAACTGCGGCAGACGGTCTTGGCCAGCACCGCCCGAGCCCTCAAGGAGCATTTCATCCTCGAGCGGATCGCCGAGGAGCAGGGGGTGGCCGACGAGGCGGCCGACTACGACGCCGAGATCCGGGCGATCGCCTCCCAGTCAGGCGAGTCGCCCCGCCGGGTCCGGGCCAGCCTCGAGCGGCGGGGCCTGATGGACGTGCTCCGCAACCAGATCATCGAGCGGAAGACCATCGACCTCGTCACCTCCGAGGCGAAGTTCAAGGACGTCCCGTTCGAGTTTCCCAAGCCTGACACCGAGGCGGTGGATCATGCCGTCTGCGGCGTGGTGGTAGGCGAGGAGGAGATCCCGGTCGCCGCCCATGCCGAGCCCGCCACCCGGCCGGGCGGCCGCGGATGATCCGGCGGCCACCACCCCGCCTCGTTCCTTTCTCCCCGGCGACCAGCACCCCGATGACCAGCCCACTCTCTCCGCGAGCCTCTTCCGCCTACCGCGACTACCAGCGGCAGCGGACGATGACGCTCGGCGACCTGCTGCTCGAGAACCGGATCGTCTTTCTCCAGGGGGAGATCTACGACGGCAACGCCAATGAAGTGGTGATGAAACTGCTCTATCTCCAGAGCGAGAACCGCCGCAAGGACATCCACTTCTACATCAACTCCCCCGGCGGCAGCGTCACGGCCACGATGGCCATCTACGACACGATGCAGATCCTCTCCTGCCCGGTGGCCACCTACTGTGTGGGGCTGGCGGCCAGCGGCGGCGCCGTGCTGCTCGCCGGCGGCACCAAGGGCAAGCGGTTCGCCCTGCCCCACGCCAAGGTCATGATCCACCAGCCCTACGGCCAGGTGGGGGGCCAGGTGAGCGACATCGAGATCCAGGCCGACGAGATCATCAAGACCCGCTCGGTGCTCAACGAGATCCTCGCCGGCCACACCGGCCAGCCGATCGAACGGATCGCCAAGGACACCGACCGCGACCGCTATCTTTCGGCCACCGAGGCCAAGGCCTACGGCCTCGTGGACGAGGTCCTCGCCAAGCCGCCGGTCGAGGTGGCCGAAGAGTCCGACTGACCCGCCGGCCCCCCAAGGCCCGCCCGAGACACTCACCATGCCCCTGATCCCCTACGTGATCGAGAAGAGCGGCCGCGAAGAGCGGGCGATGGACATCTACTCCCGCCTGCTCAAGGATCGGATCGTCTTCCTCGGCACCCAGGTCAACGACGAGGTGGCCAACGCGATCGTCGCCCAGATGCTGTTTCTGCAGTCCGACGACCCCAAGTCCGACATTCACCTCTACATCAACTCCCCCGGCGGCAGCGTCACCGCCGGCCTGGCGATCTACGACACCATGCAGTTCGTGACCTGCGACGTGGCGACCTACTGCATCGGCCAGGCGGCCAGCATGGGGGCGGTGCTCCTGACGGCCGGCACCAAGGGCAAGCGGCGGGCCCTGCCCAACGCCCGGATCATGATCCACCAGCCCCTGGCGGGCATGGAAGGGACGGCGGAGGAGATCATGATTCACGCCAAGGAGTTCAAGAACGTCAAGCACAAGCTCAACAACATCCTCCTCAAGCACACCGGCCATCCGCTGGCCAAGATCGAGGAGGACACGGATCGCGACCGCTTCATGTCGGCGCAGGAGGCGCTCGACTACAAGCTGATCGACGAGGTGATCGAGCACATGCCGACGGGCAAGGGGGCCGGCTAGGAGATGTTCCCGCGGCCGCCTGCGGCCGCGGATGACCAGGCAACCAGGCGGCCCCGCGGGGCCGATGAGGCGCAAGGAGGCGCGTCATGAATCCGCAACGAGTTTCCCCCGCGAAGTGGAGTCCGGCCGTTCGCTATGGCTGGCTGGCGGCAGCCGCCCTGTGTGCGGCCGGCTGCAAGAGCGACCTCAATCAGCAGCTCCTCGAGCGGGAGCTGCGGTATCAAGAAGACCAGATCTACCAGCTTCAGGACGAGCTGGCCGAGAAGTGCGCCCGGCTCGAGCATGTGGCCGGCGAGAATACGAGCCTTCGCAAGCAGCTGGGCGTCTCCGAGGCCGATTCCGCCACACCGTCCCGGGGCCGGCGGCCCAGAGCGCCCGGCGTTCCCCCCGCCTCCACCGTGCCGCCGGCAATCGAGATCCCCGACCTGCCCCGGCTGCCGCGGAGCGGCGGCGGGCCGCCGCGGGGCGGCCCGCCCGTCGATCTCGCCCCCCCGATGCTCGAAGGCGTGCCACCGCTGCCGGCCGAACCGGGCCGCGTCCCCCCATCGACCGATGCCGGCAGCGGCCTCTCGCTGCCCCCGGCCGCCGCCGTCATCGATCCGGCGGCGCGGCCGATCGAGTCGGCGCAGGACGGGTCGCCGCTGCGGGCGGCCCCGGCCGACTCGCCCGCGCCCGCGCTCGTTCGGCTTTCCTACGACGAGCCGGCCGACGGCGGCGAGGCGATCCGGTTGGCGATCAATCCCTCAGCCTCCAGCGGCGTCGATGCCAATGGTGACGGCCAGAGCGAGGGGCTGTCGCTGGCGATCGAGCCGCGGAACAAAGGCGAGAAACTGGTCGGCCTTGCGGGCGACGTCACGATCACGGCCTACGACGCGGCGGCGGGCTCGGCCGCGCCGCCCCTGGCCCGCTGGACGGTCGCGGCCGCCGACGCCGCGGCCCGCTTCCGGCCCACGGGCCGTCGCCGGGGCTTGGTGATCGACCTGCCCTGGCAGGGCACGCTCCCTGCGGCCGGCCACGTCCGCGTGACGGTGGAATCACCCACCGCCGCCGGCCCGCTCACGGCCGAGGCGCTGGTGCCGGTTCGCTGACAAGGCTGCCGGCGGGCGCCGCCAAGAGCGCCGGGCAGCGGCCTACAGCCCCTGATCCTCGAGGAAGTTGAGCAGGTCGGCGACGCGGCAGGAGTAGCCCCACTCGTTGTCGTACCAGCTCACCACCTTGACGAAGTTGCCCAGCCCGATCGTGTCGACGCCCGAGAAGATCGAGCTGTGGGGATCCTGCTTCAAGTCCGTCGAGACGAGCTCGGCGTCGGTGTAGCGAAGGATGCCCTTGAGCGGCCCCTCGGCCGCCTGCTTCATGGCGGCGTTGATCTCGGCCGGCGGGGCGTCTTTTTTCAGGAGCGCCGTGAAGTCCACCACGCTCACCGTCGCGACCGGCACGCGGAAGGCCATGCCGGTGAACTTGCCCTGGAGTTCCGGGATCACGAGGCCCACCGCCCGGGCGGCGCCGGTGCTCGAGGGGACGATGTTCAGGGCCGCGGCCCGGGCGTCCCGCAGGTCCTTGGCGGCCGTGTCCACCGTCTTCTGGGAGTTGGTGTAGGCGTGCACGGTCGTGAGCAGGCCCTTCTCGATCCCGAAGGTCTCGTGGAGCACCTTGGCCACCGGCGCCAGGCCGTTGGTGGTGCAGGAGGCGTTGGAGATCACGTGGTGCTTCTTGGGGTCGTACATCCCGTTGTTCACGCCCAGCACGATCGTCAGGTCCTCGTTCTTGGCCGGAGCCGAGATCACGACCTTCTTGACGCTGTCCCGCTTGTGGGCGACGGCCTTGGTGGCGTCGGTGAAGAAGCCGGTGCTCTCCACGACGATCTGCACGTCCTCGCTGCCCCAGGGGATCACGCCGGGATCCTTCTCGGCGAACACCTTCACCTTCCGGCCGTCCACCACGATGTCGTTGCCGTCGTAGCCCACCTGCCCCTTGAAGGGCCCGTAGTTGGAGTCGTAGGCCAGGAGGTGGGCGTTGGTCTTGGCGTCGGTCAGGTCGTTGATCGCCACCACCTGGACGTCGCCGTCGAGGCCGTACTTCTCGTAGATGGCGCGGTAGGTGAGGCGGCCGATGCGGCCGAAACCGTTGATGCCGACGCGAATGGGCACGGGCGGATCTCCTGGGAGCCAAAGGCACGGAACCGGCCCGGGGGGGCCCGCGACGCCGCGGGGGGCCGGTGATGAAAGCGGCGGGAATATACACCCGCGACGCAGCCCTGCTCAATCGCCCGCCGCCGGCCGGCGGCGAAACGCCGCATGGCCGCCCTTCGCCGGGGCGCGGTAGGCTCGTCCGGCCATGGCCGAACCCGTCGTCCGCCTCGAAAACGTCCGCAAGAGCTTCGCCATGCCGGGGGGCGAGCGGGCCGACATCCTCGACGTGCCCGGCTTCGTCCTGGCCGCCGGCGAGCAGGCGGCGCTCGAGGGCTCGAGCGGATCAGGGAAGTCCACGCTGCTCCACGTGATCTCCGGAATCATGCGGCCCGACTCGGGGCGGGTCGAGGTGGCCGGCACCGACATCACCAGGCTCCCCGAGGGTCGCCGCGACCGGCTCCGGGCCGACACGCTCGGCCTGGTGTTTCAGCAGTTCAACCTCCTGCCGGGCTTCACGGCCCTCGAGAACGTGCTGGTGGCGATGTCGTTCGGCTCTCGACCGCCCGACCGGGGTCGGGCCACGGCCCTGCTCGAGGCCGTGGGCCTGTCGCACCGGCTGCACCATAAGCCGGCCGAACTCTCGATCGGGCAACAGCAGCGGGTGGCCGTGGCCCGGGCCCTGGCCAACCGGCCCCGGGCCGTCCTGGCCGACGAGCCCACGGCCAGCGTCGATGCGGCCCACCAGCAGCAGGTCGTGGACCTGCTCAAGAACACCTGCACCGAGCACGGCGTGGCCCTGCTCGTGGTGACCCACGACCCCGAGGTGGCCCGTCAGTTTCCCCGGCGGCTCAAGCTCGAGGAGTTCAACCGCGCCTGCCGGCAGAAGGTCTGAGCCCATGAGCCTCCTCGGCATCGCCTGGCGGAGCATCCGGCAGCGGCTGTTCACCAGCGGCCTCACGGCCCTGTCGCTGGCGCTCGGCGTGGCGCTGGTCGTGGCCACGCTCGTGATCGGCGGGGTGGTCCGCGACGCCTTCGCCTCCGGGCAGGGGCTCGGCTACAACCTGATCGTGGGGGCGAAGGGAAGCCCGCTGCAGCTGGTCTTGAACAGCGTCTACTTGGTCAGCAAGCCGATCGAGAACATCTCCTGGGGCTTCTACCAGGAGTTTCTCCCGGCGGAGGCCCGGCCCGACGGCGCGGCCGGCCGCTACGCCGGCAGCGTGGCCAAGGCCGTGCCGATCTGCATGGGGGATTACTACAAGAGCTTTCGGGTCGTGGGCACGAATGCCGCCTACTTCGACTCGCTCACGCTCGGCGACGGCCGCCCCTTCGCCTTCGCCGCCGGGAGAAACTTCCGCGACGACGAGTTCTTCGGCGGCGTCATCGGCAGCGCCGTGGCGGCGAAGCTCGGCCTCGCGGTGGGCGACCCCTTCGCGCCCACCCACGGTGCCGACGACGGCCTCGTGCACGATCCCTTCACCGTGACGGGCATCCTCGCCCGCACCGACACGCCGGTGGATCGCGGCGTGTACGTGAACATGGAGGGTTTTTACCTGCAGGAGGGGCACGCCAAACCGGTGCCGGAGGGCGAAAGCGGCCGGCAGGCCGGGACGGAAGCCGAAGGAGCCCTGGAGATTTCGCCCCAGTCAGGCCAGGAACCTTCGCAGGCGTCTCGCGAAATATCCCAGGCGACGCAGGCTTTCGCCCCGGCCGGCTCACCCGGACCCGTGCCGCTGCCCTTCAGCCAGCGGGAGGTGACGGCGATCCTCGTGGAGACGGCCTCGCCCGGCGGCATGCCGCCGGAACTGTTGGCGATGGGGCTGAAGACGGCGATCAACGAGGGCCGCGACGGCCAGGCGGCCGAGCCCGTCCGCGAGATCCGCACGCTGCTGGATCTGTTCGTGCGGCCGCTGGAGCTCTTGCTCCTGCTCGTGACCACGCTCGTGGTGATCGTCTCGGCGATCGGGATCCTCGTGAGCATGGTCGGCTCGGCGCTCGAGCGGAGCCGCGACGTGGCGGTGATGCGGGCGCTGGGCGCCCGGCGGAGCCACGTGCTCACCGCGGTGCTCCTGGAGGCGATCATCCTGGCCGTGGGCGGCGGCCTGGCTGGCTGGCTGCTGGGCCACGGGATCGTGGCGGCGATCGGCCCCTTGATCACGACCAATGCCGGCGTCTCGGCTGGATTCTTCTCGTCGGCCCCCGTGGGCGAGGCCTTGCTCGTGCCGTTCCTCGTGGTGCTCGCGATCCTCTCGGCATTGCTGCCGGCCCTGGCCGCCTACCGCACCGACGTGGCCAAGTGGCTCTGAACCATCCGGGCAACCACCCTCAGGGGACGGCCCCCTTTTCGCCACGAACAGGCTGCCGTGTCCCTTCCGCTCACCGCGAGAAGGGGGCTGTACCGGGGCTGCCCCCTTTCCCCCCTCCTTCCGTCCGGTTCTCGCCAGGCGTCTCCCAGATCTCTCCCAGATCTGCCAGCAAGCGCGAGCCGTGCCGGTTGACAGGCGGGCCGTGGT
>JBIKXY010000076.1:0-12152 GCA_044355515.1 Pirellulales bacterium
CGTGCCCTGCTGAACGTCGTGGAACCGGGCCAAGAGGTTCACGAGCGTCGACTTGCCCGAACCGCTGCGGCCCACGATCCCGATCATCTCGCCGGGGGCCACGGCAAACGAGACATCGTGGAGCACGGGCTGGTTTTCGTCATAGCCGAAGGTCACGCCCCGAAACGCGATCCGGCCCCGCGGCTCGTCCCAGGCGGCGGGCTCGGCCGGCTCGGGGATCAAGGCGGGCGTGTCGAGCAACTCCAAGACCCGCTTGCTGCCGGAAAGGAAGCTCGTCAGCCAGGTGGTGAAGTTGGAGAGGGCGCCCAGGGGCGCGTAAAACATCGCCAGGTAGGCGAGGAAGGCGATCAGCTGGCCGAGCGACATCTCGCGACCGATCACGTCGCGGCCGCCGACGTACCAGACGATCAGCCCGCCCAGGCTGAAGACGATCTGCATCGCCGCGGAGTAGGTGGAGTTGGTCAGCTCCACCCACTGCCGCCAGTCGCGGAGGTGGTCGCTCGTGGTGCGGAAGCGATCCCGCTCCAGGGACTCCTGGCCGAAGGCCTTGACCACCCGGATCCCCGAGAGCATCCCCGAGAGCACGGCCATCTGCTTGCTGGCCGCATCCCAGAGCCGATAGTGCCGCGGGTAGACGTGCCGCCAGAAGATCCAAGAGCCGAGGATCACCAGCGGCACCGGGATCAGCGTGTAGGCGGCCAGCTCGGGGTTGATCCAGAACAGCATCGCCCCCACGGCCACCAGCTGCACGATCTGGAGGAGAAACCCGCCCGTGAACTGCTGCACCAGGCCGTGCAACACCTCGCTGTCGTGGGCCACGCGGCTGATCATCGAGCTGACCTGGTGGCGGTCGTAATAGGCCACCGACAGGCTCTGGAGCTTGTCCACCATCTCCTGACGCAGTCGGGCCGTGAGGCTCGAGCCGATCGCGGAGGCGAGCCGGCCCTTGTAGACGGCCACCAGCGAGAGCAAGACCCGCGAGGCCGCCAGCGAGAGCACGACCACGAGCAGGGCCGTGCGGAAGTCGGGCGTCGCGCCGGTCCCAACCCCGGCCGCCGGCTCACCGCCGACCGAGAGGATGTCGTCGACGAGGTATTGCTGGAGCTTGGGGGGCACGAGCTCGGCCGCCACCCCGACCACCGTGAGGATGCCCAGCAGGATCGCGCTCTTTGCATGGGGGGCGATCAGGTCGGCGACCCGGCGGAGGATCCTCCCCTTCTGCAGGCAGCGGGGGCAGGACTCCTCGGGCGTCGCCAGCCGGAGCTTGCAGCTCGGGCAGTGGGGCGGGTCGAGCGGGCCAGCCTCGAGGGCGGGCTCGGCCACCGCTGAACCGCCGTCGGCGGCCGCCTCCCGCGCCGTTTCCAGGGCCCGGGCCAGCTTGTGAAACCGGGCGGCCAGCGCGTTGGAGTAGCGGACGAGATCGACCCAGTCGCCCCCGACCCGCACCTGCAGCATGCCGCCGCCGATTCCGGCCGCCGTCCGCACCCGATCGAGGTCGGCCCAGGCCACATGGCGGATCGTGACCGCCGGCAGCGGCTCCCCGCGCGGGATCTCGCGGCCCGTGACGGCCAGGCCGGCGGGTGACGCCGCCAGCCACTCACGCGCCGGCTCCCCGCCGAGCGAAACGTCGGTGTCGATCGAGAACCAGGCCGCCGCAGGGGCGGTGACCGGCTCCAGCCGCGGGGCCGGCCCGGCCGCCGGCGGTGACAGGGTGGCGACGGTGGCGTCGATCGAAGTAGCCTCCTCCATGACGAGGGCACGCGAAACCCCGCTCTGGCGGGTTTCGCCTCAGGATGCCTGCGGTGATACGCAGTGTATCGCAGGAGCGTTCGCGCGGCCGCCATCGACAGAGCCCAGATCGTGCCCGCAACGCCTTATTCTGTCCGGCGGCTGCGGGCAGCCGGCCGGAGGCCGACCGCGGCGAGAAACGCGTCCTGGGCCAGCCGCAGCCCCTGCCGCCGCACCCTCGGCAGGTCGGCGTCGAGCCCGACCGCCTGCCGCAGCGTGTGCCGGTTCGAGAAATAAATGAAGCACATCCCGATCATCAGCACGAGCAGGTGCCGGACATCGCCCACGCCCGCGAGCTCGCCGCGGTCACGGCCGCGTTCGAGCAGCTCCCGCAGCCGCTCGATGATCGGCGCCTTGGAGAGCAGGCCCGGGTGCTTGGCGAGCAGCCGCCCCTCGTTGAGGTTTTCCCAGAGCAGCAGTTTCACGAAAGCCGGGTTGTCGGCGAGAAACTCGAAGTGCCGGGTGATCACCCCCCGGATCGCCTGCTCGGTCGAGGCCGAGGCCGGCAAGGGCGCCATCTCGGCCGCCTCCATCCGGGCGTAGACGTGCCGCAGCACCTCGACGTACAGCCCCTCCTTGTCGCCGAAGTAGTGGTAGAGCATTCGCTTGTTGCAGCCGGCCGCCGCCACGATCTCGTCCACGGCCACGCCGTGATAGCCCAGGGAAGAGAATAGCCGCACGCCCGCGGCCAGCAGCCGGCTGCGGGTCCGCACGGGATCGCGGGAGCGGGGGAGCGGTTTGCGGGCGGGCCTGACGGGCATGGCTCTCAGCGGTTCTCGCTCGCGGGATTGGCAAGCCGCGGCAGTTCTGGCATGATACCTTCCGAAATAACCGTTTGGTTACAAACAGCCCGCGAGCGCCATGCTGACCGCCGCCGTCGACCCCGCCGCGCTCGTCCGGCCCCGCCGCCGGATCAGGGGGATGTCGGCCATTCTGCTGCCCTTTCATGCCGACCTGACGGTGGACTGGGCCGGCTTCGCGGCCCACGTCGCCCGCACCCACGCCGCCGGGATCACGCCCGCGGTCAACATGGACACGGGCTACGTGCAGCTGATCGACGACGCCACCCGCGCCCGGGCGCTCGCGATCGCCCGGGAAACGGTCGGCTCCGGGAAGCTGGTGGCGGGAGCCTGCGTGGTGGATGCCCCCGGAGCGGCCTTCGACGAGGCGGCCTACGCCCGACAGCTGGAGATGATCGCGGCGGCCGGGGCGATCCCCGTCATCTTCCCGTCGTTTGGCCTCACCACGGGCAGCGACGCCGACTTCATCGCCCGCCTCCGCCGGCTGGCGGCCCGGGTGGAGCGGTTCATCGGCTTCGAACTCTCGACCGCCTTCGTGCCCAGCGGCCGGGTACTCGGGCTCGAGGCCTATGCCGAGCTCGTGCAGATCCCCAACTGCACGGGCGCGAAACACTCGTCGCTCTCCCGGCGACTGGAGTGGCAGCGGCTCGCGCTCCGCGACCGCCTGCGGCCGGAGTTTCAGGTCTTCACCGGCAACGACCTGGCCATCGACATGGTTCGTTACGGCAGCGACTGGCTGCTCGGGCTTTCGACGGCCTGGCCCGAGGCTTTTGCACAGCGCGACGCTTGGTGGGCCGCCGGCGATTGCCGCTTCGACGAGCTCGACGACGCCTTGCAGGCACTCGGCGACTTCGCCTTCCGCCCGCCGGTGCCGGCCTACAAGCACTCGATGGTCCAGGCGCTCCAGCTTCGAGGCCTGCTTGCAAGTGACGAGCCGCACCCCGACAGCCCCCGCCGGCCCGCCTCCGACCGGGCGATCATCGCCACCATCCTCGAGCGGATCGAAGCCGCCATGCAGGCATTGCCATGACCGCCCCTCCGGCCTACCCCCGCGTGGCCCGGTTTCGGACCGCGGCCGAGCTGCGAAGCCAGCTGCAGGCACTCGCCGCGCCGATCCCGCTCGACGACGAGCCGCTCTCCGCGGCGGCGGGCTCGCCGCTGGCCGCGCCCCTCCCGCTCGGCGGCCGCACGGTGGGCAACCGCTGGTGCATCCACCCGATGGAAGGCTGGGACGCGTCCGCCGACGGCCGGCCCACCGAGATCCTGCTGCGGCGCTGGCGACGATTCGGCGAGAGCGGCGCGAAGCTGATCTGGGGCGGGGAAGCGGTGGCCGTCGTGCCCGAGGGGCGGGCCAATCCCCACCAGCTCTGCGCGCCGGCCTGCGGCCGGGCCGGATTCGCGGCACTCCTGGAGGCGGTCCGCGGCTCCCACCGCGAGGCGCACGGCCGGGACGACGACCTGGTCGTGGCGGTCCAGCTCACCCATTCAGGCCGGTTCAGCAAGCCCTCGGCCGCCGGCCGGGCGCCGCGGATCGCCTTCCATCATCCGCTGCTCGACGCCCGGCACGGCGTGAAGACAGGCGACGTGGAATGCCTGGTCGGCGATGCCGAAGTCGAGCGGCTGATCGCGGCCTACGTGGCGGCCGCCCGGGATGCCGCGGCGGCCGGGTTCGACATGGTGGACATCAAAGCCTGCCACGGCTACCTCGTGCACGAGTTTCTCGCGGCCCGGCGGCGGCCGGGCCCCTGGGGGGGCGACTTCACCGGCCGCACGCGGCTCCTGCTCACGCTGATCGAGCGGGTCCGGGAGGCCTGCCCCGGGCTGCTGATCGGCGTGCGGCTGTCGCTCTTCGACACCGTTCCCTGGCACATGGTCGAGGGCCGCGGAGCGCCGTTTCCGTTCGCCGACGCCCTGCCTTACGACGCCGGCTTCGGCGTCGATGCCGCCGATCCGTCGCGAATCGACTTGGCGGAGCCGCTCCTGCTCTTGGCAACCCTCCGCGACCTGGGCGTGGTCGCCGTCAATCTCACCGCCGGTAGCCCCTACACCGTGCCCCACATCTCGCGGCCCGCGGCGTTTCCGCCGTCCGACGGCTACCCGGCGCCGGAGGATCCGCTCGTCGGCTGCTGGCGGCAGATCGACGCGGCCCGGCAGGCCAAGGCGGCGGTCCCCGATCTCGTGATGGTGGGCACGGCCTACAGCTACCTGCAGGACTACGTCGTCCACGCCGCGCAGGCCACCGTCCGGCAGGGCTGGATCGACGGGGTCGGCCTGGGCCGGATGGTGCTCTCCTATCCCGAGTTGCCCGCCGACTCGCTGGCCGGCCGGCCGCTGGTCCGCGGCGCCGTCTGCCGCACCTTCTCCGACTGCACGACGGCCCCGCGGCACGGTCTCCGCAGCGGCTGCTATCCGCTCGACGCCCATTACAAGGCCCTGCCCGAGGCCGCCGAGATCAAGGCGATCAAGGCCCGGCTCGCGGCCGACTCCGGAGCCAAGCAGAGCCGCTGACTCCGCAGCTGGTTCCTCGGGTCGATTGTCTCGGCGGCAGCCGGCTTTCTCTGCGGCTTGGACAAGCAGGCGATCTCGGGTGCGAAGCGGACGAGCTGCAACCGCACTCTGGAGTCATTTCAGATCCCGCTTGTCCAGCAGGTACGGAGCCCCGTTCTGGAGAAGCCACGGCTGCATCGCCGCCGAGTTGACCGTGTTCGTCGTCCCTTGCCAGCGAGTCCTCGGGGTGAGCAGCTGCCCGTAGACCCAAAAGTCGAGCGCCTTGCCGAGGAACCCGGTGCGGCCGTCACAGTACGCGACAACCACCCCGTCAGGATGGGGGCTCGACGGGGCGAAGGCCCCGGAAAACTCCCGGTTCACCACGGCAAAGGGCGTTGACGGCGGGCTCCCGGAAATGCCGAACACCGGGGGATACGCCTGCCCGATCCCGAACAACGCAGGCGGGGTGGCCACGCTGAAGTCCCAGCGATGCGGATCGTCGCCCCGCCCCGACTTCTCCGAGAGCGCCAGCGTCGTGCTCGCCCCGTCGGCCTCCGCGATATCGGCCAGCGAGACGCTGGCCACGCCGCTCCCGGGATAGAGGTTCAAAAAGACGCCATCCGCCGCCACGCGGCCATCAACGCCCGCGTTGCCGGCATAGTGGAGCGGAGGATAGCGGTCGAGCACGGCGCCCGCGATGCTCGCCGAAGGGCAGAGAAACTGCTCGATGACCGGAGCCGGCGTGGGCAGGGCTCCCCACATGTCCGCCAGGTCGCTGCGGCCGACGGAGGGCAGAAGCACCACGGCCCATGAGCAGGGCAGCGGATCATCGTTGTCGAGCCGTGCGCCGTTGGGTGATGCATTGAGCCAGCCGGGCACGGCTCCTGTCTGATCGTCGCAGCGAAGCAGGCCGAAGGCGATCTGATACTGATTGTTGGTGCAGGCCGTCACCCGGCCCCGCTCCCGGGCCCGGCCCAGGGCCGGCGTGAGCAGGCCGGCCAGCATCCCGAGCAGCACGATCACGACCATCACCTCGATCAGCGTGATCCCCCGGCGGACGGTCGACTGGATCGGCATGGGAGGCTCCTGCGAGAGGGAGTGAGCGGAGGCACGTCGAGGGGGCGTCAGGGCGTGAAGGCATGCCGGATCGTGAGCTGGCGGATCTGCTTGCTGATCGGCTCGTAGCACCGCAACCGGATTTCCAGGCCGCGAAGCGGCAGCGGGTAGGGGGGCATGGTCTCGGTATCGCCAGTGGCCTCCGGCCAACCGTCTTCGTTGGCATCGATCCCGTTGCTCGCCTCGTCGATGATCCCGTCGTGGTCGTCATCGACGCCGTTGAACTCGTAGTGGCGGCTCCAGGTGTCGTAGCTGGCCACGGGCAGCACGGCGTTGCCGGGGGCGTCACTGACGCGGCAGCCGGCGGATTGAAAGGCCGTCTGCCCGACGGGCGGAAACGCCTCGGAGGCCGCCGCCGGGCTGCCGCCCCCCCAGCCCAGGTCCACGTAGGCTCCCGAGGGGCCGCCCGCCGCCGGCGCGGGGACATAACCCGGATCTCCCGGCAGCCTCCAGGCATCGCCGACCTGCATCGACGTGGCCCGCGGGTCGAACACCCGCACGTCGAAGGCAATCACGTTGCGGAGCAGCACGTCCTCGTCGGCCCGGGCGGTCTCGTCAAGCGTGGCCGCATCGACCGGATGACCCGTGGCCGGGTCGAGCGGAAACGCGTGGGGGAACTCACCGGGCGGCAGCGTCCGCTGGCCGCCGCGCTGCGTCAGGTAGGCGAAGCCGTCACGGAGAAACCGGTTTTCCCGCTTGCTCAGGTCGCCGAGCGAGTTCGGGACGAGCGCGGTATGCGGCGTGGCGGCGGCCAGCCGACGGAGCGATACGTCGTAGGTGCTGCGGTCGACCACCGCGGGCGGCACCGAGCGGATCGTGTTGTCCTCCAGGTCACCGCGGCCGAGGTAGTTGATGACCAGCAGCTGGCGGCGATGGAGGGCGCAGAGGGTCGTGCCCGGAACCCGCTGGTCGGCCCGGGGCAGCGGCCGACAAAACCAGGCCACTTCCGCATAGGGCGATTCGATCATCGCGCCCCCGAACCGGCCGACAAAGGGCTCGGCCAGGGTCTGCGTCGTGAACAGCAGCACGTCGTCGGTGTCGGCGGTGAGGTTCGCGGAAGGGTCGGCACCGCTGAAGGCGTCGGTCAGATCCCGGCGCGGACCCTCCAGCAGCTCGAAGTAGCCGCGGTCATCCGCGGGCGCGATCCAGGGCCCCACCGGGCAGGTGAGGCCTGCCAGATCCTGCCGCAGCTGCCAGGCGGTGCCCCGCATCATCGCACCGAGATCGACCGTCGCCTGGCTGTGCCGGATCGTGCGGCTGAAGACCGCGAACAGCGAAGCCACCGCCCCGATCACGATCACTGACAGCGCCGCGGCGACCAGCAGTTCGGCCAGTGTCAGGCCGGACCGCGAACGCTCCGCCCCGCTCGATGTCGTCAGCCGTCGCAGGCCGGCGGCCATGGCGTCACTCCAGGAACCGTAGCAGCCGGATGGCATCGCCGACGTTCAGGTTTTCACCCGCGCTGAACCCGACCGGCCGCGACCGGTCCACGATCGCGAACAGGCGATGGTAGGAGTCGTTGCCCGCTGGGCCCGACTCCCGCACGCGAAGCGTCAGCCAGACCGCGAACACATGAGAGCGGATCGTGGCCACGTTGGCCAGCCTGATGGCCGTCGTGTAGGCGGCCGCGGGGTTCTCGTCGTAGAGCCGGTTCTTCTTCCAGGATTTGCCGCGGGCGGCGCTCGGCTTCTGGTCCAGGCGGGTGTCCACGTGGATGTTCGGCCCTTGGAGGAGCGTCAGCATCTCCGTGAGGCTCTTGGCGGGCCAGCTCCCGGGAGCCGGATTCTCCGGTACCCCGCCCGGGTCACGGTAGTCAGCGAGCGAGACCGCCGCGTCGGTGCCGAGCACCGCCAGCCAGACCGCATCCTCGAGCTGGGTCGCCGCGGCCGGGTCGCCGGACCGGTTGGGCACCACCGTGTTGAGATTCACGCGGCCGGGCTCGCGATACCGGGAGAGCTGGTTGAAGGGAATCCCGCCCATGCCCACCGGCGCGAGCCGGGCCGGATCGACGCTCACCTGCGACCCCACGAACCGCGACGGCACGATCGCGGCCTCCAGGAGCTTGGGCGTCGGCAGCTCGTAGTACGGCTTGACCCCCCGCTCCTTCCGCTTCTTCGGAATGTCGAAGTCCCAGAACCGCCAGTCGCCGCCCCCCTGGGGCACGAGCAGCAGCTCGGCATGGCTGACGTAGGCGCGGTTCGGCCAGGGCAGCCAGGACTTCACGCTCGGATCGAGGGGCACGATGCCGGCCTCGGACCCCACCGTCTCGAACGGTCCGTTGTTCCAGAGCATGTGCTCCCGGATGAACGTCTTCCAGTTGTTCGCCCCGGCACCCGTCCGGTTGACCCGCTTGATGCCCAGGCGGTCGAGGATGACGTAGGGGTTATAGTCGGCGCTGGCGGGATCGCCGTCCCAGGGCTTCGCGGGATCCTCGAGCCGCTCGAGGAAGACCATCGAGTCGGAACCCGCCTGGTAGGAAGCCGCTCCGGGCCAGTGCTCCGCCTTGAAGACGCCCCCGGAGTTGATCTCGAACTTCTTGAACGCGTTGTCCACCGGCACCTGGACGACGCCCGTGTCGAAACCCTTCTTGCCTGTGGACTTTTGCGGCGTCGGCATCACCACCAGGTAGCTGTCAGGACCGAGCGAGGCATCGCCGGGGCCGCCCCCCGTCTTGCGGAACACGCCGGGGACCTCCTGCTCGCCGCTGCCCGGCTTGTCGAACCGCACGGTCGTGCCCGGCTCGATCCGCAGCCGCCACACGGGCTGGCTGCTCTGCGCCGGCTTCTCGGCCAGGTCGAGCGGCCCGGCCGTCCGCCGCAGATAGGTGCCGCCGGCGTCCCGCAACTCCTCTGTCCACGACGGGCGGTACAGCGAGACGTAGACCGCGTCCTGAACCGTCGTGTCGTCGCTCTCGTCCTGCACGTAGAAGGCGATCGTCTGGGCGATCACGAGCTCCGGCCGCTCCAGGCCCCAGACCATGTTGGCGGCCGACCAGCCCGCGGTGCCCGACCCCCAGCCGTCGGCCGGGTTCGAGTCGAACTGGAACCTGGTGAACGCCGAATCGTGGTCGCGGTAGTCCACCACGTTGGCCGCCCATTGGGCCGTTGATGCGTCGGCCGGCAGGCCCAGGGCGACCAGCAGCATGTAGAGATGCTTGCAGTATTCCTGCTTCGCCGCGGTCTCCCCGGGGCCGGTCGGAAACGGACGATTGATGTCGAATCGCAGGCCCGCGAGCACGTCGGGCGAGATCAGCGTGGCCGGGTCGCACTGCAGCGTTGCGAGATAGTTCTCGATCTCCTGGGCCACCGGGCCCGTCAGGGCGGGCGTGTCCCAGCTGTCGGTCGTGACCAGCAGCCGTGACCGCTGGCTGAAGTCGTCGAGCGCCACCGAGAGCCTGGGCGGGAGCGTCTGGGCATCGGCGTCGAACTGCCGCAGCACGGCTTCCAACTCGGCCAGGGTGAAGGGATTGTCGATCGCCGTCTGCGTGTGCTTGCCGAGATCCACCGGCCGTGCCGCCGCCTCGTCGAGCCGCATCTCGTACGGGTCATCCACGAGGTTCACGGCGTCCCAGTCCGGCGCGAAGGAGACAGCCTCGGGGACGGGAGCGCTCGAGTTCTTCGGCAGTTCCACGTCGGTCTTGATCAGGCCCTTGAGATCGACGAGCTCGGCGCCGTCGTACACGGTCTCGGCCAGCGCGCTGAGTGCGTCGTTCCCGGCGGCGCCGGGCGTGGCCACGCTCCCGTAGCGGCCGGCGATCGCACCGACCTGGGCGACGGGCCGGCGCTGGATCTCCGACGAGGTCAGGGCGGTCACGTCCTGGTCGGTCTGGGCGCCGAGAATCCGCCGCCACGGGTCGGAGGCCGGGGGCGGGTCCGAGGCCGCCTCAGCCGGGTTCCCGAACAGCAGCGAGGCCTCGACGTCGGCCGGGCCATAGCCGCCGCCACGCGGGGCGACCGGGGCGTTTCGCCAGGCGTTGCTGGTGGCTGGGTAGTCGAGCGACGTCAGCGACCCATGGGCGTTGAGGTTGATCCGGCTGTCGAGATCGACGACGAGATAGGAGACGGCAAACTCATACTCCCCCCCGTTGGCCGCCGGCTGATTCTCGAGCACGCCCCGCAGCCAGATCCCGTCCGCAACTCCGTCGTTGTCGTTGTCGACCTCGGCGGCCTGCCCGGCTGCGGCGAACGCCGGCCGCGGCACCGACGCCACCGCCCCGTCCTGCAGCGACAGTTCCGTGAGCCAGCGGTTTTGGTCGTCGAAGGCGTCGTAGGCCTCGGCTCGGAAGGCCGGCTGATTGACCACGACCGGACAAGGGGGTTTGGGAGGCTGCGTGTCCGAGCCCGGATCGACCCGCACCAACCAGCAGGTGAAGGGGCCGGATCCGCTGGCCCGGAGGATGCGATAACTCTCGGTCGCTTCCCCCGTATCCGGGTCTGGGTCGAAGGTCACGACCCGGCCGCCGAGCTCCGCTGCCCCGGTCGGGTCGACGCCGGCCAGTTCGAGCGTCGCCTGCAGGAGGGGCCACTGCTCCGTGATCGCGGTGGCCCGGCCCTCGAGCGGCGGCTCCCCCCCGTACATGTCTTCCAGCAGGCTCTCGCCGAGCACCTCCGCGGCCGGGGTGTCTCGGGGGGCACCCCGCACGAACCGCAGCAGCGCCTCGCGGAGTTGGATGCGGGCCCGGATCGGCCCGGCCCCCGTGCCCGAGGTGGCCGCGGCGAAGGCCCGGGCGCTGGAGCGGGTCCGCGTGGCGAGCGTCATCAGCATGATGCCCGCGAGCATGAACAGCGTCAGCACGGCGATCACGATCAGCAGCAGCGCGCCACGACGGGCCCCACGGCAAATGGTGAGTGGCATGGCGTCATTCCTCTCCCTGCTGGGCCGCCGGGCGGCGTGAACCCGCGCCGGCGGCGATGGCGATCACTCGAGAGTCAGGTCCCGTTCATCGATCCGCACGAGGCCTTCGAACCAGAGCACGGTGGCGGTGGCGTCGGCGGCCGCGGTGGCGGTAAACGCCTCGAAGCCCGCCTGGTCGCGGAAGATGACGCGGGGCGACGGGTCGGCCGGTGCCGGAAACCGCCACGCCGACATGATCTGAAACCAGCGGGGCGCCGCGGCGTTGTCCCCCGGCGGCACCGCCAGCACCCAGGAACACGCCTCCAGCAGCGAATCATCGCCGCCGAGCCCCGCCGCCCGGTAGTGGTTCGATGACCGGCTCAGCGTGATCGGCACGATCTGCTCGTCGCCGCCCTCCTTGCGGAAGACCGCGATCGTCAGCCGCGCCAGGCCGCCGGCCGTCGGGGGCAAAGACGCCGCCGAGATCATCGCCCCCCAGCAGAGCGCCTGCCGACAGCGCCGCGGGCCGGCCCCGTCGGAGAGCGTTGCGAAGGCGTTCGCCGGCGTCGATGCAAGCCGTGGTTCGCCATACAGGAGCTCGTCCTCGAGCAGAAACGTCCGGGGCGTGCCGCAGCGGGCCCGGGCTGCCGGAGTCGGGCCGATCGCCAGCGGAACGCCGCGCGGCCGCATCTCGGGGCGGTCGGGGAGCCGCTCGACCACACGACCGATCACCAGCGAACGGCCGCCTGCCTCGAAGGCGTCGGCGGCCACCAGCCGCCGATTGGTGAGCTCGGCCAGCGCATTGGCGGTGAGCACGCCGGCACGGTCCTCGAGGCTCGCCTGGGCGAGCCTCGAGCCGGCCGCCGGCAGCAGCGAGGCCATCGTCGAGAGCCCGACGACCAGCAGGCCGCAGGCGATCAGGACCTCCAGCAGCGTGATGCCCCGCCGGGCTCGGACGGTACGCGTCGGCGGCGGGCGGAGAATCATCGCTCAGGCTCCGGGCGTCGCGGCGGGGGCTCCGGGCGGAATGGACTTGCGGGCTTTTTCGCGGGCTGCCCGCACGGCCGCCGCGTCGTTTTCGACCTGCGGGACGTTATCCGAGATTGTCACCCGGCTGCCCCGCGGGTG
>JBIKXY010000260.1:0-3982 GCA_044355515.1 Pirellulales bacterium
CGCCGCGGCCCTCGAGCGGCGGGAGCCGGCCGAGCTGCTCGGCGACTACGCCGCGGCCGCCTTCGACGAGCCGACGGCCGCCGCCCGCCGCGGGCTCGAAGACGCCCGCCGCGGCCGCGACGATCTGGCCGAGCGGCCGGCCGAGATCATGGTGATGCGGGAACTGGCCGAGCCGAAGGTGGCCCACGTGCTCGAGCGGGGCGACTACGACAAGCGGGCCGCGGCCGTGGAGCCGGCCACACCCGCCGTCCTGCCCCCCTTCCCGCCCGACCTGCCGAGGAACCGGCTCGGCCTCGCGAAGTGGCTCACCGATCCGGACCACCCGCTCCTGGCTCGCGTGACGGTCAACCGCATCTGGCAGTCGCTCTTCGGCCTGGGGCTCGTGCAGTCGCCGGAGGATCTCGGCAGCCAGGCACCGCGGCCGGAATATCCGGCCGTGCTCGACCTCTTGGCCTGGAAGTTCTCCCATCCGGCGGAGTCGGGCGGCTTCGGCTGGGACATGAAGCAGCTCGTCAAGTCGATCATGCTCTCGCAAACCTACCGGCAGCGAAGCATCGCCGACGAGAAGACGATGGCCGACGACCCGCTCAACATCTGGCTGGCCCGCGGCCCGCGGCACCGGCTGCCGGCCGAGATGATCCGCGACGGGGCCCTGGCGGCGGCCGGACTGCTCGTGGAGCAGCTGGGCGGCCCGCCGGTCAAGACCTACGACCTGCCCGACTCCTTCAAGCCCGAGCCGGCCGGCTCGGGCGAGGCGCTCTACCGCCGCAGCCTTTATACGTATTGGCGGCGAACGGGCCCGGCCCCGATGCTCGAGGCCTTCGACGTGCCCAAGCGGGTGACCTGCGTCGCCAAGCGGGACACCACCAACACCCCGCTTCACGCCTTCGTGCTCCTGAACGGCGTGCAGTTCGTGGAGGCGGCCCGGGTGTTGGCCGAGAAGCTGCTCGCCGAGACGGAGGGCGACGCCGCCGCCACGCTCGCGCTGGCCTTCGAGCGGCTCACGAGCCGCCCCCCCGACGACGCCCAGCGGACGATCCTCGAGCGGATGCACGCCGGCCAACTCGAGTGGTATGCGGCCCGGCCCGAGCAGGCGGCGAAGTTCGTGGGCGTCGGAGAGACCAAGCGAAACGAGGCGTTGCCGGCCGTCGAGGTGGCGGCCGCGGCGGGCGTGATCAACGCCCTGATGAACTACGACGAAAGCGTGGTGAAGCGATGAAAACGGTGAAAACGGTGCCTGGCACCAAATCTGGACAAGATGGGCAAGACACCTTCGCTGGGTTACCCAGATTTGGTGCCAGGCACCGTTTTCTGGGCAGGCGGCAGTGGCTCGGCCAGTTCGGGGCGGGCTTCGGCTCGGTCGCGCTGGCCCACCTGCTCGCCAGGCAGGCCGCGGCGGGGTCGAGCGGCGGCGTGCTCGACGGCTTCCATGTCCCGCCCAAGGCCAAGCGGGTGATTTATTTGTTTCAGTCGGGCGGCCCCTCGCAGCTCGATCTCTTCGACCACAAGCCGCTGCTCCAGGAGCGGGACGGCGAGCAATTGCCGGAGAGCGTTCGCGGCAATCAGCGGCTCACCGGGATGTCGGGCAACCAGAGCTCGATTCCGCTGGCGGCCTCCCCCTTCGCCTTCGCCCGCCATGGCCAGAGCGGCGCCTGGGTCTCAAACCTCTTGCCCTACACGGCGAAGATCGCCGACCGGCTCTGCTTCATCCATTCGATGCACACCGAGAGCATCAACCACGGCCCCGGCGTGACCTTCATGCAAAGCGGCTCGCAGATCCCGGGCCGGCCGAGCATCGGGGCCTGGCTCGACTATGGGCTCGGCAACGCCCAAGACGACCTGCCATCGTTCGTGGTCCTGATCACGAAGAATAAGGGGGGCCAGCCCCTGATGAGCCACCTCTGGGGCGCGGGCTTCCTGCCGCCCAGGCACCAGGCGGTCCGCTTCCGCTCAGGTGGCGACCCGGTACTCTACGTCAGCAATCCGCCGGGCGTGTCGGTGGAGAACCGCCGGGCGGTGCTCGACGGCCTGCGGGAGCTCCACGAACACCAGTTCGCCGCCACACCCGACGCCGCGATCGCGGCCCGGATCGCCAACTACGAGATGGCCTTCCGGATGCAGGCGAGCGTGCCGGAGGTGACCGACTTCTCCGATGAGCCGGCGAGCGTGCTCGACATGTACGGCCCCGAGGCCCGTGATCCCGGCAGCTTCGCGGCCAACTGCGTCCTCGCCCGCCGGCTGGCCGAGCGGGGCGTGCGGTTCATCCAGCTCTACCACCAGGACTGGGACCACCACGGCGGCCTCAAGGGGGGCATCGCCGCGGAGGCCCGGCAGACCGACCAGCCGGCCGCGGCCCTCGTCGAGGATCTCGCCCAGCGGGGCATGCTCGACGACACGCTCGTGGTCTGGGGGGGAGAGTTCGGCCGCACGAACTACTGCCAGGGGCTCTACCGCCCGGGTCAGGACTTCGGCCGCGACCACCATCCGCGGTGCTTCACGATCTGGATGGCCGGCGGCGGGATCAAGCCGGGCATGGCCTGGGGAGAGACCTGCGAGTTTGGCTACAACATCGTCAAGGACCCCGTGCACGTGCACGACTTCCACGCCACGATGCTCCATCTGCTGGGCATCGACCACGAGCGGCTGACGTACAGGTTCCAAGGCCGCCGCTACCGGCTGACCGACGTCCATGGCAAGCTGGTCAAAGGCATCCTGGCCTAGGGATCCCCGGTCAGGGGAACCTCACCCCGCGGCCGTTCTCGTCCGACGCCGCGAACACGAGGTATTCCGGGGAGACCCCCTCCTTGCCCTCGATGTGGAGCTGGATGTGGGTCTCGTCCTCGAACTGGGTGATCTCCCGCCGCTTGCGGTTGTTGAGCCAGGTCGCCACGTCGTCGTGCACGGTCACGTCGAGCCGGGCCACGTCGTCCCGCATCGCGGCCAGGTGGAGCATTCGCATCACCTCGATCGCCATGCTCTCGGGCGTCTTGACGGTGCCGGTGCCGCTGCAGGTGGGGCAGTCCTGGAAGATGCTCTTCCGCAGCGAGGGCCGGATCCGCTGCCGGGTCATCTCCACCAGGCCGAAGGGGCTCGTCCGCAGGATCTTCGTCCGGGCCCGGTCCCGCTTCATCGCCTCGTGGAGCGACTTCTCGACGCTGCGGCGATACTTTTCCTTCCGCATGTCGATAAAGTCGTTGACGATCACGCCGCCCAAGTCCCGCAGCCGCAGCTGACGGGCGATCTCCTTGGCCGCGATCAGGTTCATCTGGTAGGCATTTTCCTCGGCGCTCTTCTCGGTCCGGAAACTTCCCGAGTTGACGTCGATCGCCACTAGCGCCTCGGTCTGGTCGATCACGATCGACCCGCCCCCCTTGAGCGGCACCTTCCGCTGGTGGATCCGCGAGATTTCTTCCTCCAGGCCGTAGCGGTGGAAGAGCGGCTCCTTGCCCTCATAGAGCTGCAGCCGCTCGACATACTTCGGCATCACCAGCTCCAGAAACTCGCGAGCCCGCTCGAAGGCGGCCGGCTCGTCGATCAGGATCCGGTCCACGTCCTCCGTGAACATGTCACGGATGGTGCGGATGATCATGTCGCTTTCCTGGTAGATGTCGATCGGCGCCGAATACTTCCGCATCCGCCGCACGATGCTCTTCCAGAGTCGCAGGAGATAGGCCATGTCGCGGGCCATTTCCGACTTGGTCCGCTCGGTGCCGGCCGTCCGCACCACGAAGCCCACGCCCTTGGGCGGCTTGAGGTCGAGCATGATGTCGCGGAGCCCCCGCCGGTCGCGCTCGTCGTCGATCTTCTTGGAGATGCCCACCCGCCCCAGCGGCGGCATCAAGACGAGATACCGCCCGGGGATCGAGATGTAGGTGGAGAGCGTCGGCCCCTTGGTGCCGAAGCCCTCCTTGATCACCTGCACGAGCACCTCGTCGCCGCGGCGCAGGACGTCCTGGATCGGCGGCTTGACCCGGGGCCGGTC
>JBIKXY010000375.1:0-3975 GCA_044355515.1 Pirellulales bacterium
TTATCTCCGCATAGATGAAATTGCTTTCGCATCGTCGTCACTAAAAATAGGCACAGCATTCGACTTATGCATAGTGCCAATACCAATAATCTTGGTTCCGGTATAAACTGGTACTGCTTTCTTGGCACCTACACCTATACCACTATCATGACTCTTGATATGAGCATTGGTAGTGCGACCAGGTGGAGGACCTAACTTGGGAAATGGGCGAGTAAGGGGACGAGATGGCACAACCTTGGCTGTCTTGTCAATCTTAGCCTTCAGTTGTTGCCATTCTACCTGTAACTCTAGATCACGCTTCTTCGCTTCTGCCGAAGCATACTTAACTTTACGCTTTTTGCTACCTAAATCGTTGAGCCAAGGACCTACTAGGGACATAATTCACCTCACTATAATATATCATTATTATAATGCCTTTAGTTTCACTTGTCAAATGCTCTGTATCGGTGATAATTGTAATTTCTTGGGTCCAAAACGGCATCTTTTGGTATTTTCGAGTGGTCTTCCCACTCGATTTTAGGCACTTCGACCAAAATTTCTCGTTTTTCTCGAAAAATTAGGCGTTTGATCCAGCCAAAGGGACTTTACTGATACCTCCCTTAGCTTTTTTCTGCTCAGGTTCGGCTGGTTTAGGTGGTAACATGCCAGGAAACGCCTCACTTACCAAATCATAGGTGACAGATGGGTATAACTTGGTCAAATTTTTGTCTTTCATGTGATTTAGCAGATCTGCTTCCTTCCAATGCAAGCCTTCAAGCATCTGAATCCACAGTTGTTCACGTTTCATCTTAGAAACATTAGCATCAGGTCTCAACCAAATGTACATTCTTCTAAATTCGGTGTACAAATTAGTTTCAGAGTAACCATCTGGGGTTCTGTCATCACGTTTAAACGGAGGTGCTCCTTCTGGTAGCAATAATTTGTATTGGGGAATGAAGTTTAGTTCAAGAACACCACGTAAAACTTGACTGTCATAATTTCTTAAGACATTAATCTTAGCTTGTTTTGTTTTTTGCTTTTCTACTTCTTCAAATACTTGTGGTACAGTAGTTTTCATCAAAATTCCTCTAGTAATTCAAGCATGTTTTTCATTCTATTTTCAACGAAATAATTTAAAAGCATACTTTTGTTTTTGTCAGGTTGATTCTCGAAATTATTTATAATTGCATTACTAACTTCTGTAGGTATGCAAGTGAAATCTACTAATTGCTTGTTTCTATTAAAATTTTTGATGAAGTCTGCATCCGTCGGCATCAAGCTAGGATTTTTAATCCACTCACTTAACTTCTTCGATGAGATTGGTTTTTGTCGTTCACCATTGACGAGGCAATCATCCGGTGATAGGACGTTCGGGACTCCATCTCCTTTGTCGCCGCGGATAATGTGTTCCACCACATATTCCTCCGCTGTTGAGTCAGGCTTGACATATTTTTTCTGAATTGGCGAGAACTGTTTAACATTCTTGAACCTCTGAAGTTGAATAAAATCATGGTCCCCAGAAATAATTAAGAAGGGCTTTGGATCGCCGTCACTAAAGGGAGTTACATTAGTTAAGTCATTTGTCTGAGACCAGTTTGCCAAAATAGCAATGACATCATCTGCCTCAGCTCCGTCTACATTAACAACCTTATAAGGAAACACCTTATCAATTTCATCACGTATAGTACTTAATGTTTCGAAGATAAGTTTCCAGTCGAAACCAGATTCTTCTCTTGCCTTTTTACGACCTGCTTTATAAAGAGGGAAAACCGAACGACGCCAGTAGCGCATGTTGTCACAGGCTATAACCAGATCACCGTATTCCTTTCCGAACTTTTGCTTGTATCCTCGAAGAGAATTGACAATCATATGGCGAAGTAAAGGAACATTAAGTTCAACGTCAGTTCGGCCACCAATTTCTGCCATCAAATTTGAGATAGCAGTTTGATTAAAATCAACAACGATCATTATATACCTGTATCAGTTATGTTTAAATTATCTACAATATTTGAATAAAAGACTACATTACCATCTGCTACCACGTATCCATTAGCCATAGCAACATTGCCGCTTCCATATATGTTTTGCAGATATGTAGTTGCTTCAATAATAGCATTTACTATACTTATGTTACTACCGACGTTAGAGAAAGTAAAATCTAAATTGCTTGATATAACACCATTGGAAGTATTAGAAAGAACAATAGTGCTGTTACCTTCATAGATATGAACAATCTTAGTATTGGCTAAGACATTTGTCCCGGTAACAGTTTGCCCTACTACAACATTAGAAAAATCACCTGTTAAAGATATAGACTTAGAACCACTTGTACCTCCACCTAAGCTTAAACTTGGTAAGGAAAATAAACCATCAAATCCGGAGAATGAGTCTCCAGTATAATCTTTAAGTGTCAATTGCATAACATCATTTGCACAGCCACTTAAAAGTTGAAATAGAATCTGATTTACATATCCAGCCACTGCATTTTTAATAAACTGCTTTGTAAAGATATTGGTAAAACTATTTCTAATGTTAAGAACAGTATTATTTAGTTCAGCAATACTTGTGGTAAGTTGATCAAAGCCTGTACCGGCAACTATCTTGGCCGTTAAGGCATTTACTAAATTTTGTTTGGTTAATGCTCCAAGCAATGTCTTTAAATCTATGTCCGGAATATTCTTGGCAGGAGTGCAACCGTTACCTAATAGATCAGCTAGCCCACAAGTTTGCCCTCCAGATGCAGGAGTGACACCAGACAATTTATTAGTTATGTCTAAGTATTCTTGAAGATTAGTTCTTAATGCTACATACGAAGTATATTGCTCAGATGTAGTATCTCCTGCTCCTTCTAATGCTGCTATCTTTGCTTCTACCTGAGTAATCAAAGCATTCAAAGATGTTGCCATTGGGTTTTTCATGAACTGATTAGCCAATTCTCTAGCCATTCGTTCATAGTCATTCACATCTTTTACCAGCTGTTGAATTCTATTAGTGATTTCATCAACGACTTGCTTCATTTGAGCCATCTCAGAAAACAAGCCAGATCTAACTGAGATAGTAGGCATGCCCTGAGTCAACTGAGTGAACACTTGTTGAAGAGGGCTTCCTCCAACTTGAGCTAGAATAATTCTAATTAGTTGACAGTAGGATAATTTAATGGTTGCCATAATAACTCTAAAATTATTATTTATCCTACTTGACCACTCTCACAATCAACATATCAAGATTAACTCTGCCATTTACTTCTCCACCTTTAGTCTTGATGGTATCCATATATTTACGAAGCTGTACTTTACCAGCATTGAGTAATTCCTGTAGTTGCTCTGCAGGTTTACGCAATGTCTTTACCTCTGACATCTCCGGATCATAGTTCTGCAAAGCTGAACCTTTGACTTGAATACCTTGACCCGAGTCTGTACGATACACTGACAATTTACGATTCTTCGTATTGAACAACCACACCGCAGAAGCACCAACAACATCCATTGGACTCACCGAACTAATACTGAGTTCCTCATCTTTGGTCTTGTACTTTAGATTCTTAACTTGTTGAGCCGGAGTCTTTGGCTTAGCAGTACGAGGCTTACGATTCGCTTTCTTAAATGCGCCATACTTTTCGCAGTCTTGAACCATAGCAGCAAAGAACTTAGCAACATCTTTTCTACTTGACTTGCTGTAATGAACATATGCTTCATTCAGTTGAGCATCTTTACCTTCAGTGATTTCAATCCATTCACGCAGGCGGCGCTTTGCCCACTCGTCAATCTTCGGAACATATGCTTGAGGAATCTCTTTTGATTTCATATCTGCTTCAAGAGAAAACTCTGTACCGTCAGTAATATAGTCATCATATGCTCCCTCCAAGGTGCCAATGTAATTGGCAATCTTTTCATTCATTGCATCTTGAATAGAGGGTTTATTAGAAACTATAACGGTTTTCTGTACTACGGGAGCTTGAGCAGGTTTAAGAATGCTGAGTAGATAATGATTAAAGGT
>JBIKXY010000261.1:0-3969 GCA_044355515.1 Pirellulales bacterium
GGTCGGGTGCGGCGGGCGGGCAAGCCCGTCGCCGCCGTGTTCGTGAGCGGCTCGCCCGCGGCCTACGCCGTGGCGGCGGCCTGCGACAGCGTGGCAATGCCCCCCGCTGCGGCGCTCGAACTCACCGGAGTGCGGGCCGAGACGATGTTTTACAAGGCGTTGTTCGACCGGCTGGGCGTGGAGGCCGAGATTCTCCAGGTGGGCGAGTTCAAGGGGGCCGGCGAACCGTTCACGCGCACGAGCATGAGCCCGGCCCTCCGGCAGCAATACGAAGCCCTGATCGGCGACCTCTACGAGCAGCTGGTGGCGGAGGTGGCGGCCGATCGCAAGCTCGAGCCCGGCCGGGTGCGGGAGCTGATCGATACCGGCGTGTTCACGGCCGAGGGGGCCCTGGCGGCCGGCCTGATCGACGCCGTGCAGTATGAGGACGAGGCCCTCGCGGCCCTCGCGGCCAAGGCAGGCGTCGAGCAGCCGAAGATCAGCCGCGACTACGCCGAGCGGAAGATCGACGACGATTTCTCCGGTCTCGGCGGCCTCGTCAAGCTGATGGAGCTGTTCTCCGGCCGCCAGAAGGCTGCGGCCACGGGCAAGGGCAAGCGGGTGGCGATCGTGCATGTCTCCGGCGGGATCCGCGAGGGCAAAAGCACCGACGACCTCGTGATGGGTGGCTCGGCCGGCTCCACCACGATCGTGAAGGCGATCCGCGAGGCGGCGGCCGACGACAAGGTGGCGGCGATCGTGCTGCGGATCGACTCCCCCGGCGGCTCGGCGCTGGCCAGCGACCTGATCTGGCAAGAGGCCGAGCGGGCCAAGAAACCGGTGGTGGCGAGCCTCTCAGACGTCGCCGCCAGCGGCGGCTACTACATCGCCGTGGCGGCCGACCGGATCGTGGCCGCCCCGGGCACGTTGACCGGCTCGATCGGCGTGGTCGGGGGCAAGCTGGCCCTTGGCGGGGCGCTCGAACAGGTGGGCGTGCACACCGACGTGGTGAGCCGGGGCAAGAACTCGGGCCTGCTGTCGGTGGCCGACAAGTTCACCGCCGGCGAGCGGGAGGTGTTTCTGGGGGGCATGAAGGAGGTCTATCGGCTGTTCACCGGCAAGGTGGCCGCCGGACGAAAGCTCGAACCGGCCAAGGTCGAGTCACTGGCCCAGGGCCGCGTCTACACGGGCCGGCAGGCCCTGGAGGCGGGGCTCGTGGACCGGCTGGGCACGCTCGACGACGCGATCGACGAGGCCAAGCAGCTCGCGGAGATCGATGCCGGGGAGAAGCTCGAGCGGATCCTGCTCCCCGAGCCCCGCGGCTTGTTCGACGATCTGTTTTCGGCGGCGGGCGGCGATCCCGCGCCGCTCGCCCGGCGGGCCGGCCTGCCGGCCGGCGAGGCGGCGGTCCGGACGTTGATCATGGCCCGGATCGCTGGGGTGCCGGGGCTCGAACTCCTGGCGGCGGAGGCCGACACGCTCGTGGAGTTGCTCTCCGGCCGGCCGCAGTTTCTGATGCCCTTGCGGCTCCGGGTGCGGTGAGGGGCGCGGCCGCAGCGGGCCTGCCATGGCCATGGAGCCCACCGCCGGCGTGAAACAGACATTCCGCCTGGATCTACCAGGCGAAATGGGCGAAGGCCTTGTTCGCGTCAGCCATGCGATGCACGTTGTCACGCTTGGTGACGGCCGCGCCCTCGCGCTTGTAGGCAGCGATGATCTCCTCCGCCAGTTTCTCGTGGGTGCCACGGCCCTTCTTTTCGCGGACCGCCTGCAGCAGCCAGCGGATCGCCAGCGACTGCTGCCGGTTGCGATTGACCTGCATCGGCACCTGGTACGCCGCACCGCCCACCCGCTTGGAGCGAACCTCGACCGCCGGCTTGATGTTTTCGATCGCGCGATTGAAGACCTCGATCGGCTCCGCGTCGGAGATCTTCTTGGCGACGATCGCCATCGCCCGATAGAAGACGCCCTGGGCGACGCTCTTCTTGCCGTCTTCCATCAGGCAGTTGATGAACTTGCTGGCGAGCAGCGAGCCGAATTGCGGGTCGGGGCGGAGGTGCGAGCGGCTGGCGGTGATGTTTCCCATGATCGTGGTCTTTCTGGCTTAGCGGTTGTTTGCTCAACCCTTTTTGGCGCCGTAGAGGCTGCGAGACTGCTTGCGGCCGGAGACACCCAGCGTGTCGAGCGCACCGCGAATGATGTGGTAACGAACGCCCGGCAGGTCCCGCACGCGGCCGCCGCGGACGAGCACGATCGAGTGTTCCTGGAGGTTGTGACCCTCGCCCGGAATGTAGACGGTCACTTCCTTCTTGTTGGAGAGCCGCACGCGGGCGATCTTCCGCAGCGCCGAGTTGGGCTTCTTCGGAGTCATCGTCCGCACCTGGAGGCAAACGCCCCGCTTCTGCGGGCACTTGTCGAGCACCGGCGACTTGGAGAACTTCCGCTTGGGGCGGCGGCGGTGGCGAATGAGCTGGCTGATCGTGGGCATGCAAAAACGCTTTCGGGGAGTCCTTTTCGGGAAGCCCCAGAGAATAACCGAAGGGATGGGCCGACGGAAGCGGGGGGCTCAGGAAGGCTCGGGAGCGAGAATCTCCCCCCTGCCCCCGGCGATCAGGTCGCCATGCCACTGGCGAAAACGTGCCGGGGGCGGGAGGGGAGGCCGATATCCCGCCCGTCGCAGTTCCGTCAGCTGCAGGCCGATGAACGGGGGCAGCCAGGCTCGGCCCCGCTGGAAGGTGGCCGGAATCGCCGGCTGATCGGCAAGGGCCACCAGCGACCCGCGGCGCATGCCGAGCCCCGGCCAGGGGCCGACCCGACCCGCCACCAGGACCGTGCCCGCCCGCATCTCGAAGGCGGCCGCCGGGCCGCAGTCGCCCCCCACGGCCACGATCCCGCGCCGCATCCGCTGCCCCGCCAGGCAGCCCGCGTCGCCCGCGACCACGACCATCCCGCCGCGGAGCCCGTGATCGCTGCCCGGCAGTGAACCCGCCAGATTGTCGCCGGCCGAGCCTCCGATCACCACCTCGCCGCCGCTCATCTCGGCCGCCAGCCAGTCGCCCGCGTCCCCCGCCACCTCGAGCCTGCCGCCGGTCATGCCCTCGGCGGCATGCCGGCCGACTCGGCCCGCGACCCGGACTGTGCCCCCCGCCATGCCGGCGCCGACGAAGTGGACACGGCTGAAGTCGCCCTGGCACTCGACCACCGAGCCGGCCGTGTCGCCCGAGATCGAAAACAACTCGCCCAACTGGGCGGGCCGCTCGTCGGCCGTGACCGCCAGCCGCCGCACCGCGTCGAGCGCCAGGCCCGCCAGCCGGTCGGGCGTGATGCCCGAGAGGCTGATCGCGAGCGGCCCGCCCGCGGCGGGATCGGTGGCGGGAGTGAGGACGAGCGACGTCGGGTCAGTCATGACAGAGGGATCGCGGTGGCGGAAGCCCCCAAAGCATACTCCGCCACTGCCTCGTGCCGCTCACGACCCGCGAGGGGTTGCCGATGCCAATCAAGCCGGCCTTGTCAGCGAGCGCAGGCAGGATGCCGAAGCGAAGCTGGCATGGAGTGAGCGGAGGCCAAGGATGGCCGTAGCGAACGTCCGGCGAGATGGTACGGGCAACCCCGAGCCGCGCAGCCAACGACGCCAGAGCGTCCAGCGAGCTGGCATCGGCAGCCCCGGGCCGCGGCGGTTCTCTACGTCAGCACGGGCACCTTGCGGGAGGTGCTCGTGGGCGACTTCGCGAGCTCGACGGTGAGCACGCCCTTGTCGTAGCGGGCCGTCACCTTCTCCGGATCCACCGACTCGGGCAGCGGGATCGACCGGGTGAAGCTGCCGGAGCTGCTCTCCCGGTGGGTCCAGCCGTTGCCCGTCTCCTCCTTGACCGACTTCTTCTCGCCCGCGATCACGAGCCGGTCTTCCGAAACACTCACGTCCACATCCTTGGGATCGATGCCCGGCAGTTCCGCCCGGACGCGGATGCCCGTTTCGGTCTCCGCCATGTC
>JBIKXY010000262.1:0-3967 GCA_044355515.1 Pirellulales bacterium
TCGAGAGCACGTCGATCATGTGGACCGGGATCCGGATCGTGCGGGCCTGGTCGGCGATCGCCCTGGTGATCGCCTGCCGGATCCACCAGGTGGCGTAGGTCGAGAACTTGAAGCCGCGGCGATACTCGTACTTGTCCACCGCCCGCATCAGCCCGGTGTTGCCCTCCTGGATCAGGTCGAGGAACGACAAGCCGCGGTTGCGGTACTTCTTGGCGATCGAGACCACCAGCCGGAGGTTGGCCGCCGACAGGTTCCGCTTGGCGGCCTCGTACTCCTCGCGAAGCTTGTCGAGCATCCCCACGCGGGTCCGGAGCGACCGGGGGCTCTCCAGCGTGGTGAGCATCAGGTCGCGGAGCTCCTTCCGCATGTCGGCCAGATCGTCGCACGACCGCCCGCCGGCCTTCGTGGCCCTGACCTCCCGCTGCAGCGTGTCCATCCGGGCCGACATGCCCCGCAGCAGCTTGACCAGCGGCTGCACCCGGCGGGTCCGCAGCGACAGTTCCTCCACCAGGATCAGCGACTTGGCCCGGCTGCGGCGAAACCGCTCCCGGGCGGCCTTGGCCTCGGCGGCGGTGGTCCGCCGGCTGATCAGGCGGCGGAAGTCGGCGCGGCTGCCGGCCATCAGCCGGTCGAGCGTGGCGAGGTTGTGGGGCATCCGGGCCTGGATCTGCTCCTTGGTGAGCCGCTCGGTCAGCGAGACCTTGATGGTGCGGTCGAAGGGCAACTGTCCCTCGTGCACCTTGCGGAGCGTGTCGACGGTGGCCTGGAGCGAGTAGGCACAGCCGAGCACGGCCCGCCGAAACCGCTTGCGGGTCACCTCGATCCGCTTGGCGAGCGAGATCTCCTCGCGCCGGGTCAGCAGCGGAATCTCCGCCATCTGCGCCAGATACATCCGGATCGGGTCGTTGGCGGCGTTGGAGGGGGGCGTGGTGATCGCCTCGTCGCGCCGCGGCTTGGCGGGTGCGGCGGCGGCGGTCGCCGGGGCCCCGGCCTCTTCGGGCTCGGGCGGCGAGTCCACCAGCTCGATCCCCTTTTCTTCGAGCGCGACAAGCAGGGCGTCGATCTTCTCGGGATCGACCGCCTCATCGGGCAGGTACTCGTTGACCTGATCGAAGGTCAGGTAGCCGAGCGAGGTGCCCAGCGCCATCAGCCGGGCCAGATCGGTGTCGCCGCCCGCCGGCGGCCCGGCCGAGGCTGCCGCATCGGGCGGAGCCGCAGGGGTCGAAGCGGGAACAGGCCGCGTGGAACGCTGCATGGTCTTGGTCATCTCGAGGTTCTCCTTCACCTTACCATCGTCACTCGCACGCCGCCCCCCGGTGCGCGACCGCACCGACTGCAACGACGAGGTGGGCACCCTCACCCTTCCTTGGGTTCGGACATGCCCTGGGCGGCCCGCCGCTGGGCGACGAGCCGTTCCAAGAGTTCAGCCTCCGACTGGGAATCGAGCCGGGATGTCTTGATCGCCCGGGCGCTGGCCCGGGCCCGCGCCGAGGCCGCGCGGCGGCGCAGCGCGTCGGCCAGGTGGCCGATCCGTTCGGCGGGCTCGAGCGGTCCGCGGGCGGCCCGCTCCTCGTCCACGGCCACCAGCAGGCTCTGGAGCATCGGATCGGGCAGTTCGAGGAGCAGTTCCGACAGTCCCACCGGCCGCCCCGCGGCCCCGAGCCGGCGAGCCGCCTCGACGACGACCCGGCCCTCGCGGCTGTCGAGATCGGCCGGATCGACTTCGCGAATCACGAGCCCCGCCCCTTCGGGAACCCCGACGAGCACCTCGATCACCTCGCGATCCCAGGCGGGCAGTCTGGGCGACGGAGCCGGACGGCTTCCCTCGCCGGGCGGGGATGCGGGCTTTCGCTTGCCCCGCAGCTCGAGAAGCCGGCTCCGCAGCACGTCGCGAGAGAGGCCGAACCGCCGCTCCAGCCGGCCGAGCACCCGATCCTCTCGCAGCCGCCGCTCGGAGCCGGCGACGGCCGAGCCGCCGGCCGCAGCTAGCGCGCCAAGCACGCTCTCAACCGCCGCCAGGGCCGCGTCGTCTCCGGCATCGGCCGGCAAGGCGGCGAGCGCCTCGTCCATCCGGTAATCGAGCGGGTCAACGGCCGCAGCCAGGATCGCCTCGAAGGCGTCGCGGCCATGAGCGACGAGATAGTCACAGGGATCGACACCGGCCGGCAGCCGGGCGATCCGCAGGTCGATCGGCTCGGAGAGCAACAGCCCCAGGATCTCGTTGGCCCGCCGCCGCCCCGCGTCGTCGCCGTCCAGCACGAGCACGACGCGATCGGCATACCGCCGCAGCAGTTTGGCATGCCGCTCGCCGAGCGCCGTTCCCAAGACGGCCACCACATCGCCGCAGCCGGCCTGCCGGGCGGCGAGGCAGTCGGTGTAGCCCTCCACGACCACCGCCCGCCCCGAGGCGGCCAGCGCCTCGCGGGCCGAGTCGAGGCCGTAGAGCATCGAGCTTTTGGAGAACAGCGGCGTCTCGGGGGAGTTGACGTATTTGGCGGCCTCGACTCGCGCCCCCGGCAGCACCCGACCGCCGAATGCGACGCACCGGCCCAGCGGATCCCGGATCGGAAACATCACCCGGCCGCGGAACCGGTCGTAGTGCCCCGGGCGATCCTCCCGCTTGACGACCAGGCCCGTCCGCTCGAGCAGGGCGACAGGCACCCCCGCGGTCGCCGCCTGCCGCAGGAGCCAGTCCCACGATTCGGGCGCGAACCCCACGCCGAACCGCGCGAGCGTCGCGGCCTCGAGCCCGCGGCCGGTGAGATACTCGCGGGCCACCGCGGCGCCGGGATCGGTCTGCAAACAGTCGCGAAACCGGGCCGCCGCCCAATCGAGCGTCTTGGACAACGCGGCCCGATCGTCGGCCGGCAGCCCGCCTCTCCCGCGGGGCAAGGCGATGCCGGCCCGGTCGGCGAGCTGCTCGAGCGCCTCGCGAAACTCGAGCCGCTCCATCCGCATCACGAAGTTGAACACGTCGCCGCCGACATCGCAGACCCAGCAGCGGTAGGTCTGCCGCTCGGGATTGACCTGCAGGCTCGGCCGCGAGTCATCGTGCCAGGGACACAGCCCCACGAAGCCCTTGCCCGCCCGCCGCAGCGCCATGTAGGAACCCACCAAATCAACGATGTCGACGGCCTCGCGGATCTGCTCCTTGAGGTCGTCGCGACCGATCGGTGAAGCGGGTTGCGAAGACAAGGGGTTGACCCGGGGTGAGCGGCGGTTCGGAGCGAGGCTCCGTCTGAACACCGGCGCAATCTATGACCGGCCCAAAATGCGGTCAACGCCACTCGCAGCCCCGCAAACAGCCCACCTTGCCAGGGCCCCCAGAGATGCGGGCCGCGTCAATCCCGCCGGCTCCCGCCGGGTGATTCAGGGGCGAATTTTTGCCTCAGCGTGCGAACCGGGGGTCTTTGGGATTGCCCCGAGACAACGCGTAGGCGAGCAGGTCGAGCACCTCCTGCTCGTTGAGCTGGTCAAGCAGGCCGGCGGGCATCAGCGAGCTGGGCGAGGCGGTAATCTCCTCGATCTCGGAACGCCGGAGCGTGACGAACCTGGTCGCATCCTCGGGGTCGGTCACGACCGTGACGGCAGCGGCGTCTTCGGCCACGATCCGCCCCGTGTGCACCTTGCCGTCTGCCGTCTGGACGATGCTCGCCTTGTATTGATCCGACACGACCCGGCTCGGCTCCACGATCGCCTCGACCATGTCCTTGAGCTGAAACCGACCGCCGGCCTGCGTCAGGTCAGGGCCGGTGGCGCCCCCGTCCTCGCCAAACCGGTGGCAGACGACGCACCGGGCCGCGGCGAAGGTCCGGCGGCCCTGCTCGAAGGAACGGCTGCCCCCGCTCATCCCCTTCTCGGCGGCGGCGAGCACCTCCTCCACCGACCACCTGCGGCCGGGACCGACCGGCTGCGGCAGCGGCGGCGGCACGTAGGGCTTGCGGATGCCGAGCGTCTCGAGCGCGAG
>JBIKXY010000004.1:0-39659 GCA_044355515.1 Pirellulales bacterium
CGGGCGGAATGGACTTGCGGGCTTTTTCGCGGGCTGCCCGCACGGCCGCCGCGTCGTTTTCGACCTGCGGGACGTTATCCGAGATTGTCACCCGGCTGCCCCGCGGGTGGAGCACCACCCAGAAGGCCCGGGAACTGGCCAGCGGGTTCGTCGCGGCGGCCTCCAGCGGGCCGCCCGTCGCGGTGACGAAGAAGTAGATCGGCTCGCAGGGCGTGAAGGGCTGGACCGTTCGCAGGGGGTTGTCCTCGGGGAGGACATTCTGCATCAGCGCGTCCACCGAGCCGGTCTCGTCGAAACCGACCGCGATGGCGCCCTTGCCGGCCAGCGATCCCCAATCCGTCAGCGTCGGATCGCCGTAGCCGCTGTACCGCAGGTCGATGACCACGCCCGCAGGCAGCGTCTCGCCCCCCTCGAACGAGTTCGGAAAGCGGGCCAGGCGGAAGGAGAGCGTCTGCCCCGAGCCCGCCTCCGGAACGGTCGGCCAGACGGTCGCGGCCGGCGTCTGGCCGTGCTCCGTGCGGAGCCGGACGAGGCCCTCGCCTGCCGCCGCATCGGTGCAGGTGAAGGCGAACCAGGCGGAGGGGGGGCCCTGCGTGCCGTCGTCCTGCGTGCGATAGAACTGGATGCGATAGCCGTTTTTGATCGCGTCGAAGCCGTCGTTGGTGGTCCGCAGGGTGGCCAGCGAAGCGTCGGCGTCGTCCGCCTGCTGGAGGGCGACGACTATTCCCTGGATCGGCGGATGCCGGTCGGCGTCGTAGACCATCCGGGCAAACTCGCTGCCCGGCCCGCTGACGGCGTCGGGGACCGCCGTCAAGGCCGTCCGGATCACGTCTTTCACGGACCGCGACTGCGACGCGATCAGCGCCGTGGCAAGTTGCTGGGCTCCGAGGCGGACGTCCACGTCGGTGCGGAAGGGCCGCAGGCCGGCGATGCTCAGGCCCAGCACCCCGAGCAGGATCGCCATCGAGACGAGCAGTTCGGTGATGGTGAAGCCGGCTGGGAGGCGGGTCTTCATCGCCGGGCCTCCTCGTCGAAGTTCGTGATATTGTCGGCGGCACCGTCCAGCGGGCCGGCCGCGGGATCAAGCCCGGCGATCCCGTCCGGCCCCGCGGAGAAGAGCAGCGGGGTGGAGACGCGGGCCCTGGCCTCGGCCACGGTCGCCACCGAAGACTCGAAGGGCGGCCGGTCGGAGAAGAACCGTGCATCGCTGGCCGGAGGCAGGCGGAGCGCGGTCGGCCAGAGCACGAAACCGATCGGTCGGCCCCAGGCGTCGAGGAACTCCGGCATGCCGTCGTCGTCCACGTCGCCGATGTCCCCGAGCAGCGACCGGCAGTCGAGACAATCGGTCACGCTCCCCTGCGTAACGATCATGAACAGGCACTCGGCGCTTCCGTGGAACGCCATGACAACGGCCTTGTCGGGGATGGCCTGCCAGGTCGCGGCGTAGACCCGCTGGCGGGCCGTCAGGGTGGAGTCCTCGCGGGAGGCCAGTTCGGCCACGGTGGCCCAACGGTCGGGGAGGTCGCCCTCGACGACCGCGCGGACGGCCTGCCCGCGGGCCGCCGCCGAGCTCGCGGCCACGTCGAGGCGGCGGTAGGACGCGTAATGCGGGGCGATGATCGAGTCGAGCCTGGCAATGACCTCGCGGGTGGCCAGCCTCTTCTGACTGCCCTTGGCCGCCGCAATCGCAGCGGTCGCCAACGCCGCCAAGGCCAGGGTGATCGACAGGGTGACGAGCAACTCGGTGAGGCTGAAGCCTTTCTGCTCACCGCGCGAAGCCCCTGGCACACCGCAGACCGCCGGCCCGGCCGAGCACGCCGCTCGAAGTTGATCGATGCAGGCCGCGAGGGCCCCGAACACGTCCATGTTCGTGGCGTCCGTAAAACGTGTGATTTTCCCTGCCCCGGCTCGAAGAATAACCTGCGGCACCGGTGCTGGCAACCGGGCTCACGGGGCCATCGGGTTTGCCCGCTTGGACACTTGGCGGGATGCGCGGAAGCTGGAGCCGAATCCCTCAGGCATCACCTTCCCCGACCGGCTCTCCGCTCAACACCGCACCGAGCCGCCGAGCCGCCGAGCCGCGGCTGCTCGGCCCGGCCGGCCGGTTCGCCTTGCGCCGCCAGCACGACCGGCACCGTCCCAATGGGACGGCGGCCCGCGCAGGCCGCCGGCGGGGCACCGCGGCAAGAACCGGCCTGTAGAGTTGCATGGTGTTTGCGCCCGCGTTCCCGGAACAATTTCCATGGCCACTGTCGAGCACGCCGCGTCGATCCCACTCTTCCCGGCCGGACGCAACGCGGCCCCGCTGACGAGCACGCAGGACACCCCGCGAAACCGCGTCCGCGACCTCACGGCGCTGGTGTTGCTCGCGGCCTGCTCGTTCCTGGCCGTGGCCCTGTTCACCTTCCATCCTGGCGACCCGCCGCTGTCCCGCACCTTTCCCCCCAATGCTCCCCCCGCCAACGCCTGCGGCCTGATCGGCTCCGCGGTCGCGGCCGGCCTGTTCGAGGCGGTCGGACTGGCTGCCTGGTTCGTGCTCGGCCTCCTGGTGGCCCTCGACATCGCCCTGCTCACCCGTCGGCCGTTGCCGGATCTCCCCCTGCGGACGGCCGGCGGTGCGATCGCGATCGCGGCCGCCTGCGCCTTGCTTGCGGTTTTCCTCCCCGACTCGATCCCCCGGCCCCTGTGGGGCCCCGGGGGCCGGCTGGGCGAAGTCGGCCGCTACCTGGCCGAGGCCTACCTCGCCCGCGGCGGCGCCGCGATCCTGCTTACGGCGATCCTGCTGGGCGGCCTGTTTCTGGCGATGGACGCGGTCGTGACCCGATTCGGCCGCCTCGCCTGGGCGGGCGTGGGCACCACGGCCGTCGCAGTTGCGACCGCGGCCAGCCGCGTCCGGCTCCCCTCCCGGGCCACCGTCTCCGCCGCTCAAGATGACGACGCCGTGGACCTGGCGACCGCCTTCCCCGGACTCCGCGGCCGGCTCACGGTCCGGTCCGCTGATGGTGATGACGAGGGCGACGCCGAGGAGGACGAACCCGCGATCCGCGTCCGCCGGCGCGAGCCCCCGACTATGCCCCCAGCCGCCGAACCGGAGGCCGACCAGGAGACCGAGGCCGCCGCTGACGTGGTCGCTGAAGAGGACGGCGACGCCGAGCAGGCCGCGGTGGTGCCGATCCGGACCCGCGCCAGCCGCCGCACCTCGCCCGCCGCCCAGCTCGAACTCTCCCCTGAGCCGGCCGACGACTACGAGCTGCCCGCGCTCGATCTGCTCCTGCCCACCGAATACCTCGAGCTCGATCAGCAGGAGCAGGAGGTCCGCGACCGGGCGCGGGTGCTGGAGAAGACCTTCGCGGAGTTCGGCTTCAAGGTGAAGGTGGTCGAGATCGAGACCGGCCCGGTGATCTCGCAATACGAGATCGAGCTCGAGGCCGGCCTGCGGCTGGCCAAGATCACGAACCTCGCCGACGACCTGGCGATCGCGCTGCGCGTGCCGAGCGTGCGGATCGTGGCGCCGATCCCGGGCAAGAACTCGGTCGGCGTCGAGGTGCCCAACACGACGAGGCAGATGGTCCGCCTCCGCGAGGTGATCGAGGAGACCCAGTCGAAGAGCCGGTCGATGAAGATCCCGATCTTCCTCGGCAAGGACGTGGCGGGAAACCCGATGGTGGTGGACATGGCGAGCATGCCCCACTTGCTGATCGCCGGCCGCACCGGCACGGGCAAGAGCGTGTGTCTCAACTCGATCATCGTCTCGATGTTGATGACGCGGCGGCCGGACGAGGTGCGGATGCTGATGATCGACCCCAAGATGGTCGAGCTCACGCCCTACAAGTCGCTGCCGCACTTGATGCACCCGGTGGTCACCGACATGAAGAAGGCCGAGGCGATCCTGGCCTGGGCCGTCGAGAAGATGGAGCAGCGGTACACCCTCCTGGCGAAGGTGGGCGTGCGGCACCTGACCCAATACAACGCGCTGGGCCGCGAGGAACTGCTCAAGCGGATCAAGCCGGCATCGGAGGAGGAGGCCGCCGCGATCCCGACCACGATGCCCTTCATCGTGATGATCGCCGACGAGATCGCCGACATGATGATGACGGCCGGCAAGGAGATCGAGGCCCACATCATCCGCCTGGCCCAGAAGAGCCGGGCGGTGGGCATTCACCTGATCCTGGCCACCCAGAAGCCCACCGTGGACGTGATCACGGGGCTGATCAAGAGCAACCTCCCGGCCCGGATCGCCTTCCAAGTGGCCAGCCGCACCGACAGCCGCGTGGTGCTCGACGAGATGGGGGCCGAGCGGCTGCTGGGCAACGGCGACATGCTCTTCCTCTCGCCGGGCACGAGCCAAATCCTCCGCGGTCAGGGCACGTTCCTCTCCGACGAGGAGATCGGCCGCGTGATGGCGGCGATCGGCACGAGCGAGCCGCAATATGCCGCCGAGCTCGTCAACCTCCAGCCCGCCGGCTCAGCCGCCGAGGGCGAGGCCAAGCCCGGGGGCAGCCCCAAGGACAAGGACGACCTCTACGAGGCGGCCGTCGAGGTGATCATCCGCGAAGGCCGGGGCAGCGTCTCGCTCCTGCAGCGGGCGCTGGGCGTGGGCTACGGCCGCGGGGCCCGCCTGATCGACTTCATGGCCGAGGACGGCGTGGTGGGCGAATACAAGGGCAGCCAGGCCCGCGAGGTGTTGATCACGATGGAGGAGTGGGCCGCCCGCACCGGCAGCGAGCCGCTGCCGCCCGATCCGGCCCCCCGGAAGCTGAAGATCCAGCCGCATGCCGAGTCCGAGCCGGCCGGGGCCACGTTTGAAACCGATGAAGACGAGGACGACTGGGAGGCCGACGATCTCGGCGACGTCGAGGCCTTCGAGGATGACGACTCCGAGCAGTGACGCTGGCCCGGCGCCCAGAGGCCGCCCCGGCCTACCTGCCGTGCGTCGGTCCTCATCCAGTTGAACCCGAGATGGTAGATTCCCGGGGTTCATCCGTTCCCCCGGAGCCCCCGTCATGTCCGCCTCCACCGCCGCCCTGCAGCGGGTTGGGCAGAGCCTGTGGCTCGATCAGATCAGCCGCGGCCTGCTCGACGACGGCACGCTCGCCGGCTCCATCCGTGACCTGCATGTCACGGGCCTGACGAGCAATCCCTCGATCTTCAACATCGCGGTCAAAGACACCTCCTTCTACGACGCGGCCCTCGCCGCGCTCGGCACCCGCGGGCTCGCGGCCGAGGAGGCCTTTTTCGAGATCGCGATCGAGGATCTGCGGCGGGCGGCCGATCTGTTTCGGCCCGTGTATGACCGCACGGGCGGCATCGACGGCTGGGTCTCGCTCGAAGTCTCGCCCAGGCTCGCCGACGACACCGCCCAGACCATCGCCCAGGCCAAGGCGCTCCACGCCCGCGCCGCCCGGTCAAACCTGTTCATCAAGATCCCGGGCACGCCCGCGGGACTGCCGGCCATCGAGGAGGCGATCTTCGGCGGGGTGCCGGTGAATGTCACGCTCTTGTTCACGCGGGGCCAGTATCTGGCGGCCGCCGAGGCGTATCTGCGGGGCGTCGAGCGGCGGATCGAGGCGGGGCTGTCGCCGCGGGTCTGCTCGGTGGCCTCGCTGTTCATCAGCCGCTGGGACGGGGCGACAGCCAAGGTGCTGCCGCCGGAGTTGGCCAACCAGCTGGGGATCGCCGTCGGCGAGACCTGTTATCAGGCCTACCGCGACCTGCTGGCCGGCGATCGCTTCGAGCGGCTTTGCAGCTTTGGCGCCGTGCCCCAGCGGCTGCTGTTCGCGAGCACGGGCACCAAGGATCCGGCCCTTTCCCCCTGCCTCTACGTCGAGGCCTTGGCCGCGGCCAACTCGATCAACACGATGCCGGAGAAGACGCTCCAGGCGTTCGCCGCGCACGGGCGAGTGGCGGGCACCCTCTCGGCCGGCGGCGGGCTCGGGGAGTCGGTCATCGCCGCGGTGGAGCGGGCCGGCGTGGACGTGGCCGCCCTGGGGGAGAAGCTGCAGCGGGACGGTGCCGAAGCGTTCGTAAAGAGCTGGGACGAACTCCTGGGCGTGGTCCAGGCCAAGTCACGGGCCGTGACGGGAAAGGGAGCCTGAGATGAACCAGTCAGCGGAGTCATCGAGCAGGACCGCGCTGCCCGAGTGGCGGGCCGTCGCGGAGCATGCCGCCGCCACCGGCCACCTGCCGCTGCGGGAGCGGTTCGCCGCCGACCACCACCGGGCCGAGAAACTCACGTTCGAGGCCTGCGGGCTCGTGGCGGATCACTCCAAGCAGCGGCTCACCGAGGCCACGCTGCCGCTCCTGGTCCGCCTGGCGAATGCCTGCGGGCTCAGGGAGCGGATCGACGGAATGTTCGCCGGGGAACGGATCAACGCCACGGAAAACCGGGCGGTGCTCCACGTGGCGCTGCGGGCCCCGCACGGGGCCTCGATCCTGCTCGACGGTGAGGACGTCGTGCCGGGCGTCCACGCGGTGCTCGAGCGGATGGCCGCCTTCTCTGAACGTGTCCGCAAAGGGGAGTGGCTCGGCCACACCGGCAAGCGGATCAGAGCAATCGTCAACATCGGGATCGGAGGCTCCGACCTCGGGCCGGTGATGGCTTACACGGCCCTCAGGCACTATGCCGACCGGGGGCTCACCTTCCGGTTCGTCTCCAACGTGGACGGCACCGACTTCGCCGAGGCCGTCCATGGCCTCGACCCGGCCGAGACCCTGTTCATCGTCTCGTCCAAGACCTTCACCACCCAGGAGACGCTCGCCAACGCCCGCACGGCCCGGGCCTGGGCGGTCGCCGCGCTCGGCGACACGGCGGCGGTGGCCAGGCACTTCGTGGCCGTCTCCACGAACGCCGCCGAGGTGGCCGCCTTCGGGATCGACACGGCCAACATGTTCGGCTTCTGGGACTGGGTCGGCGGCCGCTATTCCCTGGATTCGGCGATCGGCCTGTCCACGATGCTGGCCATCGGCCCGGAGCGATTTCGCGAGCTGCTCTCCGGCTTTCACGCCATGGACGAGCACTTCCGCACGGCCGACTTCGCGCGGAATCTGCCGGTGCTCCAGGGGCTGATCGCCGTCTGGAACACCACCTTCCTCGGGGCCCACACGATCGCGGTGCTGCCCTACGACCAGTATCTGGCGCGGTTTCCGGCCTACCTCCAGCAACTCACGATGGAGAGCAACGGCAAGCGGGTCACGCTCGCCGGCCGGGTGATCGACGACTACGAGACCTGCCCGGTCTATTGGGGCGAGCCGGGCACCAACGGGCAGCACTCCTTCTATCAGCTGATCCACCAGGGCACGCGGCTCATTCCCTGCGATTTTCTCGGCTTCCTCGAGTCGCTCAATCCCCTGGGCCGGCATCACGACCTCTTGATGGCCAACTGCTTTGCCCAGGCCGAGGCCCTCGCCTTCGGCAAGACCGCCGCCGAGGTCCGCTCCGACGGCGTGCCCGAGGGTCTCGTGGCCCACAAGACCTTCCCCGGCAACATCCCGAGCACCATGATCCTGGCCGAGCGGCTCACGCCGCGGCTGCTCGGCAGCCTCGTGGCCCTCTACGAACACGCCGTGTTCACGGCCGGGGCGATCTGGGACGTGAACCCGTTCGACCAGTGGGGCGTGGAGCTGGGCAAGGTGCTGGCCAACCGGATCGTGCCCGAGCTCGAAGCCGGCACCGAGCCCGTCCTCGACCACCACGACGCGTCCACCGCGGCGCTGATCCGCCGCTATCGGGCGGCCAGGAACTCGCGGTCATGACCACCACGTTCCCCCGCCCCGCCGGCCTGGCACGGCTCTGCGTCATGTTGTGCGCCGCCTGGGGCCTGCTCGCGGCCGCCGAACCCGCGGCCCCCCCGCCCCCCGCGGTCGCGCCCGGCCCGCGGATGCTCGCCGACTTCATGAACGCCGCGGCGAGCGATCTCCTCGACCGCCGCGACGCCGAGCTCGCCGCGGTCACCACGCCCGAGCAGGTCCGCCGGCGGCAGGCGCGGCTGCGGGCCTGGTTCGCCGAGACGCTCGGGCCCATGCCCCCTCCGGCCAGGCGGCCTCCGCGGATCACCGGCGAGATCGACTGCGACGGCTACCGCGTGCAGAAGGTGATCTACGACAGCTGGCCCGACCACCCCGTGACGGCGGCCTTCTACCTGCCCGACGAACGACCCGACCGACCGGGGCCGTTTCCCGGCGTGCTGCTCCCCTGCGGCCACTCCGACGCGGCCAAGGCGGCCGAACCCTACCAGGCGGCCTCGATCCTGCTCGCCCGCCACGGCTTCGCCGTGCTCTGCTTCGACCCGATCGGCCAGGGGGAACGGCGGCAGTTTCCCGACCGCGACTGGGGCAGCTATCCCTCGCTCGAGGAACACATGGAGGTGACCGGAGCGGCGCTTCTCATCGGCCGCCAGGCGGCCAGCTACTTCGTGGGCGACCTCGTCCGCAGCCTCGACTACCTCGCCTCACGGCCCGAGGTCGACGCCACCCGGCTGGGCTGCACCGGCATCTCCGGCGGCGGAATGCAGACGGCCTATCTCATGGCCCTCGACGACCGGCTGAAGGCGGCGGCACCGGGCTGCTCCATCACGGGCTTCCGTCGCCAGCTGGCCACCCGCGGCGCCGAGGAGGCCGAGCAGAATATCGGCGGCCAGCTCGCCGTCGGCCTCGACCACGGCGACCATCTCACGCTGGCCGCCCCGACGCCGTCGCTCGTCCTCGCGGCCAGCCGGGACTTTTTCGACATCGCGGGCACGCGGGCCACCGCCGCCGAGGCCAAGCGGCTTTTCGGCCTGCTCGGCCACGCCGAGCGGCTGGAGATCGCCGAGCGGGACGTGGACCACGGCTTTCATCAGCCGCTCCGCGAGGCGGCGCTGGCCTGGATGAACCGCTGGCTCAAGGATGACCCCGCGGCCCCGGCCGAGACGCCCTCGCGGCTCTTGTCGCGGGAGCAAATGCAGTGCACGCCCGAGGGCAACGTGTTTCGGGCGGGGCTGGGCAAGACCACGATGGACCTGATCGCCGAGGAGGAATCCCTGCTCGCGGAGCAGCGGGCCAAGCTCGCCGACGGCCGCACTCCCGCGGAACTGGCCGCCACGGTCCGCGGGCTGTTGAAGCTGCCCGCCGCGGTGCCGGCCGCGACGGTCCCGCAGTTTTTGCCCTCTTGGCGGGAGGGCTCGCCCTTTCGGCGGCTGGTGTTCGCCACCGAGCCGGGGATCCTGGTGCCCGGCCTCTTCGCCGAGCCGCCGGCGGGCGTGGCCCTGAAAGGCCCGCGGCCGCTCGTGCTCGTGCTGGCCGACGGCGACCTCGCCGCGGCGGCCGACGGCAGCGGCACCGCGGCCCTGGCCCGCGGGATGCGGGCGCTCGTAATCTCGGTGCGTGGCACCGGGGAATCGGCCCCGAAGGCACGGCTCAACGAGCAGCTGGCCCCGCTCTTCGGCCACGACTGGCAGGAGGCGCTTCAGGGCGTGCTCCTCGACCGGCCTCTCCTGGGGCAGAAGGTCTACGACGTGCTGGCCGTGGTCGCCTGGGTCCGGGCTACCTACGGCCCTGTCCCGCTGTATTTTCAGGGTCGCGAGACGACCGGCCCGGTCGCCCTCCACGCCGCGATGCTCGCCGACGCCGAGCGGCAGATCGCGGGCGTGACGCTCGAGAACTCGCTCGAGTCGTGGCGGTCGCTCGTGCAGGCCCGGTTTCACGACCGGGAACTGGCGAACATCCTGCCCGGGGCTCTCAGACAGTACGACCTCCCCGATCTCGCCGCCGCCCTCGGCGACCGGCTCGAAACGCCCCCGCCTGCGATTCCCTGAGAGCGGCCAGAAGAGCCCGCCGGCGCGAGCCAGGGGTTCTCCTCCCCGGTCGGCGGTATTTCCCTCACTCGGCCCTGCGGATCGTGACGGAAACTTCGCCGTCGTTGTCGCCCAGTTCCGTCCAGGCATCGGCGCATCGAAGGAAAAGCTGCCCGGCAGCCGACGGCTCGAGCGTGGCCTTTGCCCCCAGCGGAATTTCTGTCCCCAGGGCATCGTCGGCGAACACGGCGGCCACCAGCCGGCCGCGGCCGTCCTTCTCCCCGTCCGCGTCGAGCGGCTTCCCGGCCGCCGCGATCTTCCAGGTGCCGGCGGCGACGATCTCGAGGCGTTCCCCCGGCTCGACGAGCACCCGCGAAGCCTGCCAGCCGGCCTGGGCCTTGATCTTGACCGTCGTCTCGGCGGCGCCGAGCCGCTGAAACTTCTCCCGCCACGGCCAGGCGGTGAGATCGGAACGGTAGCCGTTGCCGAGCGTGTCGAGGAACCGGTCGTATTCGAAGGAAATCTCGCGGGCCACGGGGCCATACACGCTCTCGAACGACACTCCCTCCCGCTCCTCCATCAGGGCGACGGCCAGCGGCACGAACCGGTCCGAGTAGTTGGGGTTGTTGGCCAGCAGGTGGCAGAGGGCCCACCGCCAGGCGTAGTCCTGCCAGGTGCCCGCGTCGGTCCGCCCGGGAATGGCGATCTCGAGCAGCTTCCGCTTGGGGGTCGCGGTTTGCAGGTAGCCGATCACCGGGGCCGGCAGGTCGATCGCCCGCTCGCCATCCTTCCAGTAGTTGCCCAACTCGGCCAGCCCCTCAGTCAGCCAGGTCGGGCCGGTCGAGCCGAAGGTGAGGTGGCAGATGCCGTGCACGCACTCATGCTGAATCACGCCGTGGTCCGCGCAGGAATAGAGCCGCGCGTGCCGCTGCGGCCCGAGCCGGGAGTTGACGCACACTCCCGCTCCTTGCCGGATCTTCTCGATCCCTTTGGGGTCGTCGATCAAGCCCGGCGGAAAGTTCCCCAGATCGCGGACCACGAAGCCCTCCACCACGCCGGTCATGCGTCGGCCGAGAAACCTTTCAAGGGCCAAAACCATCCTCTCCAGCTTGAAGCTGATCACGCCCCATTCCCGGTCGGAGACGTCGGTCATGAAGGCGAAGCGTGCCGACCGCACCAGCCGCGGCCGGGCCGGGGCCTCGGTCGAGAGCCCGCGAAACTTCCGCTCGAGGGCCTCGTCGCCCTTGTCGGCCACCGTGGCAGCCGGGGCGTTCTCAACCTCGAGCGAGCGGGCCACGAGCTCGCCGGACTGGAGCTGCATGGCCTCGAGGCGAATCACCCGCGCTCCCGGCTCGATCCGGGCGGGGTCGTCACTCACGAGCCGGGCCCGAGCCCCGGCGGCCAGCGGCAGCGAGAGCGTGGTCTTGCGGTTAAAGGCCTTGTCCCGTGGCAGCTCCACCACGAGCCGCTTTGCAGACGCGGCCTTCACCGTGGCGGTGATCTCACAGTCGACTGGCTCGTTCCGCGCCGCGGGATCCGGGCCGGACTCGTCGCTCACCCCCTGCTCGACCCCGCCGGCATCGAGCGTCGTCAACTCCGCCACAGGCCCGTCGGCCCTTCCGGCCCGATCCAACCGGCACCGGAGCCGTACGACCTGTCCGGGTTGCAGCCCGGTGGCGGCGAACTCGGCTTTGACCAGCACCTCAACCGGCGCCGCGAGCAGCGTTCCATCGGCCAAGGCGACGCCGCGCTGGCCCTTGGCCTGCACTCGCACGAGCCGCGACGAGCCGTCTGCGTCGCGGATCGAAAGCCCCGCGTTCGTCACCGACTCGACGGTGCCCGTGAGCGTGACCACGCCGGTTGCCACGACCTGGGCCATCGCGGCGGTCGCGAAGGCACCGCCGAGGCAGGCCAAACCAAACGCCGCCAGTCGCGGCTGGCAAGGGGACCACGCTATGTGATGGAGGACGCGATTCCCGTGCATCGATTGAGAGCCTCCGGCCCGCGGGGATGGCAGTTGTCCGGCAGCCCTGACTCCGTTAATCTAGCAAGGAAGAATCAAAGTCAAGAAAGGTTTCCGTGACGCTCAGCATCAAGGACAACGAGGCCGACTCGCTCGCCCGGCAACTGTCGGAGCGAACCGGCGAGAGCCTGACCGAGGCCGTGAAGCGGGCCCTTCAAGAGCGGCTCGAACGCGAGGCTGGCCGCGCGGCTTCGCGGGGCATGGCTGAGCGGTTGCTGGGGATCGGCAGGCTCTGTGCCGCCCACGTGCCAGAGCCCGGCCGTTCCTCCGACCACGCCGAGTTGCTCTACGACGACCGCGGGCTGCCCCGATGATCGTCGACAGTTCGGCCGTGCTGGCCATCCTGTTCGCCGAGGATGACGCGGCCGCGTTCGCTCTGGCCATCGAGCGGGCCGGCGGGGGCCGCATCTCGGCGGCCACATGGCTCGAATCGGCGATTCGGATCGACATGACAGGCAGCCCGCTGGCGAGCCTGGCGTTCGACGATTTCGTCCGGGAAGCCCGGCTGGTGATCGAGCCGGTCGATGAGCCGCAGGTCCGGCTGGCGCGGGCCGCCTACCGCGCCTTCGGCCGCGGTTCCGGCCATCCGGCGGCGTTGAACTTCGGCGACTGCTTCAGTTACGCCCTCGCCAAACTCCGGGACGAACCCCTGCTGTACAAAGGGCGGGATTTCCCCGAGACCGATGTGCGTCCCGCCCTGACTGGAGCCGCCGCAGGCTGACCGGCCCACCGACCCATGCGCACGATCGAGATCTACGACACCACGCTCCGCGACGGCTCCCAGGGGGAGGGCGTGAACTTCTCCCTCGAAGACAAACTGGCCATCGCCCGGCGGCTGGCGGAGGCGGGCGTGGACTATGTCGAGGGGGGCTATCCGCTCTCGAACCCCAAAGACGCCCAGTTCTTCGAGCGGGTGCGGTCCCTCGACCTCGGCCGCACCAAGGTCGCCGCCTTCGGGATGACCCGCCGCCGCGGGATGACGGCCGCCGCCGACCCCGGCATGCAGGCGCTTGTGGACGCCGCCACGCCCGTCGTGACGATCGTGGGCAAGACCTCGGCCTTCCACGTGGCCGAGGTGCTGGGCGTCTCCCGCGAGGAAAACCTGGCGATGATCGCCGACACGGTCGCCTACCTCACGGCCGCCGGCCGCGAGGTCTTCTACGACGCCGAGCACTTCTTCGACGGTTGGAAGCTCGACCCGGCCTACGCCGCCGAGACGCTGGCCGCCGCCGCCCGGGCCGGGGCCACGCGGGTCGTGCTCTGTGACACCAACGGCGGCACGCTCCCTGACGAGGTGGCGGCGCTGACCAAGGCCGCTGCGGCCGCCCTCGCAGCCGTCGGCACTTCCGTCGCGCTCGGCATCCACTGCCACAACGACTGCGACCTGGCCGTGGCCAACACGCTGGCTGGCGTCACGGCCGGTGCCGTGCAGGTGCAGGGCACGATCAACGGGATCGGGGAGCGATGCGGCAACGCCGACCTCGTGTCGGTCGTCGCCAACCTCGCCCTCAAGCTGCCGGGGCACTCCGTGCTCGGCAGCACGGGCACGGCCCACCTCACCGAGCTCTCGCGGTTCGTCTACGAGACGGCCAACATGTCGTACCGCCCCGGGCAACCGTTCGTGGGCTCGAGCGCCTTCGCGCACAAGGGGGGCATGCACGTCCACGCGGTCGCCAAGGCGGCCGAATCGTACGAGCACATCCCGCCCGAGGCCGTGGGTAACTCCCGCCGCGTGCTCGTGAGCGAACTCTCCGGCCGCTCCAACATCGCGGCCCTCGTGACCCGCCCCGACGTCAAGAACGACCGGGCGCTGCTCGACCGGGTGCTGGCCGAGGTCTGCCGGCTCGAGAACGAAGGCTGGCAGTTCGAGGCGGCGGGGGCGTCGTTCGACCTGCTGGTAGACCGGCTGGCCGGCACGTTCCAGCCGCTTTTTTCGCGTGATCATTACAACGTGGACGTCGAAAGCCGGGGCGAGGGGGACATCCGCACGCTGGCCACGGTCAAGCTCCTCGTCGCGGGCGGCCCGCGGCACGAGGTGGCCGAGGGAGACGGCCCGGTCAACGCCCTCGACGCGGCCCTCCGCAAGGCGCTCGAGCCGGTCTATCCGGCGCTCGCCCGGATGCACCTCGCCGACTACAAGGTGCGCGTGATCAACGCCCAGGAGGGGACGGCCGCGAAAGTCCGGGTCTCGATCGAGAGCACCGACGGCGAACGGGTCTGGGGCACCGTGGGCGTGAGCGAGAACGTGATCGAGGCCTCGTGGCTGGCGCTCGCCGACTCGTTTCACCATTTTCTCCTGGCCGTTCGCTGACTCGCAGGGCGATCCGTGGCCACTCGTTCGTCATCCGCTCCGTCGCCGGTCGGGTTCATCGGCACCGGAATCATGGGCGGGGCCATGGCCGGACACCTGGCGGCGGCCGGCCATCCGCTGCACGTCTTCACCCGCACCCGCTCCAAGGCCGAGCCGCTCGTCGCCCGCGGGGCCACCTGGCACGACTCGCCCGCCGAGGTCGCGGCCGCGGCGGAGATTGTGATCACGATGCTGGGAGAGCCCGTCGACGTCGAGGAGGTCTACCTCGGCGGCACGCCGCGGGTGCCGGCCGGCGCGGGGCTCGTGGACGCGGCCCGCCCCGGCTCGTTGCTCATCGACATGACGACCTCGAGCCCGACGCTGGCTGAGAAAATCGCGGCGGCGGCCGCGGCGCGGGGCGTGGACTCGCTCGACGCGCCGGTGTCGGGGGGCGACGTGGGCGCGCGAGACGCGACGCTCGTGATCATGGTCGGCGGCGAAGCGACGGCCTTCGCCCGGGCCCACCCGCTCTTCGCCCTGCTCGGCCGCTCGGCCACGCTTCTCGGGCCCGCGGGCTCGGGCCAGCGGTGCAAGCTCGCCAACCAGGTGGCGGTGGCCGTCGGGATGGTCGCCTGGTGCGAGGCTCTCGCCCATGCCCGGGCCGGCGGGCTCGATCCGGCACTCGTGCAGGAGGTGATCGGCGGCGGTGCCGCCGGCAGCTGGGGGCTCACGAACCTCGCCCCGCGGGTCCTGGCGGGCGACTTCACCCCGGGCTTCCTCGTGCGGCACCTGCTCAAAGACATCCGGCTCGCCCGCGAGGCCGCCCATGCCGGCGACCTGGAACTCCCCGGCCTCGTCGTGGCCGAGCAGCTCTACGAAATCCTGGCGGAGAGCGGCGCGGCCGAGGCAGGCACCCAGGCGCTCTATGCCCTCTACGCGACGCCATCCGATCTGCCCGAGGAGCAGTGACGACAATCCGCGGAGCGGGCGTTCAGCGGCTTTTCACGGTACCTTGATGGTGAACACCGTTTCCGGCCCCGGAGAGACGCCCCCATGCCGCTGACGCCCCGCCGGTCGATCTACCTATTGCTCGGTCTCTCGCTCAGCCTCGGCTCACCAGCCGCCCTCGCCGAGCAAGCCCCCAATACGCTCTCCGAGGCCGAACGGCGGGCCGGCTGGAAGCTGCTCTTCGACGGCCAGTCGGCCGACGCGTTCCGCAACTTCCGCGCGGACTCGCTCGGCCCCGGCTGGCAGGTCCGCGACGGGGCGGTCGTGCGAGCGGCCCGGGGCGCCGGCGACATCATCACCCGCGACCAGTTCGGGGCCTTCGAACTCCAGCTCGAGTATCGGATCTCGCCCGGCGGCAACAGCGGGATCATGTTCCACGTCAGCGAGGACGAGGACAGGCCCTGGAAGACCGGTCCCGAGGTCCAGGTGCTCGACAACGCCCTCGGCAAGGATCCCCAGAAGACGGGCTGGCTCTACCAGCTTTACGCCCCCACGGTGCCCGACTGGGTGCGCAAGGCCGAGGAGGCGGCGGGCCGCAAGCCGCCTGAGCACCTCGATGCGACGCGGCCGGCCGGCGAATGGAACCACGTCTACCTTCGCGTCGCCCCCGGCGGCGGCGAGGTGGCCGTCAACGGCGTCGTCTACGAGCGGTTCGTGAAGGGGAGCAAGGATTGGGACGAGCGGGTGGCCAGGAGCAAGTTCGCGGACTTCCCGAAGTTCGGCCTGGCCGACCGCGGCCACATCTGCCTCCAGGACCACGGCGACGAGGTCGCCTATCGCTCGCTCAAGGTACGGCCGCTGCCGACGGATGGCGGCCAAATCCCGTTCGAGGATGGCACCGCGGCCGTCGCGGCTGTGCCGGCGTTTCCAAGTGCCACTTGGGAGGGCTGGGAGTCGGAGGCGGCCGACGGCAGACCGGTGATCCCGCTCCGGCCGGTCGTGGTCACCCACCCCGGCGACGGCTCGGGCCGGCGGTTCGTGCTCGACCAGTCGGGGATGATTCACGTGTTCAAGCCCGGGTCGGTCGTCGGCAAGCTGTTTCTCGACCTCCGGCCCGGCACGGCCCCCTGGGGTAAATACAACGAGGAGGGGCTGCTCGGCCTGGCGTTTCATCCGAAGTTCAAGGAGAACGGCGAGTTCTTCCTCGCCTACAGCCTCAAGGGGGAGAAGCGGGTCGAGCACCTTTCCCGGTTCACCGTGACGGCAGACGATCCCGATCGCGCCGACCCGGCGAGCGAGGTTGTCGTGCTCGCGGTGGACCAGCCCTTCTGGAACCACAACGGCGGCTCGATCGCCTTCGGCCCCGACGGCTTCCTCTACTGGGGACTGGGTGACGGCGGCAGCCGCGACGATCCTTTCGGCAACGGCCAGAAGCTCGACACGTTGCTCGGCAAGATCCTGCGGCTCGACGTCGATCGCCGTGACGAGGACAAGGGCTACGCAATCCCTGCCGACAACCCGTTCGTCAACACGGCCAGCGCCCGCGGCGAGATCTTCGCCCTCGGCTTCCGCAACCCCTGGCAGATCGCCTTCGACTCCGCCACCGGCAAGCTCTGGGCCGCCGACGTCGGCCAGGACCTGTGGGAGGAGGTGAACGTGGTGACCAAGGGGGGCAACTACGGCTGGAGCGTCCGCGAGGGAACGCGGCCGTTCGGCAACCGCGAGGCGACAGCCAACGCGTTCATCGCCCCCGTCTGGGAATACGACCACCAGATCGGCAAGAGCATCACCGGCGGCTTCGTCTACCGTGGCCAGGCGATTCCCGAGCTGGTCGGGGCCTACCTCTACGGCGACTTCGTCTCCGGCCGGCTCTGGGCCCTGCAGCTCGACCAAGCCACCGGCAAGGCGACCAACGTGAAGCTCCCCTGGAACGGCCTGCCAATCTTCGGGTTCGGCACCGACGCCGACGGCGAGGCCTACGTGCTCACGAGCTCGCCCACGGGCCAGGGCGTGTTCCGGCTGGCGCCGGCGACGAAGGCCGCCGCCCGCTGACCCACGTGGTGAAAACGCTGCGGTTTCGGCTACGCTCTGGGGCTTTCGCCAGCCATTCCGCGCCATGACCGAACTCGCCAAGCACTATGATCACCAGGCCGCCCAGGCCCGCTGCCGCGGCCTCTGGGATTCCCTTCGGGCCTGGCACGCCGAGGCTCCCGCCCCCGGCACGCCAGCCGGCCGCGTGTTCTCGATCGTGATTCCGCCGCCGAACGTCACCGGCGCGCTGCATCTCGGTCACGCCCTCAACAACACGCTCCAGGACATCCTGGTGCGGGCCCGGCGGATGCAGGGCTACCGCACGCTCTGGATGCCCGGCACGGACCACGCGGGCATCGCCACCCAGGCCGTCGTGGAGCGGCGGCTGCTCGAGGAGGAAAAGCTTTCCCGACATGACCTCGGCCGCGAGGCCCTGGTGGCGAAGATCTGGGCCTGGAAGGAGCAGTACGAGAAGCGAATCCTGGGCCAGCTCCGCGACTTGGGCGCGTCGTGCGATTGGGACCGCACCCGGTTCACGCTCGACGAGCAGTGCGCGGCGGCCGTCCGCGAGGCCTTCTTCCGGCTCTTCAAGCAGGGCCTCGTCCGCCGCGGCAAGCGGCTGGTCAACTGGGACACCTTCCTCCAGACGGCCGTCAGCGACGACGAGGTTTTTCACGAGGAGGTGAAGGGGCACTTCTGGCACATCCGCTACGACGTGATCGATCCCCAGCCAGGCGAGCCCCTGAGCGTGACCGTGGCCACGACGCGGCCCGAGACGCTGCTCGGCGACACGGCCGTGGCCGTGCATCCCGATCCGGCCGCCGCGCTCGATCTTGTCGAGCGGGAACTGCGGGCCAAGCGGGCCGCCGCGGCGGGCAAGGAGCAGCCTGCGATCGACGCGGCCCTCGAGGATCTGGCCGCCCGCCGCCGCGACCTCTTGCCGCTGCTCGAGACGCTCGCCCGGATGGCCCGGGCGGGCCGGCAGGTCCGCCTGCCGCTCTTGGGCCGGGCGATTCCGCTCGTGACCGACGAATGGGCGAAGCCCGAACTCGGCAGCGGCTGCGTGAAGATCACGCCCGCCCACGACCCGAACGACTACGACGTGGGCCGACGGCAGAGCCTGCCGATGGTCAATATTCTGAATCCCGACGGCACCCTCAACACCGCGGCCGGCCCCTATCAGGGGCTCACGATCAAGAAGGCCCGCGACAGGGTCGTGGCCGATCTCGAGGCAGCCGGGCAGCTGGAACGGGTCGAAGACCGGCTGATCGAGCTGGCCCACTCCGACCGCTCGAAGACGCCGATCGAGCCCTACCTCGCCGACCAGTGGTTCATCCGGATGGCCGAGCTGGCCCAGCCGGCGATCGACGCGGTGGCCTCGGGCCGGATCCGGATTCACCCCGACCGCTACGCCAGGGGCTACCTCGACTGGCTCTCGGAGAAACGGGATTGGCCGGTGAGCCGCCAGCTCTGGTGGGGCCACCGGATCCCGATCTGGCACGTCGCCGGCGTGGCGGAGAGCGATCTGACAGCAGCCTTCGGCGGGCTGGAGATGGTTCATTGGACGAGCGACGGTGGCGGCGGCTGGTTCGTCTGCTCGAGCGCCGAGAACCTTCCCACGGCGACGGTCGCGGGCCGGCCGCTGGTCCGCGATCCCGACGTGCTCGACACCTGGTTCTCCTCGGCCCTCTGGCCCCACTCGACCCTCGGCTGGCCCGCCGCCACGTCCGAGCTCGCAGCCTTCTATCCCACCAGCACGCTCGTCACCAGCCGCGACATCCTCACGCTCTGGGTTGCCCGGATGGTGATCATGGGGGTGTTCGACACCGGGGAGATCCCGTTCCACGAAGTCTCGATCCACCCCAAGATCCTCGATCGCTACGGCGAGACGATGAGCAAGAGCAAGGGTAACGGGGTCGATCCGGTGGACGTGATCGAGGCTCTCGGCGCCGACGCCCTGCGGTTCGCCCTCGCCGGAATGGCCACCGAAACCCAGGACGTGCGGATGCCGGTGGACTTCCAGTGCCCGACCTGCGGCAACCTGGTGGAGCAGACGACAAACAACCGCACGAAGCCGCGAGTCGACTGCCCCAAGTGCGGCAAGCCCTTCCGCACCCAGTGGGCCGCGAGCGAGGCCGACCTGGCCCTGCCCCGCGGCCCGGCCGTGAGCGAGAAGTTCGAGGCCGGCCGCAACTTCTCCAACAAGCTCTGGAACGCCACCCGGTTCGTGCTCATGGGCCTTGAGGGGGGCGAGCCGGTCGGACCGATTTCAGGAGAGGTCGTGGCCGGGGGCGAGCTCGCCGACCGCTGGCTGGCCAGCCGGCTTGCGAGCGTGGCCCGCGAGGCGAGCCGGGCGATCGACGAATATCGCTACGCCGAGCTCGCACGAATCCTCTACGGCTTCGCATGGGACGAGTTCTGCAGCGCGTATCTCGAACTTTGCAAGCCGCGGCTCGCCGACCCGGCCACCCGCGACCAGGCCCGGGCGATGCTCGTGACCGGCCTCGACACGATCCTCCGGCTGCTCCACCCGACCATGCCGTTCGTGACCGAGGAGATCTGGCAGCAGCTTCGCCAGACTGCCGGCGGCAGGCGGATGCCCTGGGACGATCCCGGCCCTCTGCCAGAGTCGATCATGCTCGCCCGCTGGCCCGAGCCGCCGGCTGCCTGGACCGACGAGCGGACCGAGCGACAGTTTGGCACGTTCCTCGCCGTCGTGGGGGCGATCCGCGAGATCCGGGCCCGGCAGAACGTCCCGCCGCGGACGAAGGTGCCAGCTGCGATCCGCGCGGCGGCCGACGTGGCCGACCTGCTCGAACCGATGCGGCCCGCGATCGAGTCGATGGCCGCGGTGGAGCTGACGGCCCTCGGCCCGGCGGCCGCCGGCGCCGCCGGTGCGACCACCGCCACGGCCGCCGGCTGCGACGTGTTCGTGGACCTGGCCGACCTGGTGGATGTGGATGCCGAGATCGCGCGGCTTAAGAAAGACAACGCCAAGACCGAGGGCTTCATCCAGGCCAAGCGGGCGAAACTCGCCAACGAGACCTTCACCGCCCGGGCCCCCGAGGCGGTCGTGGCCGCCGAGCGGGCCCAGCTCGCCGAGCTCGAGGAGCGGCTGGCCAAGGGCCAGGCGACGCTCGCGGCATTGCGATCCCGCAAGGGGGCCGCGGCCGGCTGATGGCACGGGCGGTCCTGGGGTACACTGACCGCGAGGCCAGACGCAGCCGGGGCGGACGCGTCGAGCCGGTCCCCTGTCAGGAGCACGCCATGAGCGTCCAGATGGAACTCTCGCGGATCATCATCAGCGAGGTCAACGACCAGCAGGTCGTCTACCTCAGCGAGGTCGATGGTGACCGCACCTTCCCGATCATCATCGGCCTGTTCGAGGCCACGAGCATCGATCGCCGTGTGAAGCACCACCAGACGCCCCGCCCGCTCACCCACGACCTGCTCGTGGCGGCCGTCGAGCTGCTTGGCGGCGAGTTTCAGGACGTGGTGATCTCCGAACTCAAGGAGCACACCTACTACGCCGTGATCCGCGTGCTCAAGGACGGCGAGATCGTGGAGATCGACGCCCGCCCATCCGACGCGATCGCGGTGGCCGTCACCTGCGAGCCGAACCTGCCGATCTACGTGGCCGAGGACGTGCTCGAGAACGTGCTCGGGTAGCGACGCGGGCCGTTCCCGCAGGGGGCTGCTTCCTGCCGCCGGGCCGCCTCAGGCCGTGACCGTGCCGGCAGCCGGCAACCCGAATGCTTTGCGGAGCACCGCCAGCGCCCGCTCCCCCTGCTCGGCCGTCACGATCACGTTGAGCCGGACTTCGCTCGTGTTCACCAGATCGATGTTGATTCCGGCTTCGGCGAGCGGCTGGAACAGCCGGTCGGCAACGCCGGCATGGCTGCGGATGCCCACCCCCGTGATCGAGAGCTTCGCCACGTGGGGTACATCGGCCACGGTCGCCCCCCGGGCTGCCGCGATCGCCCGAGCCACGGTGGCCGCCCGCTCGGCGTCGCCCGCCGGCACGGTGAAGGAGATCTCCGCCCGGCCATCCCGGGGGTGGCTCTGCACGATCATGTCCACGAACAATCCCGCCCGGCCCGCCTCGGCAAAGACGTCGGCGGCCACGCCCGGCGTGTCGGGCAGGTCGAGCAGCGTGACGAGCGCCTGCGAGCAATCGAGCACGCAGTCTTCGATGGCGAGGTCTTCCATGCCTTCGAGCCTCCGAACCACCTCCAACGGGCTGGGCTTGGCGCCGTGATCCTCGGCATCGCCGGCCTCGCCCGGCGTCGGCGTCTCCAGGCCGAAGGCCGCGTGCACCGCGGCCACGGCCGCCGGGGCGTCGGCCCGGCTCACGAGGGCCGAGATCTTGATCTCGCTGGTGGTGATCATCCGGACATTGATGCCCGCTGCGGCGAGCGCCTGAAACATCCGCCCCGCCACCCCCTCCTCGCGGGCCATGCCCACGCCGACCACCGATACCTTGGCCACCCCGTCGTCGTGCGACACTCCGCCCGCGCCGAGGGCCGCCGCCACCCGCTGGCTCGCCTCGACCGCCTGGTGGAGGTCGTCGCTGGGCACGGTGAAGGAGATGTCGGCCTGCCCCCCCTGCCCCACGTTCTGCACGATCATGTCGATGGCGATCCCCGCTGCGGCCAGCGCGGAAAATAGTGCCTGGCTCGAGCCGGGCTGGTCGGGCACGTTCTCGACGGTGATCCGGGCCTCGTCCTTGGCCAGCGCCACGCCGCTGGCGGGCCGGGGCTTGGCCCGGTCGGCCGGGAGAATCATCGTGCCGGGCACGGGCTTGAAGCTCGACCGCACCATCACCGGCACGCCGAACTTCTTGGCAAACTCGATCGACCGGGAGTGCATCACGCCGGCCCCGAGGCTGGCCAGCTCCAGCATCTCGTCGTAGGCGATCGAGGAGAGCCGGCGGGCGGCCGGCAGGATCCGCGGATCGGTCGTATAGATGCCGTCCACGTCGGTGTAGATCTCGCACAGATCGGCGCCCAGCACTGCGGCGAGCGCCACGGCGGTGGTGTCGGAGCCGCCCCGGCCGAGCGTGGTGATGTTGCCGTGCTGGTCGATCCCCTGAAAGCCGGCCGCGATCACGATCGCGCCGCCGTCGAGCAGCTTCCGCACGTGGTCGGTCGAGATCGACTTGATCCGGGCCTTGCCGTGGCGGCTGTCGGTGCGGATCCCGATCTGGGCGCCGGTCAGGCTCACGGCCTCGCGGCCGGCCGCCTGGATCGCCATCGCGAACAGGGCCACGCTCACCTGCTCACCGGTCGAGAGCAGCATGTCCATCTCACGGGCGTTGGGCCGGGGGGTGATCTGGCCGGCGAGTTCGACCAGGTGGTCGGTCTGGTGGCCCATCGCGCTGACCACGACCACCACCTGGTCGCCGGCGTCGTGGCGGGCGATCGCCTTGGCGGCGGCCGCCTTGATCTTCTGGGGGTCGGCGACGCTCGTGCCGCCGAACTTCTGGACGACCAGTGCCATGCGATCGACTCCTTCGCCTAACTACCCAACTTGCCCAGATTTGGTGCCAGGCACCGTTTCGAGGAACCGGCCCATCAGCGTCCAGCCCGGCTCGATCCGCTCGCCCGTGGCCGCCGCCGTCCGCTCGTGGTAGGCGGCGGTGCCGTTGTGGCCCACCCCGCTGCCGGCCATCACGAAGGGCACGCCGCCGCGGGAATGGGTCTTGGTGGCGATGAAGGTCGGGTGGTCGGGGCAAACGAGGATCCGGTGGTCGCCCTGCGTGGCCAGATGGGCGACGAGCGGGGCCACGATCTTGGCGTCGATCTCCTCGATCGCCTTGACCTTGGCGGCGGCGTCGCCCTGGTGGCTGGCCTCGTCGGGCGCCTCGACATGCACACAGACGAGGTCGGCCGTGGCGAGTTCGGCGATCGCGGCCCGCCCCTTGGCGGCGTAGTCGGTGTCGAGGTAGCCGGTCGCGCCCGCGACCTCGAGCCGCTTCCAACCGGCGAGCGCCGCCAGCCCGCGGAGCAGGTCCACGGCCGTGATCATCGTGCCCGAGCAGCCGTATTTGGCGGTGAAGGGCTCGAAGGCCGGGGCCCGGCCGGCCCCCCAGAGCCAGACATGCGTGGCGGGCCGCTTCCCGGCGGCCACACGCTCGCGGTTGACCGGATGATCGGCGAGCCAGCCGGCGCTCTTGGCCATGATCTCGGTGAGCAGCCGGCTGCCGGTGCCCCGCGGGAAGGCGTCCTTGACCGGCTTGTCCATCAGGTCGTGGGGCGGCGTGGTGCGAAGGTCGGTGCCGAGCGGCAGGCCTGCGGCCGGGTCCTCGGCGGCCTGGGCGGCGCAGCAGCCCTCGCCTCGATAGATGAGAAGATTGCGGTAGCTGACGCCGGGCGTGAAGGTCCAGGCGGCGGCGAGCGCGGGGAAGTCGGCGGCCAGGCCCCGCTGGCAGGCAGCGAGCAGCTCGGTCGCCTCCTCGCTGGTGACATGGCCGGCGGTGAAGTCTTCCATCACCCGCTCGGCCCCGTGCTGGCGGATCGTGACCAGGTTGCACCGCACGGCCAGATCGCGCGGCCCCAGCACGATCCCCTTGGCCGCGGCCTCGAGCGGCGCCCGCCCCGTGAAATACAAGAGCGGGTCGTAGCCCATCAGGCTCATGCAGGCCACCTCGGAGCCGGGGGACAGCGAGTCGGGCACGTGGTTGGTGAGGCCCACGCGGCCGCGGGCGGCCAGGGCGTCGAGGGCGGGCGTGTGCGCCGCTTCGAACGGCGTTTTGCCGCCGAGCGTCGCCTGCGGCTCGTCGGCCGCGCCGTCGGGGATCACGATCACGCACTTCATCGCGCTTGGGCCTCCTGCCGCGGCTCGGCCGGCCGCCAGTCGTCGAGCACGGGCAGACAGTCGCAGCCGCCCTGGACCACGGCCGAGCGGTTGATCTCGCCGAGGGCCTCCGCGACCGCGCTCGGCAGGCAGTGGTGGGTCATGATCACCAGCGGCACGGGGCTGCTCGTTCCGGTCTCGGGCTGGATCAGCGAGGCGATCGAGATTCCGTGCCGGCCCAGGATGCCCGAGATTTCGGCCAAGACGCCCGGTCGGTCGAGGACGGGGATCCGGAGGAAATGCCGCTGGGGCATCTCGACGCCGGCGATCCGCGCGGCCGGACTCTCGGCGTCGAGGATTCCGGTGGCCTGGAAGGTGATCGCCGCCCGGCCCACGACCGTGTCGATGATGTCGGCCACCACGGCCGAGGCCGTGGGCATCTGTCCGGCGCCCAGGCCGTGGAAGAAGAGCCGGCCCACGGCGTCGCCCACGATGCTCACGGCGTTGTAGGCGCCGCGGGTCTCGGCCAGCGGCGTGCCGACTTTCACGAGCGCCGGCGAGACCCGCATCGCCAGCCGGCCATCGACCCGCGCGGCCGTGGCCACGAGCCGGATCCGGTAGCCGAGCTTGGCGGCATAGGCCAAGAGGCCCTGGTCGATCTGCTCGATCCCGGTGCGCGGGATGTCGGCCCAGGGCACCCACACGCCGAACGCCAGGTGGGAGAGGATCGCGAGCTTGTGGGCGGCGTCAGTGCCGTCCACGTCCATGGCCGGGTCGGCCTCGGCGTAGCCCGCCTCCTGGGCGGCCCGCAGCACGGCGGCGTAGTCGGCCCCTTCCTCCTCCATCTTCGAAAGAATGAAGTTGCTCGTGCCGTTCAAGATCCCGCGGATGCTCTCGATCCGGTTGGCGGCCAGGCACTGGCCGATGGCCGCGACGATCGGGATTCCGCCGGCGGCCGCCGCCTCGAAGGCGATCGACCGGCCCAGCCGGCGGGCCAACTCGAAGAGTTCAGGGCCGTGTTCGGCGACGAGCGCCTTGTTGGCCGTGACCACGTCCTTGCCGTGCTCGAGCAGATCGATCGCCATGGAGCGAGCCGGCTCGAGGCCGCCCACGAGCAGGGCGGCCACGGAGATCGACTCGTCGCGGGAGATCGTGCGGATGTCGTCGGAGATCCGGTCGGCCGGCAGCGGCAGGTTTCGGGGCTTGGCCAGGTCGCGGACGACGGCCTTCTCGACCACGATCGACCGGCCAGCGTGGCGGGTGATATGGTCGGCGGAGCCGACCAGCAGCCTGACCACGCCCGAGCCGACCGTGCCCAGGCCGACGACACCGACGCGGACGGGCTCGTTCATTGGGGCTTGTGGGGGGCCAGAGGGGTACGTGAGCGATCCTACCGAGCCTAGCCCACGCTCGGAAGAAAGGGAGGCGGAGTGCGGGTTTTGCCGATTCTGCGGATAACAAGAGGATCGCCCGGCCGTGGGCCCGGTGATGCCGCCCGCCCCCGGTGACCGGTTCCGATGCCTGACACAGCCCCTGCCACCGGCCGCCAGGAAACGCTCGAGCGGCTCGCCGCGCGGCGCGAGCCGCTGGATCTCGTCGTGATCGGCGGCGGTGCCACGGGGCTGGGCGTGGCCCTCGACGCCGCGGCCCGGGGGTTGGCCGTGGCCTTGTTCGAGGCCGACGACTTCGCCAAGGGGACGTCGAGCCGGGCCACGAAGCTCGTGCACGGCGGGGTCCGGTATCTGGCCCAGGGCAACGTGTCGCTCGTGCGAGAAGCGCTCCGCGAGCGGGCGGTGATCTTGGCGAACGCTCCGCACCTCGCCTCCCCCCTGCCCTTCGTCTTGCCCGTGTACGGCTGGCGGGGCCGGCTTTGGGAGCGGTGGTTCTACGGGGCGGGTCTGGCCGTCTATGACCTGCTTGCCGGAACTGCCGCGCTTGACCGCACCGGGCTGCCGGGCCCGCGCCGGCTGCTCGAACTCGCCCCCGGCACCCGGGCCGCGGGGCTCGCGGGGGGCGTGACGTATGTGGACGGCCAGTTCGACGACGCCCGGCTGGCCGTGGCCCTGGCCCGCACGGCGGCCTCCCGCGGGGCCGCGGTCGCCAACTACTGCCGCGTGGTCGGCCTCGCCGAGGATGCCCGCGGCACCGCCACCGCCCGGGTGCACGGCGTTGAAGTGGATGATCGCGAGACGGGCCGGCAGTTCACCGTGGCGGCCCGCTGTGTCGTCAACGCGACCGGCGTCTGGGTGGACTCGGTGCGGCGGCTCGACGACCCCGCAGCCGCGACCATGGTGACGCCGAGCCAGGGCGCGCACCTCGTTGTCGATCGCGACTTCTTCCCGGGTGACCGGGCCCTGATCGTGCCCAAGACGAGCGACGGCCGGGTGCTGTTCGCCGTGCCTTGGCTCGGCAAGGTGATCCTCGGCACCACGGACACCCCGCTCACGGCATCCACCGACACGCTCAAGCCAGACCCCCGGCCGCTCGCCGCGGAGATCGACTTCATTCTCGCCGAAGCTGCCAACTATCTGGCCCGGCCCCCAGGCCGTGGAGACGTCAGGAGCGCCTGGGCCGGATTGCGGCCGCTCGTGAAGCCGCCGCAGGCTCCTGGCCGCGACACCAAGCGGATCTCGCGGGAGCATGCGATCGAGATCTCGCGGCACGGGCTCGTGACGGTCACAGGCGGCAAGTGGACCACCTACCGGGCGATGGCCGAGGACGTGCTTGCCGCCTGCTTCACCGCCGGGCTCCTGCCAGCGCGGCCGGCGGGCGTGACCCGCACGCTCAGGCTCGCAGGCGCACCCCCGCCGGGCACGCCGACGCCACCGCTTTCGGAACCGCCGGGCCTCCATCTCTACGGCAGCGAGGCGGCTGCGGTCACGGCCCTGCCTGGAAGCGATCGCGAACTCCTGCCCGGCTTCACCGCGGCGATGGTCCGGTTCGCCGTCCGGCACGAGTTGGCCCGCACAGTCGAGGACGTGCTCGCCCGCCGCTCGCGCTGGCTATTTCTCGACGCGGCCGCCGCCGCGAGCGTGGCCGGCGCCGTGGCGGGCATCATGGCCGAGGAACTGGCGGCGGAGCCGGAGAGCCGCTTCGATCCGGCCGCGTCGGCCGCGGCGTTCGCCGCCCTGGCCGCGGGCTACCAAGTGCCGCGGCCTGGGTGACGGACCGGATGGCTGACTTCACCGCCACCTCTCCGCGACGTCACGCACACCCCCGTCAAGGTGCCCTGTGATGTGATCGAAGGCGTGCGCCCGGCATCCCGAGATCAACGCGCACCGCGCCGATCGCGTACAACGATCGGATCCCGTTCCGCTACCCCGCCCCCTTGGAGCATGACGACCCCATGGATTCCGCCGCTCGCGAGTTTCTCTGGAGCCTCCTCCACACGCCGAGCCCCTCGGGCTACGAGCAGCCCGTGCAGCGGCTCGTGCGGGACTATCTCAAGGGCTCGGCCGACACGCTCACCACCGACTCCCACGGCAACGTGATCGCGGGCAAGAGCGGGGCCGGCAGCCAGCGGATGCTGCTCGCGGGCCACTGCGACCAGATTGGCCTGATCGTGCAATACATCGACTCCGACGGCTTCGTCTCCGTCCAGCCGATCGGTGGCTGGGATCCGATCCAGCTGATCGGCGCCCGGGTCACGATCTGGACGGCGACGGGCCCGGTCGCCGGCGTGATGAGCCGCAAGCCGATTCACCTGCTGACCGAAGACGAGCGGAAGCAGGTGCCCAAGATGAAGGACCTGTGGATCGACATCGGCGCGACCGACAAGGCCGACTGCGAAAAGGTTGTCCGCGTGGGCGACTCGATCACGCTCGAACTCAAGGCCCAAGAACTCAGGAACGGCCGGGCCGTGTCGGTCGCCATGGACGACAAGATCGGCCTCTGGGTCGTGATCGAGGCGTTTCGCCGGGCGGTGGCAGCCGGTCCCCTGCCCTGCGGCCTGTTCGTGGCTTCCACCGTGCAGGAGGAGATCGGCCTCCGCGGCGCCCAGACGAGCGCCCATGGCGTCGATCCCCAGGTGGCGATCGCCGTCGACGTGACCCACGCGACCGACTGCCCCACGATCGACAAGAAGAGCGAGGGCGACATCAGCCTGGGCAAGGGACCGGTCGTCTATCGCGGCCCCAACATGAATCCCCACGTGGTCGATCGCCTGCTCGCAGCCGCCGCCGTCGGCGGGATCCCGGTCCAACTCGGGGCCAGTGGCCGGGCCACGCCGACCGACGCCAACGCCCTGCAGACGACGCGGGCCGGCGTGGCCACGGGCCTGGTGAGCATCCCCAACCGCTACATGCACTCGGCGGTGGAGATGGTTTCGCTCGAGGATGCCGACCGGGCCGCCGATCTCCTGGCCGCCTTCTGCCGCGGGCTCGAAGGCGAGATCGACTGGGCGCCGTGAGTCGCAGGTCGCGTCGCAGCCGAGGTCGATCTCACCGGGCGAATGCCCCATGCAAGCGTTCCAAACCGATATGCCTCCTGCCAAAACGGCACAGTCGGGAAGGCTGCCAGGAGCGGAGAGCCGGTTTTTTCCCCTATGTTTTTCCGCGATCCGCAGCCCTCGGTCTGAGCGGCACGCGGGTTGCATTCGCTCTGGGCAACCCGTCACGGGCCTGCCAAATGCGGTCGTGTGCGACCGGGCCGGTTCCGCCCTCCGGAGGAGATTGTCGTGGCAAAACAGATGGTGTTCGACGATGAGGCCCGCCAGCCCCTGCTCGCCGGCGTTTCCAAGCTCGCCCGCGCGGTGAAAAGCACGCTCGGCCCCCGCGGCCGCAACGCGGTGCTCGACAAGGGCTGGGGCTCCCCCAAGGTGACCAAAGACGGCGTCACCGTCGCCGAAGACATCGAGCTCGAGGATCCCTACGAAAATCTCGGGGCCCAGCTCGTCAAGGAAGCCGCCAGCAAGACCAACGACGTGGCCGGCGACGGCACCACCACCGCCACCGTGCTGGCCGAGGCGATCTACCGCGAGGGGCTGAAGATGATCGCCGCGGGAGCCGACCCGATGGCGCTCTCCCGCGGGATCCACAAGGCCGTTGAGGCCGTCTCCAAGGCCGTGCTCGCCATGGCCACGAAGGTGGACGAGAAGAACAAGAAGGAGCTGACGCAGATTGCCACGATCGCCGGCAACAACGATCCGTCGATCGGCAGCGTCCTTTCCGAGGCCTTCCTCAAGGTCGGCAAGGACGGCGTGATCACGGTCGAGGAGGGCAAGCAGTCGGAGACGACGGTGGACGTGGTCGAAGGGATGCAATTCGACCGCGGCTTCCTCTCGCCTCACTTCGTGACCGACGCCGAGAACCAGGTCTGCGAGCTCGAGAATCCCTACATCCTCGTCTACGAGGAAAAGATCTCGAGCGCCAAGAACCTCGTGCCGCTGCTCGAGGCGATCAGCAAGGCCGGCAAGCCGCTGGTGGTGCTCGCCGAGGACGTCGAGGGGGAGGCGCTGGCCACGCTCGTGGTCAACAAGCTTCGCGGGATCGTGCAGTCGGTCGCGGTCAAGGCGCCCGGCTATGGCGACCGCCGCAAGGCGATCCTCGGCGACATCGCCGTGCTCACCGGCGGGCAGGCGATCTTCAAGGATCTCGGGGTCTCCCTCGACGGCGTGAAGTTGGCCGACCTGGGCCGGGCCAAGAAGGTGATCATCGAGGCCGAAAACACCACGATCGTCAGCGGCGGTGGCACGAAGGCCGCGATCGACGGCCGGGTGGCCCAGATCCGCGACGAGATCGGCAAGACCACCAGCGACTACGACCGCGAGAAGCTCCAGGAGCGGCTCGCCAAACTGGCCGGCGGCGTGGCCCAGATCAATGTGGGCGCCGTGACTGAGACCGAGATGAAGGAGCGGAAGGCCCTGATCGACGACGCCAAGAGCGCCGTCCAGGCGGCGCTTGCCGAGGGCATCGTGCCCGGCGGCGGCGTGGCCCTGCTGCGGAGCGAGAAGGCGATCGAAAAGCTCGACCTCGAGGGGGACGAGAAGATGGGCGCGGCGATCGTGAAGCAGGCGCTCAAGTATCCGCTCGACGCCATCGCTGAGAACGCCGGCGTGGACGGGTCGGTGGTGGTCAACCGCGTCCGACAGATGAAGGGCAAAAACGACGGCTACGACGCCGACAAGGGCGAGTATGGCGACCTGGTGGCGGCCGGCGTGATCGATCCGGCCAAGGTCGTGCGAACCGCCCTGCAGAACGCGGCCAGCGTGGCGGCATTGCTCCTGACCACCGACTCGCTGATCACCGAGATCCCGAAGGAAGAGGAAGAGGCCGGCGGTGACGGCCACGACCACCACGGGATGGGCGGCGGGATGGGAGGCATGGGCGGAATGGGTGGCATGGGCGGCATGCCAGGCATGATGTGACCGGCTGGCACCCGCACCGACGACGGCCCCCAACGAATCGACTCACAGCGTTTTTCACAACCCTGTTTATCCCTTTCGGAGACCTCAGATCATGGCAGCCCAAACCCGATCCGCGACCCTGAAGATTCGCCCGCTCGACGACCGTGTGGTGGTCGAGCCCGTCGAGGCCGAGGAGCGGACCGCCGGCGGCATCGTCCTCCCCGAGACCGCCAAGGAAAAGCCGCAGCGGGGCCACGTGTTGGCGCTCGGTCCGGGCAAACTTCTCGAGAACGGCCAGCGATCGCCGCTCGCGGTGTCGGTGGGTGACGAGGTCATCTACGGCAAGTACTCGGGCAGCGACATCGAGGTCGAGGGCCACGAGGTCAAAATCCTTCGCGAGAGCGACATCCTGGCCAAAGTGTTGAGCTGATCGCTGTTCATCTGCCCTGAGCGAACGTCTCGCAACGAACCACACCCGACTTCCGAGGAGATTGATAGCCGTGCCCAAGCAACTGATGTTCGACGATGCCGCCCGCGCCAAACTGCTCAAGGGCGTCGAGAAGCTCGCCGGGGCCGTCGCCGTGACGATGGGGCCCACCGGCCGCAACGTGATCATCGACAAGTCGTTCGGCGGCCCGACGGTGACCAAGGACGGCGTCACCGTCAGCAAGGAAGTCGATCTCGAGGACGCCTTCGAGAACATGGGGGCGAAGCTCGTCAACGAGGTGGCCTCGAAGACGTCGGATCTGGCCGGCGACGGCACCACCACCGCCACCGTGCTGGCCCGGGCGATCTTCCGCGAGGGCATTCGCAACGTGGCCGCGGGCAGCAATCCCACCGCGGTCCGCCGCGGGATCGAGAAGGGCGCGGCGGCCGCCGTTGAGCGGCTGGCCGAACTGGCCCGCAAGGTTGAGCGACCTGAGGAGATCGCCCAGGTCGGCGCCATCAGCGCCAACAACGACCGGGCGATCGGCGACCTGCTGGCCGAGGCGCTGCAGAAGGTCGGCAAGGACGGCGTGATCACCGTCGAGGAGGGCAAGACGACCGAGACGGAGGTCCGGTTCGTGGATGGCATGCAGTTCGACAAGGGCTTCGTCTCGCCCTACTTCATCAACAAGCCGGCCGAGATGGAGTGCCAGCTCGAGGACTGCCTGATCCTGATCCACGAGAAGAAGATCTCGAACCTCCGCGACCTGCTCCCCCTGCTCGAGAAGGTGGCCCAGTCGGGCAAGCCGCTCTTGATCATCGCCGAGGACGTCGAGGGCGACGCGCTGACGGCACTGGTGGTCAACAAGCTTCAGGGCGTGCTCAAGGTCTGCGCCTCCAAGGCTCCTGGCTTCGGCGACCGCCGCAAGGCGATGCTCGGCGACATCGCCACGCTCACCGGCGGCACCCTGATCAGCGAGGACCTGGGCCTCAAGCTCGAGAGCCTCGACCTCTCCCACCTCGGCCGGGCCAAGCGGGTCTCGGTGGACAAGAACGAGACCACGATCGTGCAGGGGGCCGGCAAGCAGGAGGCCGTGCAGGCCCGCGTGCAACAGATCCGCTCGCAGATCGAGAACACCGAGAGCGAGTATGACCGGGAGAAGCTGCAGGAGCGGCTCGCCAAGCTGACCGGCGGCGTGGCGATCGTTTCCGTCGGGGCGGGCACCGAGGCCGAGATGAAGCAGAAGAAGGCCCGCGTCGAAGACGCCCTGCACGCGACGAGGGCGGCGGTCGAGGAGGGAATCGTGGCCGGCGGCGGCGTGGCGCTCTTGCGGTGCCGCGCGGCGGTCGAGAAGGCCCGCTCCCAGGCCAAGGGCGACGAGAAGATCGGCGTGGACATCATCCTCCACGCCCTGGAGGCCCCGATCCGGCAGATCGCCGAGAACGGCGGCATCGACGGGGCCGTGGTGGCCGACGAGGTTGCCGGCAAGGATCTGACGGTGGGGTTCGACGCCAACAAGGGCGAATACGTCGACATGTACAAGGCCGGGATCATCGACCCCGTCAAGGTGGTGCGGGTGGCCCTGACCAACGCGGCGAGCATCGCCGGGCTGCTGCTCACGACCGAGGCGCTCGTGACCAACCTCGACAAGGACGAAGCCAAGAAGCGGAAGATCGAAGGCAGCGTCAGGTAGGCCCGCGGCGGAGCCGTTCTGGGCCGGTGAGGAGCCATGGTCGACCAGCGCGACTACTACGAAGTGCTCGGGGTCGGCAAGCGGGCCTCGGCCACCGAGATCACGGCGGCCTACCGCAAACTGGCCATCCGCTTCCATCCCGACAAGAATCCGGGCGACTCAGAGGCCGCTACGCGGTTCAAGGAGGCGGCCCGGGCCTTCGAGGTGCTCTCCGACTCCGACCTCCGCAGCCGCTATGACCGGTTCGGCCACGCCGGCGTCGAGGGGGGCAGGCGGCACGACTTCAACGACATCTCGGACGTCTTCGAGGCCTTCGGCGACCTGTTCGGCGGCGGGATCTTCGGTGAGGCCTTCGGCAGCGGCCGGCAGCGGCAGTCGCGGGCCCGCAAGGGCCGCGACGTGTTCTGCCAGGTGCGGCTCTCGCTCGTGGAGGCGGCCCGCGGCGTGACCAAGACGGTCGAGTTCGACCGGCACGAGACCTGCGGGGAGTGCGACGGCAGCGGGGCCCGCAAGGGCACGCAGCCGCAGCCCTGCGACTACTGCGCCGGCCGCGGACAGGTGATCCAGTCGGCCGGCGTGTTTCGGCTCCAGACCACCTGCCCGGCCTGCCGGGGCGCCGGCACCGTGATCCGCGACCGCTGCCCGGCCTGCGGCGGCGAGGGGGTCACGCAGGAGCGGGCCGCCCGCAAGGTGACGATTCCCGCCGGCGTCGATCGGGATGTCCGCGTGCGGCTCGCCGGCGAGGGCGAGCCGGGGGCCGCCGGGGGCCCGCCGGGCGACTGCTACTGCGTGATCGAGATCGAGGACCATCCGTTCCTCGTGCGGGAGGGAAAGGATCTCCACTGCGAGGTGCCCGTGAGCTTCACCCAGGCGGCGCTTGGGGCGACGGTGGACGTGCCCACGCTCGACGGCGCGAAGCCGCTCGAAATCGCCCGCGGCACCCAGCCCGGCGACGTGATCCGCGTCCGCGGGCTCGGCATGCCGGAGGTGCGGGGCCGCGGGATCGGCGACCTGCATGTGCACGTGCACGTCGAGGTGCCCAAGAGCCTCTCGCCCCGTGCGGAGGAACTGCTGCGGGAACTGGCCGCCGAGGAGCATGCCACCGTGAGCCCGAAGCGAACGAGCTTCTTCAGCCGGCTGGCCGAGTATTTTCAGGGGCGGGAGAGTCTCGCCGCCGGCGACACGCCCCCCGATGACCAGGAGCACCGCCCATGACGCTTCCCGAAGACGACCAGTTCACGGCGGAGCATGAGCCGGCGATCGAGCCCGCGGAGGCAGCCGGCGGCGGCCCCGACGCGGCCGAACTCCAGGACAGGCTGCTGCGGCTCCAGGCCGAGCTCGAGAACTTCCGCAAGCGGGCCCGCCGCGAATATGACGACGCTCAGAAGTATCGCGAGATCGACCTGCTCCGCGACCTCTTGCCGGTGCTCGACACCGTGCAGCGGGCGATCGAGGCCGCGGAGAAGACCGCCGACGTCGAGAGCCTGCGGGCAGGTTTCCGGATGACGGCCCAGCAGATCGAAAAGCTGCTCCTGAGCCACGGGTGCCATCCGATTCCGACCGACGACCAGCCCTTCGACCCCACCGTGCACGACGCGATCCAGCAACTGGCGGTGCCCGGCAAGGCCGCGGGCACGGTGGTCGGAACGGTGAGCCGGGGCTTCACGCTCCACGACCGGGTGGTGCGGCCGGCCCAGGTGATCGTGGCCAAGGAGTGAGCGATGCCCACCTATGATTACGTCTGCGATGGCTGCGGCCACGCCTTCGAGCTCTTCCAGTCGATGACCGACGAGGTCAAGAAGACCTGCCCGAAGTGCAAGAAGAAAAAACTCCGCCGCCTGATCGGCTCGGGCGGCGCGATCGTCTTCAAGGGTTCGGGCTTCTATAAGACCGACTACCGGAGCGAGTCGTACAAAAAGGGGGCCGCGGCCGATTCCGGGGGCGGCAAGGCCGACGCGGGCAAGAAGTCCGAGGGCGGCAAGAAGGCGGACTCCGGCGGCACGGCGGCCAAGGGCTCGGGCGGGGACTGATCTCATGCCTCGCTGCCCGGTCTGCGATGCCGCCGTGAGCCTGGAGACGACCCCGACGGTGCCGTTCTGCAGCGACCGCTGCCGGCTGATCGACCTGGGCCGCTGGCTCGACGAGTCGTACGCGGTGCCGGAGCCGCGGCGGAGCGACGAGGACGAGGGGGAGGGTGAACCGCCGCCAGCCGACGAGGACTGACGGTCTGGCGGCCACGGCGTATACTCCCGGCCCGGTGGGCGACGGTAGCCCGCAGTCCTCGCAGGTGACCCATGACGAGCGCCCCTGCCCCGTCCGGCAGCATTGTTCACGAGATCCGCTGGAGCGACGCCCTCCCCTGGTGGATCCTGTTGCGGGCGGCCGGTGCGGCCTTCTCGCCGACGGTGATCCTGCTGGCCGCGCTCGGGGCCGCGGCAGTCTGGGCGGGCTGGTCGGCCGCCGACCGGGCCGGGCTGGTGGTGCCGGCGGCCGCTGCGGCGGTGCGCGGCGGCGGCCTGTCCCTGCCCTCGCCCGATGACGGCGGACTGGTCAACGCCGATCCGCTCCTGCCCAGCCAGGGCACGCTCGGCTGGCTCCGCGGAGTGACGCGGTTCGTGCCCGAGCCGATGGCCGAGGCGGCCCGACTGGTGGCCCTGCCATTCCGGCCCACGACCGATCTGGCCGTCGCCGGGGCGGCCCTGGCCCGCGTGGGCTGGTTCGTGCTCGTGTGGGCGATCTTCGGCACCGCCATCTCGCGGTGCGTCGCGCTCAAGCTCGCCGGCGAGGAGCCGCTCGGCCCGCTCGGCGCGGTGGCCTATGGCTCGCGGAAGTGGCCGCCGGCCTTCAACTCGGTGCTGTTCGTGCTGGTCGGGATCGCGGCCTTGAGCGTGCCCGGGGCGGTGCTCGGCCTGGCGATGCGGACTGGCTGGGGCCTGTCGCTCGCCGGGGCGGTCTGGCCGCTGGTGCTCTTGGGGGCGGTGGTGCTGGCGATCCTGGCCGTGGGGCTCGTGGCCGGCTGGCCGCTGATGGTGGCCGCGATCGGCGTCGAGCGGGGCGACAGCTTCCAGGCGATCTCGACCGCCTTTTCCTACCTCTACCAGCGGCCGCTGCACTACGCCTTCTATCTGCTCGTGGGGCTCCTGGTGTCGGTGCCGGCGCTCGCGGCGGCGGGCCTGTTTGCCGACGCCACCGGCACCCTGGCGATCTGGGCGGCGAGCTTCGGGATGGGCCCCGACCGAACCGCGGCGGTGGTGGATGGCCTGTCGGCGGGCGGGCCGCTGGCCGACACCTGGGGCCTGGGGGCGATGCGGTTCTGGGCCCGGGGCCTGGCAAACCTCCTGGCCTCGTTCGGCTGGGGCTACTTTTGGGCAATCGCCACGGCCGCCTATCTCGTGCTCCGCCAGGACGTGGATGGCACGCCGCTCGACGAGGTCGTGCTCGACGAGCCCGGCTCGCCGGCGGCCTGATCGCAGCCGCTCTCTCCCCGGGGCCAACCGCGCCACGCAGTGGAAGCGGTTCGGGGCCGACGCGAGGGACGCAGCTCTTTTGTCGTCGCCTTACGGACCGGACGAAAGCCACGCGCAAAGACGATTCCGAACGCGATGCAGCCGGTCGTCATCGATCCGCCCGATGCCTCCAAGCAGCGCGGAACCATGACACACAGCGAGCCGGGCGACGCGGATAACGCTGCTCACCTTCAGCCCGGACGTGATGAAATCAGCGTTGTCGTTCGAGATGACTTCGTCAAAGCCGTCGAGCGACTGGGTGAGCCGCGACGACACCATACAGATGAGCCAGTCGTCATACCCTCCGGGCACTCTTTTGATCACGACTGCCGGACGGATCTTTCCTTGGAATTCCGGCTCGACTTGCGGAAACGGCACCAAGACGACCAGCCCCTCACTGATCATGGAGCGGGATTCCTGATATCGGCGCTCGAATAGAGGTCAGGCTCATCTTCCAGACCGCGCATCGCGTGCGCCAGCGAAAATCCGCTCCACCCTTCATCTTCAACAGGCAGCCTTCGTGTCTTCAAAAACTCGACAAAGTCGAGCACTTCCCGCTGGATAGCCTCGGGCAAAGACTGAACTTCGCGAGTGATCTGTTGAACTACCGTCATGTGAGATCCTGTCATGGTCGGATTTCTCAAGCATAGTCCGGGCAATGGCACTTCCGCCAGCACGTCCGCAGCCATTTCCGAGCTGCTGGGCGGCTCGAGAGCCGCGTGCGCCGTTTCCCGGCACCCAATCGGCGGCACCCAATCGGCGGCACCCGGAACGCCTGCCCTCCCCTCCCCCGCGGCTGACCGGCGCCGGAGCTGAGCACCCCTTCGCACGGGCAGGCCTCGAGCTCCGCCTCCCCCGCCCGCCCAGCGGCGCCGGCCTCCCGGCCTTGACGATTAGCGAAATCCTTCGCTACGTTGCTCGGAGCCAAGCGAAAGCCTTCGCTTTCGCGGCCGCGGGCCCGAGGAGACGGCGGAGATGCGGAACCTTGGTTCGAGCCAGCCCACCGCGGTGGAGCTGGAAATCCTGCGGATCGTCTGGGAGCTGGAGCCCTGCACGGTCGGGCAGGTGCATGCCCGGCTGGCGGCCGACAAGGGCACCACCTACTCGACGACGATGAAGATGCTCTCGCTGATGCTCGGCAAGGGCCTGTTGGTCCGCGACGAGCAGGCCTCGCCCCACCGCTACCGGGCCAAGTTCACCCGGGCGAAGGCCCGCCGGAGCCTGCTCGGTGAACTGATCGACAAGGTCTACGAGGGCTCGGCGATGCGAGTGGCGCTCCAGGCGCTGGCCCGCGGCCGGGCGACGCCGGAGGAGATCGCGGAGGCCCGGGCCCTGCTCGACCGGCTGGAGAAACAGCGGCCCTGAGCGGCCGGCGCGACGGTTGAACCCCAATCCCTGGAAACCAACCCCTTCCTCGCTGCAGGAGCCGACGATGACGCTGCACCAGTTCTTGGACTCTTCCGCCATCGCCGCCGCCGTCGAGCGGCTCGGCTGGGTGCTCGTGCACTCGCTCTGGCAGTTCGCCGCCGTCGCGGCCGTCGTCGCCACAGCGCTCTGGCTCGCCCGCCGCTCCGCCCCTGCCGTGCGGCACGGCCTGCTCCTCGGCGGCCTCGTGGCCTTCGTGGCCCTGCCCGTGGCGACCTGGTGCCTCGTGGATCTCTCGCCCGCTGCGGCACTGGCGAACGCCGCTGAACTGGCGGCCCTCCCCGTTGGAGAGCGCGGTCTGGGGCCGGCCGCGGACCGCGTGACGGCGTCCGGGCCGATCGTGCCGCCCGGGCACGCGCACGCTGGCAGGGTCCCCAAGGGGGAATCAGACCAGGTGACCGCGATCGTTGCCGGCAGTTTTCCACTCCGAAAAACGCTCCGGCCGTGGCTGGGCTGGTGCGTCGCCGCATGGCTCGTGGGCGTGATGGCCTGTGCCGCGCGGCCGCTTGTCGGCTGGCTCGCCTGGCGGCGGCTGGTGGCCGCGGGCGTGGCCGTGCCGGCCCACGTCGCAGCGCTCGTCGAGCGGGCCGGCCGTCGGCTCGGGCTCTCGCGGCCCGTGAAGGTGCTCGCATCGGCGGCCTGCACCGTCCCGGCCGTGGCCGGGTGGCTCGCGCCCGTGATGCTCGTGCCGGTGGCGCTCCTCACGTCGCTGCCGCCCGTGCAGCTGGAAACGATCCTGCTCCACGAGCTTGCCCACGTGCGGCGGGGGGATTTCCTCGTACACATGCTCCAGGTGCTCGTGGAAACGCTCGGCTTCTACCATCCGGCGGTGTGGTGGCTCTCGGGCCGGCTGCGGGTGGAGCGGGAGCACTGCTGCGACGATCTCGTCGTGGCGACCGCGGGTGGCCGAGAGGCCTACGGCCGGGCGCTCGTGGCGGTGGAAGAGCTCCGTGGCACCGCCGCGGCCGTCGCACTTTCCGCCGCCGACGGCTCGCTCCTGGCGCGGATTCGCCGGCTCGTGACGGGCGTCGAGCCGCGGGCCAGCGGCTGGCCGCTGCCGGCGTTCGCGGCCGCGGGCCTCGCCGGGCTCCTGGTGGCGGTGAGCCTCGCGGCACCGGCCCGCGCCGACGAGCTGCCCAAAGACACGAACCAGATCAAGAGCCTCACGCCCGAGCAGGCCCGGAAGCTGGTCGAACACGCGTTGACGGAGCAAATCATTCAGCGATACCCCGATGAACGAAGCAGAGCCATGGTTGTCAACCACAAGGAGACGGTGGAGATCCTCGAGTCATGGGCAAGGCTGCGGCTCAACGGCCTGACGACCCTTGACGCCGAAACCGCCAAGGCGCTTGCGCTTTTCAAGGGAACGCTCGAACTCGACGGCCTGCCCGCGCTCACTCCTGAGGCTGCCCGGGAGCTCGTCAAGGGCCACTGCAAGTTTGTGCGAATCGACGGGCTCAAGACGCTCAGTCCCGACACGGCCCAGGAATTCGTGAAGCTGAGGCTCGTCGCGCATGGCATTTTTTGCCTCACCTCGGCACCCTTGATGTGGCGGCGGCGAGGGCACTCGCGACGTTCCCAGGCCAAGAAATGATTCTCTCCGGCCTGACGACTTGTGACCCTGATTTGGCCAAGGCACTCTCGGAGTACAAGGGCCGTCTGCACCTCGGCTTGAATGGGCTCGACAGCAATACCGCCAAGGCGCTCGCGGAGTTCAAGGGTGAATCGCTGTGCCTCGATGGCCTGAAGGCGATCGACGTCGACAGCTGCAAGGCGATGGCGGACTTGAAGTGCGGATCACTCACACTCCGCGCCGTCACCGCCCTCGACTCCCCCGAGTCGGTCGCCGTGGCGACAGCTCTCGCCTCGCGCACAGGCCCTGTTTATCTTCCGAATCTCAAGCGAATCTCTCCCAAGACGCTGACGGCACTGATCCGGAAGAAAGACGTTGAAATCCCGCTCATCGAGACGCTGGAGTTCATCCCGGAGCCGGACGGAAGCGTCACCGAGGACTTCATCATCCCCGAGGCGTTTCAGGAGCGCCAGAGGTTGCAGCAGTCCCGGCGGTAGAAGAGCAAGGTGCCAGCCACCAAATCTGGGCAATCTGGCATCTTCTCCAGATGTGGTGGCCGGCACCTTTTTCTCTAGGCCGGCGGTCGCCAGCGCTTGAGCAGACCGGCGAAGCCGCCGAGCAGTTCGCCCCGGCTCACCACGTCGTCGGCGCCGGCGTCGCGGGCGAGCGCCAGCCGCTCCCGGGCCACGTGCGGCCCGAAGGCCACGATCGCAGCTGGCTTCCCCGCCCCGGCGGCCAAGCCGGCATCGACCAGCATCCGGGCCCGGGTGACTACCACGGCCGGGTCCTCGGCGAGCGACTGCAGGTCGACCAGCACCAGGTCGTGCGGCCCGCC